>JAFWRL010000237.1 GCA_017520105.1 Fibrobacter sp.
CACGGCGTTGTTGCGGTTGCGCAAAATGTAAATCACGCCGGGCGGCATTTCGCCTGTTTCGTCGGCATGCACGAGCGCATAAATTCCCGTGGGCGCATTTTCAACTTCTTGATGGGTTTCGCGATATTGCAGCAAGTCCATGCGAAAATCGTTCAAGCCCAAATCCACAATGTTCACGCCGCCTTTCATGTCTTCAAGGTCAACTACATCTTCTTTCAACTTGCGCAGTTGTTCCTTGCGGTATTCCAGGTCGCCCTTTTCTTCGGCGCTGATGGGGTTGTCGTCGCCGGTCGCGGTCATCACCGAAATTTTCATGCGGGCAACAACACGCGATTTCAGGTTGATGTATTCATCGAGGCTCACGTTGGGCCAAAAGTTCACCAACTGGATTTTTGCATTCTTGCTGCCGATACGGTCTATACGGCCAAAGCGCTGGATAATGCGCACCGGGTTCCAGTGGATATCGTAATTGATTAGGTAGTCGCAATCCTGCAAGTTCTGGCCTTCGCTAATGCAGTCCGTCGCAATCAGCAAGTCGATATCGCCCGGAACAATGTTCCGCAGCAAATGACGCTCCTTGGACTGCGGCGAAAAATAGGTCAGCATCGTATCGTAATCGGCGCGCAACTTCGGGAGGTTCGTGCGACCGTCCATATCGCCGGTCACAAGTGCCGAGTGGATTCCGTATTTCTGGAGCAGCTTCTCGGCAAGTTGTTCGTAAAGATATTTCGCCGTATCGGCAAATGCCGTGAACAGGATTATCTTCTTGTTCCCAGGATTGATTGGGTTTTCAATCTTGTTGCAGATTCTTGCAAACAGGGTCTGCAACTTGGAATCATGTTCAGGCGAAAGCTGCTCGGCTATTTTTTGCAACTGCGCAAGTACGCCCAATTCTTGGCGGAGCTCGTTCAGCCAACCAATGTAATCCATATCGGCCAAATTGAAGTGTACATCCTTGCCAACGGTAAATTCGTCATCTTCCAGGGCCGCGCAATCGATATCGTAAATAATATCTGCATCCGCAGTCGCGTTGCCCGCATCAATACTCTTCTTGTACTTCTCAATCTTGTCAACTGTTTTTTGAACCAGTTCATAATAACGGTCCAATGTCAGTTTGAACGAATAGACGGAACTTTCCAGGCGCTTGAGCATGTTGATGCTCATGAGTTTCCGAATGCCCATTTCGCGGCCAAGCAGCAAATCCTTTTCTTCGGAACTGTCGATATAGCCCTCGATACGGCTCGGGTGCACAAATCGCGCCGGACTATACACACTCATCTGTAACTGGCTCAACAGCAGATAAATGCTATCGAACGAAATTCCCGCCACGTCGGTCAAGTCGGGAGATTCCGAAATGGGCGGCAACCGTTCCGGGAACTTGCCCACCTCATTGATGTCGTAAAATTTTTCGATATGCTTGCGGGAACGCGCGATGGTTACCGAATCGAGCAGTTCAAAGAAATCAAAATCCAAAGTTTCAAGCAACGCCTGCGTAGTTCGCTGAGAGGCCGGGAGTTTTGCCCAAGCATTGTAGGCACTTTGGGCCTGCTTGAAAATGGAATCAATACCGTTGTTCAAACCGAGCAAAGAATCCATCTTCTCCGAATCGTCTTCGTAGGCCAAGCGCAACTGGTTCTTCAAATCGTTGAAGCGATTATTCACCGGCGTCGCCGAAAGCATCAGTACCTTCGTCTTCACGCCCTTGCGAATGACTTGATTCAACAAGCGCTGGTAACGGTTTTCTTTGCGATCAATATCATCGTCAAATTCATCGGCAGAAAAATCCTCGCCTGTGGCCGTACCGCCATTGCGGAAATTATGGGATTCATCAATCACCACAAGGTCGTAGTTGCTCCAAATAATGCGGCTCAAGTCAAGGCCATTCGTGCTCCCCGAATCACGCGACAAATCCGAATGGTACAGCACGTCATAACGAAAACGATCCGTAACAAGCGGGTTGTTCGTTTGGTTGTTCTTGAAGGTCATCCAGTTGTTGTTCAACTTCTTGGGACAAAGCACTAGCACGTTCTTGTTGCGGTTTTCGTAATACTTAACCACCGCAAGCGCCGTGAAAGTCTTGCCAAGGCCCACGCTATCGGCGAGAATGCAACCGTTGTATTTTTCCAGTTTGTTGATGATAGCAAGCGCCGCATCTTTCTGGAAGTTGTAAAGCTTTTGCCAAATAGCGCTTTCCTTAAAACCCGTCGCCGAATTGGGCAAAACATCTTCGCTAATGTCGTTCAAGAATTCATGGAAAATATTGTAGAGCGTTACAAAGTAAATGAAGTCGGGAGAATTTTCTTTATAGACCGTAGCGATGCTGTCCATGACCGCCTGGGTCACTTCTTCAAACTGCGATTCGTCAAACCAACATTCGTTAAACTTGTTGATGTAATCGTTAGAAAGCGGGGCCGAAACCCTCATGCTAAAATTGGAAATGTTATTGCCTTTTTCTACACCAAGGCCCACCGCCGAAAACTCGTTGAACGGCGTATAAAGCGCGTCATCATCGGGCTGCTTTACATGCATGAACGTCTGATAGTTCAAATCGGTAATGTTCGTCCGAAATTTCACCTTCTGGCGAATCCATTCAGCGCATTCCACCGCAATCGCTTTCTGGTTCAGCTGGTTGCGCAACTTCAATTCAAATTCGCTACCGAACAGAGCATGCTCACGAGAAGACTGTTCCTCGTTGAGTGCTTGTTCTCGTGCGTTACGGGAGATGTCAAATTCTCTACTTTCTTTTGAAACCTGTTTCTTGACAAATGTCCTTGAAGTAAAAATAAACCGCAAAGAATCAATCTTCCAGAGTTCATCTTTCAATGTCTCAAAAGCATATAGAGAAAAGCTTGCTGCGGCAATAGACAGGCGGGAACCAGGAACGACCGTTTTACGAAGGTCATCCACGACCTTCTCAGACATATTATTAAAAAAACACTGTTCCATATAAAAATTAACCACCGCATTGTGCGGTACATAAAGGAATATAAACTATTATGGGGATAAGCGCAAACTTGGATTTACGAGAAAAAGGAAAAAAGCCACAAAAAAACCACCCTTATCTGCAATGCCTCTTCAGCGCATTGATGTACGCCTCGGCATAGCGCGACTTGGTGACGCCTTTGCGCATTACGTAACCGACGGTCATCTTGTCGTGAACGTCGAGGCGTTTTGCGATGATGTTCTTGCCGTTGAGCTTATGGCTGATGACGCCGGAGCAAATGGTGTAGCCGTCTAAGCCGATGAGCAAGTTGAAAAGCGTCGCGCGGTCGCGGACTTTGATGTTTCGCGGGCAATCGAAATCGATGGCGGTAAGGGGTTCTTCGGCAAAGTAGAACGAGTTAAAGTCACCTTGTTCGTAAGTCAAGTACGGAAACGGTTTGAGGTCCGCCAGCGTGATTTTTTCTTTTTTAGCAAGCGGGTTCTTGGACGACATGAACACATGAAGCGGGGTTGCAAAAAGCGGTTCAAACACGAGGTTGTTCTTTTGAATGAGCTTGGTGATGACTTTCTCGTTTTTATCGCTGAGGTAGAGCACGCCCATTTCGCTTTTCATTTTGGCGACATCGTCAATAATTTCGTTGGTTTGCGTTTCACGAAGCGTAAAGTCGTAGCTGGGGCCACCGAACTTGCGGATAACATCGACAAACGCGTTCACGGCAAAAGAATAGTGCTGGCAGCTCACGGAGAATATGGTGTTGCCGCCCTTGCCGCCTTTATAGCGGTCTTCCAAAAGCGTTGCCTGCTCCAAAACCTGCCTTGCGTACGAAAGGAATTCGTCGCCTTCGTTTGTAATGGTCACACCTTTGTTGGAACGGTTGAAAATCGTAACGCCCATTTCTTCTTCAAGTTCATGGATGGCAGCGGTAAGGCTTGGCTGCGAGATAAAGACGCG
>JAFWRL010000238.1 GCA_017520105.1 Fibrobacter sp.
ATCTTTGCCCAAATAGTCTAAAAATTCAGAAATATGCGTGAAAACTTTAACAGAATTGTCCATTATATTGCTAAATTTAGAATCAAAATCAACAAGAGGATAATATGGGTACTGTAAGCACCAACGAATTCCGTAAAAAATTGAAAATCATGGTTGATGGTCAGCCGTACGAAATCATCGAAAACCAGTTTGTGAAGCCGGGTAAGGGTCAGGCTTTCAACCGCGTTCGTATCAAGAACTTGGTGACTGGCCGTACTCTCGAACGTACTTGGAAGAGCGGTGATACGGTGGAAGAAGCTGATGTGACCTACACCGAAATGACTTACCTCTACAATGACGGTTCTACTTGGTACTTCTTGGACAACACCACTCAGGAAACGATGGAAATTGCCAAGGAAGCTCTCAATGGTTGCGAAGTTTGGCTCCTCGACGGTGCTACTGTCGAAGTGACTTGGTGGAAGGACCCGAAGACTCAGGCTACGCTCCCGATCGAAGTTATCCCGCCGACATTCGTTGACTTGATGATTGTTGACGCTCCTCCGGCTGTTCAGGGCAACACCAGCGGTAACGTGATGCGTGAAGCGACTCTCGAAACTGGCGCTAAGGTGATGATTCCGCTCTTCATCGAAAACAACACCAAGATTCGCGTCGATACCCGCGACGGTTCTTACCTTGAACGCGCTAAGTAATCTTGTCATCCTGGAGGGTTCGCAAAACCCGATAGGATCCATACAAATAAGCCTCGTCCAAGCGACGGGGCTATTTTTTTTTGCTAATCACAGATTATATGTGCGAAGCTGTTAGCGCGCAATCCTAATGACTAAGCTGAAATTGTGGCTTGTTGTGACGATGTCGTCGTCATCGTCAGAATCATATTTGCCGAAAGAATAGCTGAAAGCTGTGCCTACTCTCCAGCGTTGACCGAACCAAAAATCGTAACCGATTTCAATACGTGCAAAAGTATTGTCGAAGATTTCTAAATCTGTTTTTGCTGAGCGGTAAGCGTAGCCAAGGTCATCGTCTTCTTGAACCCTTTCGACTGCAGCACCAATGCAAAGTCCTAAATACAGGCCGTAAAGAGCGCTTTCTTTTTCCTGAAATTAAAAATTTTTCGAGATTATTGACTTTGTAAAAAATACATTTAAATCAACAAATGGAATCCACGAAAAATGGACAATCCCTAAATTTTGCAATCAGTTGTTTGCAAAAATGCTGGAAAAGAATTTTTACGAAAAATGATGGTCCGAAAGTTTATCAAAAGAGTGTTATATTTACAACTATGAAAAATTCTTTACTGCTTTTTTTATTCGCTCTGCTTTTTATTGCTTGCGGTGACGACGACAGCGATTTTGCGACTCGTCCTTCGGACGGTTCGTCTTCGAGCGTGTGCGAGGACTGCGATGACGAGTCTTCGTCCAGCCGCAGTTCGGCGAAGTCCTCTTCCAGCGTCACACCGAAGTCGAGCAGTTCTTCAAAGGTCCCTAAGCCTGCCGAAGGGACTAGTAGCAGTACTAAATCCAGCAGCAGTTCAGCGAAGTCTAGTTCCAGTACTAAGTCCAGTAACAGCTCGGTGAAGTCTTCGTCCAGCGTCACACCGAAGTCGAGCAGTTCTTCAAAGGTCCCTAAGCCTGCCGAAGGGTCTAGTAGCAGTGCTAAGTCCAGTAGCAGCGTTGGAAAGGTGTTCGAAAGTAGCTTCAACCCAGATATCACCTACGGCACAATGACCGATAGCCGCGACAAGAAGGTATACAAGACCGTAAAGATTGGTGGCCGAATCTGGATGGCGGAAAACCTGAACTATGCCGACAGTTCGAAGACCCCGAGCCTATTGGAGCGCAGTTGGTGCTATAATAATGATAGTGCAAATTGTGCCGTGGCGGGACGCCTTTACACCTGGGCGGCGGCGATTGATTCGGTGAAACTTGCGACCGATGCAGACAATCCGCAGGACTGCGGTCACCGCAAGACCTGTACTTTGCCCGATACGGTGTATGGTATTTGCCCGCCGGGCTGGCACTTGCCGACTCGAACAGAATGGAAAACCCTGTGGACCGAAGTGGGCGGACGGTCAAATGCCGGTAAAATCCTCAAGTCGCAGACTGGTTGGTACAATAATGGCAACGGTACGGATAGCGTGGGCTTTTCCGCGCTCCCTGCAGGCGGCTGGGATGTCAGCAATGGCGAATTCTTCGCCGGTGGCCGCCTTGCCAACTTCTGGAGTGCCTCTGGGGACGATAGCCACACAGCCTACCACATGGACCTAAGCTACGAAGACGAATATGCGAACCTGAACGGCTACCAAAAGAACTACGGGTTCTCCGTCCGTTGTCTCAAAGACGATTCTTGACCCTTTCAAAAAGTTTACGCATTGACAATCTGTCTATGGAATAAGGGCGCTTCGGGCGCCTTTTTCTTGCATTTCAAGGTAATTTATAATTGTTGTTTAACCGAAAGGGGTATATGGGAATGTTTGAAAAATTATCCGGTTTTGCGTCCGTGGCATGCGTTGTCGCGGGCATTGTGCTGTTTGGTGCGGCTTTGGTAAAAGCCGCTCCGGACCCGAATTTCCACGTTTACATCGCATATGGCCAGTCCAACATGGGCGGCACTGCCGATGCCCAGAGCGCCGACAAGGCCGAAAACCCGCGCTTCAAGATTTTTGCGACGCAAAAATGCTCGGGTAAGGGCCGCAACACGCTGGGCGAAGTTTATCCGGCGGTGCCTTCGCTCTTTAACTGCGGCAACACGATTTCGATTGCCGACTGGTTTGGGCGCACGATGGCCGACAGCATGCCCGACGTGACTGTCGCGATTATCCCCGTGGCTGTGGGCGGCGCAAGCATCAAACTGTTTGACCAGGATCAGTACAAGAGCTACCTCTCGACAGCCGAAAGCTGGCTCCAGAACTACGCGAAAGAATACGCAAGCGATGGTAACGTGACCAAGACCATTATCGACATCGCGAAAAAGGCGCAGGAAAAGGGGGTCATCAAGGGTTTCATTTTCCACCAGGGTGAAACGGACGGCGGTTACCCGGACTGGCCAAAGATTGTGAAGAAAACCCGTGACGACATTCTCAAGGCACTGGGGATGAGTTCCGATACGGTGCCGTTCGTGGCGGGTGAGCTCTTGCGCGAAGGCTGTTGCTATTCCGACCGCGTGTCCAAACTCCCGAATTCGATGGATAATACTTACTATGCCTCGTCCGAAAATTTGAAGGGCAACGGCGTAGATCGTTACCATTTCAATCACGACGCTTATGTAGAATTCGGCAAGCGCTATGCGGAGCAGATGCTCAAGGCCGTGAACCGCAAACCCGTGGAGCCTGTTCCGCAGAAGCCGTTTGGCAAGGTCGAGGGCGATAGCGTTGTTGCTGGCGAACCGGCGAAAATTCCTGGAAAAATCGAAGCTGAAAATTACGACATCAATGGTGTCGGCAGTGGCAACAGTTCTTATTCCGATAAAGATTCCGAAAACAAGGGTGGCGCATACCGCAAGGACGGCGTAGATATCGAAAAGGGCGGTGACAACTATGCAGTCGGCTATACAGAGGAAGGCGAATGGCTTGAATACACCGTAAATGTTTCGGCCAACGGTTCATTCGATGTCAGGGCTCATATCGCGTCGGGGTCGGAAACGTCCGGATTCAGCTTGCTCTTGGACGATAAAGAACTTGTCCCTGCAAAGACGGTCCCGAAGACGGGCGAGGACTGGAGCGTGTATGAAGATGTTGAACTTGGTAGCGTGAAACTCGATGCCGGCAAGCATGTGCTGAAACTTTTGATTACGGGAAATTTTGTGAATATTGACTGGATTGAGTTCGCGGATCCTTCTACATCAATTCGGACAAATTTTGCTGTATCTAAAACGCCCATCACGTACGAAGTCTTTGACATGCTCGGATCGCATGTGGGCCGTGTCGAGGCGGCATCCGCTCAAGACGTTTCGCAGAAGGTTCGTGCACTCGTCAAGCAGAAAGGCGCGTACCTCGTGAAGTCGAAAAACGCCTCTGCAACGGTCCGTGTGATGAAGTAATATCCTGCTTATTTCTTACATCCTACTGCGGAGCGGAATACTTCCGCAACGCGGTCCGGGTCGTCGCTTTTTAGCCAGCTTAATGTTTCCGTGCCGCGGTAGCTCCATGCGAAAATATTCTTGATGCCAGCGGCGCGGCTTTCTTCGACGGCGATGGCGAGGTCGTTTTCACGGCCCGCTTCGATTTGGTACGCCTTCACCCACATCTGTACGGACTTGCCGTAGCGCGTGGCGACTTCCACAAGTTTGTTTGCGGTCTCGCGGTACTTTTCACGGACCCATTCTTCGGTGGCGCCGCGTTCCCAGTACGGGTCGCTTGCAATTTCATCGACGGCTTCGAGGCTTGCGACTTTGCTCCAGTCGTCGAGCCCGGCAGGGAACCATGGCGGCAACATGCAAACGCAGTTGCGCTTGCCGCGAGCGTGAACGTCCTCGGTCATTTCTTTCAGAAAATCAATAAGCGAATCTTCGCGGAACTGTTTTACGTCGTTTGTAAGTTCGGCGGGCATCTCGTAGCCGAAGCGTGCGCGGAACAACTCGCGACATTTTTTGCAGCGGCAACTCCAGTTGTTAAGCCCGCCTTTTTCAAAATAAAAATGCGGCTCGTCCCAGAAAATCGTGGAAACATCTGTGTTACAGACAACTTCTATCCAGTGGTGCATGTAGGCTCGGAACTCCGGGTGGTTCGGGCAGGCAGCCACTTTCGGCTTCCCGTCGAGCGCCACCTGGCACATGTCGTGATTGCGTGCGGTGAGTTCCGAATAAGCTTCACCGCCAAACACGCGGCCTACGCCCCACGGATTCACATAGACGGAAAGCCCCATGGCGGCGGACTCGTTCACGATTTGTTTCATCGTATCGAAGTAATATTGCAGGTCTTCTTCACTCCATGTGTGGAGGACTACATTGAACCCAGCTTCTTTTATATGTGCGAGGTCAACAAGTGCGAGCTTCGATGAGCGCACTCCAAAATAGCTGACGCCTTTAATCATGATTGATTACCGCTATTTAAAAACTTTTGTAAGTCTTGTTCCCGGTCCACTTCGCCCATTGCGGACAACCGTTCTTGTGCAATACGCTTTCGAGCGTGGCGTTCCATTCTTCTTCGTTGACTGGGCGCCTAATCCAGAACGTGCTGTCATCACCTGAATCTGCAGGAAGCGGCATGTCTTCGGGAATGATTTCGATAATCCACGATTCGGGAATGGCATTGTGCAGTTCCTTGCTGAATGCAAGGTTCTTCTCGGTCGCATGGTCGGCGTGGTCAAAGATGATGAGCGCCGGAGATTGCCCGATAATCAGTGCGGATTCCAAAAGACTTTGTGCGCTTTCGATGGAATTGCAAGTGTAGAGCGTGGAATCATCTGCCATATTACCATGTTCTAAAAGCCAGCGGAAAGTCCACTGGTTCAGCTTGTCTAAACTGCCGGGCGATGATGGCGTTATGAAAAATATGTGTCCCACGCCTAAAGTATAGAAAGTTTATTGTTAAATTATTGGTCGATCATTTTAATTTTCCCTTGAAAAGAATATGAACTTCCCTGACCTTGGCGAATTTAGGTTTGTAAGCAAATTGTTAGAAGGGGCCGTTCCCTTAAAGCAGGACCCGCCTGCGTATCGCAGCTGGCTTGCGGCGGGGGATGACTGCGCTATCTTCGACGGCTGGCTTGTGACAAAGGACTTGTCGGTCGAGAACGTCCATTTCCGGATGGACTGGTCTAGTCCTGAACAGGCGGTCGAGAAGCACATTGTGTCCAACGTATCAGACGTGTCTTCGATGGGCGGTCGCCCCAAAATTGCGCTGCTCGGACTTTGCGTAAACCGGAACTGGAGCGAAGAAACTCGAAACCAAATTGCAAAATTTTTTGCGCAAGGCTTTGCGAGAAGAGGAGTTACATTGATTGGGGGTGATACGGTTGTCGGTGATGTCGGGATGTTTTCGACAACGCTCCTCGGAACAGCGGAAGGCGAAACGACTCTCCTTCGCGGTGGTGCAAAACCGGGTGACCGTGTCTATGTGGCGGGTACTCTTGGCAAATCCGCTGCAGGACTCTGGATTCTGATGAACCATCCGGAAGAGGCTGCGCGGTTCCAAAGGCTCGTCGATTACCATCTTTCTCCAAGAATTTGCGAGGACATGGGGGCGCAACTGGTGAAGGCCGGCGTGCGCGGCGCCTGTATGGATATCAGTGACGGGCTCAGTTCCGAGGCGAACCATTTGGCACTTTCGTCGGGCGTATCCATCGAAATAGATGAGCAAAAACTGCCGATAGACCCGGATGTCATCGAAATGTGCCGGTATTTTGGGCTATCTCCCCTCGATTTTGCCCTAAATGGGGGTGAAGAATACGAACTCCTTTTCACATCTAATCTTACAAAAACTATATATTTGTACAATGAACCTCCAGAAGGTGGAATCCACGAAATTGGATCCGTGGATATCGGTAGCGGAGTATATCTGAATAAACCGGATGGGGGGAGGGTAAATTTAATCGCACAGGCGTGGTCGCATCTATGAAGGATTCAAGCAGCTTAGGACAGTTATTGGTTCGCGTTAACTTGATTAACGAAGACCAGTTGAGGTACGCCGAGGAAGAAGTCAAGTATCAGGCGCAGTTGGGGAAGAGAGTTACTCTTGCCCAAATTCTTGTGAGAGCCGGGATGGTCAAGCAAGAGGCGCTGACGGACATTTTGGGCGTCCAAATGCAGAGTGTCACCAAGAAACGTATTGGTGAAATGCTTTTGGATCAAGGCTTCATCACGCCGGATCAGTTGAACGAAGCTCTTGAAAAACAGAAAACGTCCGGAGGCAAGCGCCTTGGTCGCCTGCTTGTCGAAATGGGTTTTATCGATGAAAAAAAGCTCACCGATATTCTCTGCTGCCAGTTCGAAGTCCCGTTCATAAAGCTCGATTCCATTAAGCTTGACGAAAAAGTCTATGAGTTCTTGTCGGAAGAACAGTGCAAAACGTACAAGATTGTTCCGCTTTACGTGTCAAGGGATGTTCGTCAGGCGCTTGTGGTGGCGATGGCGGACCCGACAAACGTGCGCCTCAGGGACTCCATCAAGTTCAAGGTCAAGCGCAATGTCGATGTCGTCATGGCGTCCGAGCAGGACATCAAGAAAACCATAGATATTCTCTATGCGGGCCATGGTCCGGCTGAAGAATCCCTTGCGGAACTTATCGGCGAAAGCAAGGACGAAGAACTTGAAACCGTCGAACGCGGCCAGGGCAATAGCGATGAACCCGAACTGACGGACGAAGAAGGCCGCGCGGTGGTGAAAATCGTGACGACCTTGATTCACGAAGCGATTGCCCGCCATGCATCTGATATTCACTTGGAACCGCAGGAGACGTTCCTCAAGCTGCGTTACCGCATTGACGGTGACTTGCAAGTGATGTCCCCGATTCCCGCACGACTCATGCCGCAGATTCTTTCGCGTATTAAGCTTTTGTCTAAAATGGACATCGCCGAAAAGCGTAAACCGTTGGACGGACGTTTTACCGTGCGTTACAAGGGCTCCGAAGTGGACCTTCGTGTGAGCTCGTTCCCGATATCGCTCCGTAAGCGTGGCGTCTGCGAAAAAATCGTTATGCGTATTTTGGACCCGAACTCGGGTCAGTTCCCGCTACGTGAAATGGGCTTTGACGCCCGCGTGCTCAAACAGTTTATCGATGCGATTAATGTCCCGAACGGCATTGTGCTGGTGACCGGTCCGACGGGTTCCGGTAAATCTACGACGCTTTACGCTTCTATTCGTGAAATTTTGGATTCTACCATCAACATCTCGACGATGGAAGACCCGGTGGAATTGAATATTGATGGTGTGAACCAAGGGCAGATTAACAATGCCGCAGGCTTTACGTTCGCGGCGGGCATCCGTGCCTTGCTTCGTCAGGACCCGGATGTTATCATGATCGGTGAAATGCGTGACCAAGAAACCTCGACGATGGCTATCGAAGCTGCTTTGACGGGTCACTTGGTCTTCAGTACGCTCCATACAAACGACGCCGCCGGTGCGTTCCCTCGTTTGCTCGAAATGGGACTGGAACCGTTCCTTGTCTCGACCGCTATCAAGGGCGTCTTGGCCCAGCGCCTTGTGCGCCGCATTTGCAAGAACTGCAAGGAACCTGTCGAAATTTCGCAGGAACTCCGCGACGAACTCCACCTCGCACCGGATATGCAGTTCTATCATGGCAAGGGCTGTCCCAAGTGCGATGGCTCGGGATTCAAGGGCCGTTGCGGTATTTATGAGTTCCTTGTGCCGAACGAAGCTGTGCGTAACCTTGTGATTAAGCGTGCTTCCGGTGACGAAATCAAGCGCGAGGCCATCAAGTCTTGCGAAATGATTACGTTGCGTATGGACGGCATCAACAAGGCTCTGCAAGGCCTCACCACGCTCGAACAAGCCGTCGGTGCATCAACAGCCGACGAATAGTCGCTAGGTTATAGGTGACAGGTTGTAGGTCTTAGGAAATATTACGTTGTTATCTCGGACTTTTCGTCCTGTCATGCCCGACTTGATCGGGCATCTCCTGTTTTTATAAGAGTCTAAACCTTAACTGGATCCTTCGACTTCGGGCGAAGCCCTTCGCTCAGGATGACTCTTTCCACGGTCTACTTCTAACTTTCTACTTCCTACTAATTACTATATTGCACATCTGTATATCGACTAGAGGTGCAGGATGGCGGAAAACGCAAAGATTGTAGATGATAGTGTTTTAGATCATGAATTGAACTCAGAACAGGCCGCAGCGGCAAAGAAAATTAATGGTCCGATGCTGATTCTTGCCGGTGCTGGTTCTGGAAAGACTCGCTGCATTACTTACAAAATTGCGCATATAGTTTCGTTTTATAATGTAAAATCAGACAATATTTTGGCGGTTACTTTTACTAACAAAGCCGCTCGCGAAATGAAGGCTCGTATCCAAACTCTTTTGGATAATTGTCATTTACCATTTAAATGGATGGGTACGTTCCATTCCGTTTGTTTAAAACTTTTAAAAACTTGTCTTGCTAATGAAAATGTACTTCGAGCTTTGGGGGAAACTTGGTATGATGGCAATTTTTCCATTTACGATGATGATGACCAGAAGCGAATCCTCAAGGAAATCTTGAAGGACGATTTGGGCAATGATTACGATGCTGCTGAGTTGAAAAAAATTCACGGTGCGATTTCTCGCTACAAGAATACGATTTTGTACAAGGATGGCAGGGCCATTTTGCAGACTCCAGACATAGCAAAGATGAATGCTGAATTTGTTGACGAGGAACGGAAGGCTCGTTACTATGAAGCTTATCAGAAAAAGCTTTTTGAATCAAATGCTATGGACTTTGACGATTTGTTATTTAATACGGTCCACATGCTGCAAAAACTTCCTCAGTTGTCCGAACATTGGAGAAATATATTCCAGTACGTCGTAGTCGATGAGTATCAGGATACGAATGACGTTCAGTACGAACTTTTGAAATTGCTCATCAATCCAGAAACGAAAAATGTGACGGTAGTGGGCGATGACGACCAAAGTATTTACGGTTGGCGTGGCGCA
>JAFWRL010000239.1 GCA_017520105.1 Fibrobacter sp.
GCCGCTCATTCTAATCACCGCACTTTTCACAGTTTCTGCAGCGTTTGCGCAGAACGCAAAATCCACTAACGTTACCGATGCCGACGTTAAAAGCTGGATTAAGAATCAAAAACAAATAGAGTCCGACCTAAACGAAGCCGGCCTCTCACGCGACGGCATCACAGCAGCAAGCGCGCAGGAAAAGGCAAAAGCAGAAACCATTCTCCAAAAGTACGGCATTTCCGCGCCAAGCCGCATCGAAAAATATGCCATGATAAACCAGTGCGCCACTCTCGTTCTGGCCGAAAACGGAGCCGGTTCAGGCATAGATCCGAATACAATGGCGATGCTAAAGAAGATGAATGTCGATCCCTTCGCCGAACTGAGAGCAAACACCAATCAGAAAGATTGCAAGGTTGTAAAGGCGAACGAAAAAGCTATCGTCAACTTGATGAATGAAATGGACGCAAGCAGCACACAAGCATCTGCAAGTCCATCTGCCAAGCCAGCATCGAAAGCAATGACACCTCCTACCCCAAGTACGGCGAAAAGCGGCGGAGTCAAAAGCAAAGACGCCGCCTATGCGCAAGCAGAACAAATGCGAATCACGAATCCCGAAATGACAGACGCAATGGTCGAACAAATGGCACAGAAAATTAGAAGCCAGCCCGGATATGCCATGCAGCAAGCCGCATGGGCAATGCAACAGCAGGGCCTCGCCAGCGAAACGCAAGAAAGCGCACAAACGCTGAAGCGCAATTCAAGGAACTCAACGAAAAAGCGACCAAAGTCAAAAACGCCATCAACGAATTCACCAATAGCAAAGGCGATTGCGGATTCATTTACAAAAACGCCGACAAACCAGCCAAAGCATACACCAAGAAAGAACCGGCCAGTTGGGAAAGCTTGATGATCCATGTTCAAGACAACATTGTGCTACTCCTTCCTGTCACAACAAAGGGCAAAGTCGAATTCAAGTTCTCCTGGGATGAACCCAAGATAAAGAAAGTTGCCGTCGGCAACACCGGCTATGCCACATCCAATGTCGAAACGACCGAAATGAGCAAGACAGTCCCTGTCACCATCACAAACATCGAGATGTACGAAGCATCTGACAAGAACAGCACGGCAATAGAATACGTCATCTCGACAAAAGAAGGAAAGGTAATCCACCTCTGGCAGAAATGGAGCGGGGATAATTGGATCACGAAAGTCAACTTCAACGGATTGAAAGACGCTTCTACCTGGAAGTGGGGCGAAACCGGCGGAAACTAATTTATATATAATAGAAAACGATACCCCATCAGGGTATCGTTTTGACTTTCTATCCAAAATTTCAAGCCTATTCTTCGCATGCATTCACGGCATATCGATCACAAACTACATCTGAAACTATCGTATTTTCTGTCCGTCTTTTACATTCTTCATAAGCCGAACTTTCACAAGGATCCGATGAGGAATGACCACATGAACAAAGAAATAACAAAAGAGAACAGGCGACAATTCTCTTTCGTATAATTCCACACTTTTCAAAACAATCCATAGTCCAACCATATAAAACAACGCCCCGCAAGGCGCTGTTTTTTTTCAATGACAAAGTCCGCGACGCTCGCCTTGACAGACCGCAACGCTCCTCCGCAATGATAACCTCCGGCTAGAGCGTTGCTCTCGTCGTCGCGGCTTGTTAATACAAGCCGCATCTCCTCACTACGGCACTTCAACAGAATCCAAAATCTTCTGCACAACGGTTTCGGCAGTGACTTCTTCCGCTTCGGCTTCGTAGCTCAAAATCACGCGGTGACGCAGCACTTCCATCGCAACAGCCTTCACGTCTTCCGGCGTCACGTAAGCGTGGCCCTGGATAAACGCATGGGCCTTCGAAGCCTGAGCAAGGCCGATAGAAGCACGCGGCGAAGCGCCCACTTCCACAAAGCCCACCAAGTCGCTACGCTTGATGCTACCCGGATCGCGCGTCGCCAAGACCAAGTTCACGATGTATTCGCGCACGCGTTCATCGACATAAACCTGCTTCACGAGTTCGCGAGCCTTCAAAATATCTTCCTTCGTCGCGACCGCATTCGGCTGGCGCAGCCCCGCACCCGAGACCGCATCGAGAATCTTCATTTCGTCCGCCTTGTTCGGGTAACTCACCTTCACCTTCAAGAGGAAACGATCGACTTGAGCTTCCGGCAGCGGATACGTGCCTTCCTGCTCAATCGGGTTCTGCGTCGCAAGCACCAGGAACGGCTCGTCCAGCTTGAACGTCTCGTCGCCAATCGTGATGTGGCGTTCCTGCATGGCTTCGAGCAAAGCGCTCTGCACCTTCGATGGCGCACGGTTGATTTCGTCAGCAAGCACGAGATTCGTAAAAAGCGGGCCCTTGCGCGTTTCGAACTTCGCCTCGCGGGCATTATAAATCGTGGTACCCAGCAAGTCTGCCGGCAACAAATCAGGAGTAAACTGGATACGCTTGAAGTCGAGCGAAACCGCATCGGCAAAAGCCTTCACCGCAGTCGTCTTGGCCAAGCCCGGGAGGCCCTCCAAAAGCACGTGGCCATCCGCCAAAATACCCGTCAGAATGCTCTCGACCATCGCCTTCTGACCAATCACCGTATCTTCAACTTCACGCAGCAAGTTCATGCAAAAAGAACTCTGCTGTTTCACCTTTTCCGAAAGTTCCTGAATATCCATTATTTTACCTCTAAGTTTTTCATGCTTTAAGATACTAAAATCTGCGGGAAAAAACAAATGACGTGACAAAGTGGTTAGTGATTAGTGGTTGGTGGTTAGGGAGGAGGGGGGAAGATTGGACTTTCACTTCGCTCAAGTCCCAACTGTTCGGCTCGATCATAGCCATGCGAGCATGGCTGCGATACTCGCCTTGCACAGTTGTCCCCCTGGCTTCAGCCCCGTCGGGTCTTCCTCCACCCCCTCGCCTAAGGGCTCCGCCCCTAAAACCCCGAACAAAAAAATCAATGCGATTGCGTATCAAACATTACGCTAAAATCAAGATAAAAACGCTGGTTTTCAGAACCAAGTTCATTCCCGTAACGGAATTCTAAAGAATAACCATCATAATTGACATACGCCCCAACACCTAATTCCCCATAGAATTTCATATAATAATCAAGATTTATTGAACAGCATTCGTCCAAAACACCTGAATAAGAATTATAAGCAAAAAACTGATTCACGCCCACTTTTAATTTCGAAGTAACAGGATACTGTTCAATCGTCATAATTCCAAAAGGCCGCTTCCAATTCATTTCACTTTTATCAAGTACAATAATATCTCCCCATCCTTGAACACCAAAATAATCACTAACAAAGCCCAAATTCAAACGAACAAGAGAATGCTCTCCTAAACTTAAACCAAATAAAAAATGGTCATTTCTAAAAAAGAGCACTCCATCCAGTAAAAAACGAGGTTCCTTATATCGGTATGCCTCATCCTTTCCTTTTTCTTCACGATGAGAATTGTCGTCGCCCCAGAAGCCTCCACCGCCAAAACCCATATAAATAGAATTCGGTTTAGCACTCATAAAACGAGCTGCCGACGGAGCATGCGAAGAACACCCCGCAAGCATCGCCGCCACAAGCAAAACAAAAAAATAAGCCAACCGATTCATCACGTATAAAATAGCTTTCATATCAAAAATTCCAATGTCGTCCATCGGCTAGATTCAACGGTTCATCAGACGTTTCATACAAGAGGGAGATGCCCCATCAAGTCGGGCATGACAAGACGGAAAAAACCATTTTCCCACGCAGGGAAAATGGTCATACTTTTTTCATTTTAAAAAGGAGATTCCGGCACGGAGGCCGGAATGACATTTGAGGCGTGCAAGACAAGTGTAAACAAAGCAAACCGATCATATTCCCAACGGCGGAAAAATGACACAATCAAGCCGCTAACAGCGATTTGAGCGCCAAACTAAAGGCAATACCTCCTATGGAAGAAAATTTGGCAAGTTCTGCTTGACAAATCTGAAAAAAAATTATTCCGACGCAGGAGATATCATTCGCAACAAATTTTGGTCCCTGGAAGATTTTCCGCCAAATGTAAACGCATAGTTTGCCATAAAGTAGAATCGATTTCTCGGCTCATCGATTTCACGACCATAACGAAATTCAAATGAAAAATTACTATAGGCCAAATAGGCTCCCGCACCAAATTCATTATAAAAGCCCGCTGCCACACAGCAAATGCCACCCCAATTTTCATCCACGTCATACGCATTACGCGAAACGTGCTCACTAAGTCCAGCTCTAAAATTATCTGTCACAGGATATTCCTCTATCAGCATCAAACCTCCATAAAAAGGCGTAACATGGTCAACGGCATTAATTGCACCACCAAGCCAGCCCTGTAAAGCAAAATACTGGGAACGAACCCCTGTAACATAATTTAGCGAAAGAGCATTCACCGAATACATTCCGATTACAACAGAATTAAACCGATGAAAATAATTCAAATCAAAATCGCCTGCATTTTCCTTATCAGTAAAATCACTTTCATACCTATAAGTCCCATGATGAACATCCCCTGTCCATATTGCTCCTCCTAAAGCAATACTATTTCCATTCTTTTTCACATTCATAAACTGCGCTGCCGACGGAGCGTGAGAAGTGCACCCCGCCAGCATCGCCGCCACAA
>JAFWRL010000240.1 GCA_017520105.1 Fibrobacter sp.
CATCAAACCGTTTTTGCAATTCCACCGACGAAAGATTCCCGTCGAATGCGGTTGTTACTTCCCACGTAAACATCCGCGCTGAAACTGCGGCTACATTTTTTTTCAAAAAGATCATATTTCCCCTTATGCAATGTATCTGTGAATAAAACTGTGCAAGTTGATCCCGGCACAAGGCCGGGAAGACATCAAAGATTTACCTTTCCACCGTCGGCGTGATGAATATTGCAAGTTCGCTCTCTTCTTCCTCTTCAGACGTGTAGCTGAACAAACGTCCAAGTACAGGAATGCTCCCGAAAAACGGCACCGCCGACCGCACCTCCGTTTTGTTCTTGCGGATGAGCCCGCCCAGGCAAAGCGTCTCGCCATCCCGCAACACGACTGTCGTATTCATATTGCGGGAACTGATATCCCGCGGCCCATCGCCAGAGCTCCTGCCAGCCGTCTTGATTTCGGGCGCAACCGCAAGCGTAATCAATCCGTCCTGCGTCATTGTCGGCGTGAGTTCAAGCGAAATGCCATCGTTGAACGAGCGGTAATCCGTAATCGGGTAGCCATCCGACGAGACTTGACTAATAAGGTAATAGACCGTATTCGTCACGTTCAGTTCCGCCTTGTTGCCATTAAGTGTTGTCACCCGCGGTCGAGCAAGTACCCGCGCCTCGTTGTTCTCTTCCATCGACGAAAGTTCCAGCTCAAAGCGGTCCGGCAAAATTCCAATTTTTCCAAACGCACCGGACTTCGAAATATCCTTCCCTAAAAAATCAAAGAATCCCCGCGCCTGGATATCGCGCTCCCCCACGTTCCTCGCCGCCCCGCTCCGCACGCCAATCGCAAAACCGCGTCCCTTTCTAAATTCCACAATCACGCAAGCAAGCGTCACCTGCATTTGCGGCACGTCAATCATCTTCAGTAGTTCTGTAGCACGCCCAATTGCATGCGGCGAGCCCCCGAGCACAAGTGCATTCTGCTCCCGATATTCCGAAACATTGAGTTCCGTATTCTTAATAAACTTCGAAAGCTGAGCCGAAGCCTTTTCTGGGGAAACATGCTTTAACAAATAAATTCGCAAATCGGCAAGCGCCTTTGACGCCCCCTCTTCAGAAACCACGAGCGACATCGAATCCAACCAATACGTGAACGCACTTCCCCGAAAAAGTGACGCTAAAAGTTCCGGCAACGAAACATCCTTGAACGACATTTGCACCGTTTCGTCCACGTTTCCATACACCGCCAAGTTGAGCCCAGCCTCTTCCGCAATCGCCTTGAGCACCGTCTTAAGTGGAACCGACTGAAAATCTACCGAATAAAGGTTGCCAGCTCGCTCCACCGAAATTTCCGGACTTTCATGCGAGCTATCCGACGCCCCACGAGCAGCACCCTTCCGAGAGACTCGCAAGCACCCTCGCTCACCACGCACCTTAAACCCGTTCGATTCCATCAACACGCGAAACGCAATTTCTGGAACCATATGCCTCAAATTTCCGGCAACCGCTCCCTCGACATCATAATCAACAAGCGCATTCACGCCTGTATTCAAACTGAACTCCTTTACAAAATCGCGAACATCCATATCCTTGACCGAAACGACAACACCCGAATCCGCAAGGGCGATATAGGCGTTTCCCTGCACATGCGCACGACGGATATGGAACACGCGTCCTTCCTCGACTACCGCAAGCTCGTTCGCCGCACACAGTGCCGAAAGTCCCTCGAAGAGACTCACTCCCTCCAAGTGAAACGTCACTTTTACATCGCCCACGTTATCCGCCAAAATCGGAGTGCCATAAGCTAGCGAAAGCGTCCGCGCCACCTCTGCAATCGGGACATCGACAAAATCAAGCGTCACCGAGTCCCGAGACGCCACAGATGATTGCAACGGCGACGCCGAACGCGCATCCGCGCCAGACAACAACAATGTTAAAAGGGAAATTCCCAAGATCCTAAGAAGCATAACGCCCCCCTAAAATGCGCATGCCCGCATTTTCAACGCCCAAGCACATTCAAGTGCGGCAATTGCGGCCCCTGCCCGGGATGGTATTTAAAGGATCTAGAGAACGATATAATAAGTTATAGGGGTAAGATACAAAAGTCTCACGACGAAAGCAAGTGACAAGTTACTAGTTTATCGCATCCGGAGATTTTTATCCTTAAATCTTTCTAGTAACTAGAAACTCAAAACTATTAACTCAAAAATAAGTAACTCAGAACCCCTGACTCCGAATTAATGAAAAATCGGAACTTTCATCCCCAGCGAGGCGAAAAACCTCGTTTTTTTATGGGCTTTGTGAGCTTTGTTTCAGGGATTTCATTCAAAACATGCAAAATTCGTTCAAATTCGGCACATTTCAAAAAATTGGCACGGTTCTTGCTGTAAACAAAGCGAAAACAAGAATTTAAACCCTAAACCACTAAGGAAAAATCATGAAATCCAAATTCATTGCCATCTTAACCCTCTCCACTCTCGCCTTTTTTGCCACGGCATCGGCTAAGAGTGATGTTTCCACCGACGTGAAGACCGACATCTCCACGGCAATCAAGACTGAAGTCAAGACCGAAGTTGCGAAAGACAACGCAGACAAGAGCGACTTCAAGAAAATGCGCGAAGATAGCAAAGAAACTCGTAAGGGACTCTTGGACAAAATCAAACTCGACAAGGACGATCTCAAGGTAGTACCGCCGAAGCCGCCTGTAGCCGACATCATCCCGCCGGCCCCGAAGACCGAAGAAGAACTTAAGGCTGAACGTGAAGCCCACAAGGCCGAAATGGAAGCTAAGAAGGCCGAACACGAAGCCAAGAAGGCTGAAGAAGAAGCCAAGCGCGCCGAACGCGAAGAAGCCTTGAAGGCCGAACGTGAAGCCAAGAAGGCCGAAATGGAAGCTAAGAGAGCCGAAGAAGAAGCCAAGCGCGCCGAACGCGAAGAAGCTCGCAAGGCCGAACGCGAAGCCAAGAAAGCTGAAATGGAAGCCAAGAAGGCCGAAATGGATGCCAAACGTGCAGAACGCGAAGAAGCCATGAAGGCCGAACGCGAAGCCCACAAGGCTGAAATCGAAGCCAAGAAGGCTGAAATGGAAGCGCTGAAAGCCGAAATGGATGCCAAGCGCGCCGAACGCGAAGAAGCCATGAAGGCCGAACGCGAAGCCCACAAGGCTGAAATCGAAGCCAAGAAGGCCGAAATCGAAGCTAAGAAAGCTGAAATGGACGCCCAGCGTGCAGAACGCGAAGAAGCCTTGAAGGCCGAACGCGAAGCCAAGAAAGCTGAAATCGAAGCTAAGAAGGCCGAGATGGAAGCCAAGAAAGCAGAACTTGACGCCCAGCGTGCAGAACGCGAAGAAGCCTTGAAGGCCGAACGCGAAGCCCGCAAGGCTGAAATCGAAGCTAAGAAAGCTGAAAAAGAAACAGTCAAAGAAGAAAAGACCGCTGTAAAAGCTGAATAAGCCCTCCAAGCTTACTCACAGGGCGGCGGCAAAAACGTCGCCCTTCTTTTTCGAGTCTTTTCAAGGTTAACGCTATGAAAAACACAAGCGCACTCATCGCATTACTGACCGGCTCGGCATTCGTGACGGTTCCGTGCGCACAGCCGGAATCCGATATCGCAATACCCGCAGAAAAGACAGAAATCACGCAGGGCGCACCGGACCTTGGACAGAAAGAAAAAGAGGACTGGCAACGCTTACGCGAAGAGCGCAAACGCGCAAGGCTACAAATTCTTTCAGACATCAAAGCGAGCGCCCAGGCAGAAATCAAGGACGTTCAGCAAGAAATCATCCAGCAGAAAACAAATCTCAAAAATCAAAACGAAATCAAGGGTATAGCCAGAGAGAACTTGATAAACAAAGAAAAGGCACCACACGATAAAGGCATTGGCGATTGGGAAAAGCACAAACCCGAATTTCCGCAAGTCGAAATTCCCCGGCCAATCGTACATGACCCCATGCCTTTCCCCAAAGGGCCGAAAATTTAGCAGTCTCCATAGAACAGGTACTTAACTTACCGACCATGCATAAAGCGGCGCCACAGCGCCGCTTTTCGCATATAAATTCAATCACCATGTTGGTGGCGGGGCGTACAAGTAAGCACCGCCGCTGCAAATGAGCGTGCAGCCATCAAATTCGGCGGGTACGCCTTCGTTATCGCAAGCAGTTCCGATGGCTGAGCTTGCCTGACAACGTACAGATTCTGGCACGCAATCTTCTTTTTCGCCGCATTCGTAATACCGGAAACGTTCAATCCATTTGCCATTGACGCAGATGTAGTTGCCGCCTCGGTTTGTCAGCTTTTTCCCATTTTCATAGACGACCAAGTCTCTGCTGGAATCCGTGTCACATGGTTCAACCAGCCATTTGCCATTGCAGTATTCCGTGAGGTTATACTTCATGCAAAGATCATATTCGCTATAGCCGCACTCAGGAATCAATGCGTCGCAGGTTTCGTCACCCATGCCCATTTTCCGCCACTTGCCACCTTCGCACTTGTAGTGCCCTTCAAATTTTCCCTCTTTGAAGCAGGCATCGCAATACTCCAACTCACCACGGGCGCAACGCTGATTGCCCGTTGTTTTCTTCTCTACCCACTTTTCTCCGTCGCAAGTGTAAACGACGCTATTTTCGCAATCGGCGATTTCCCGGATGCCATCAGGTTGACAGAGGCGGTAACCGCAGCCACCCATTCCCGGCTTGCATTCGTCCGG
>JAFWRL010000241.1 GCA_017520105.1 Fibrobacter sp.
CCGATTATGCCGATACTCTGGCCGTGCGTCATCGCGACGGTGCTTGTCACATATAAGCCTGCGGCGTTCCTGACTTCAAGGCTCACGCAGAAAGGCGACAGTTTCCATGCGGTGATTACACTCAACATCATGTGCACGGTTTTCCTGATGTCCATCATCTTGACGATTGTAGGGACCTGGGTCGGAAACCGCGAAATTACAATGGAGCCGCTGGTAAACTTCTTTTACAAGTGGCCTCGCAACTTTGCCATTTCGCTCGCGGTAGAAATCTTGATCGCGCAACCGATTGCCCGCCGCGTGATGCTAGGCCTGCACAAGTACCGCGACGCCCGCCGGGAAGTCGCAATTTCTAACTGAGCCGTAAATAATTTTATCTATCTTTTCATTTGTGACAGGCATCGAAGAACAATTCAACGGCAAGAAACTTCTTGTCAAGAAGCTCATTCCTTTCGGGTTCACGAAGGAAGGGCCAAACTATGCGCTCGTCCGCGAAATACTTGGCGGGCAATTCCGTCTGGAAATCAGAGTGGGACGGGGCAAGAAAGTTTCTGTCAAGGTATTCGACAACGATTCCGGTGAAGAATACCTACTGTTTTCGGTGCTGTCAGTGCAGGGGGCCCTCGTGGGCCGCATCCGCAAAGAAGTTTCCGCTATTACGGATAAATTCATCAGCGAATGTTTCGAGACGCAGATTTTTAAAAGGAAATCAGCAAACGACCTGATTGGCTACGCGGAGCAAAAATACGGAGACAAGCCCGAATATCTGTGGGAACGGTTTCCGCAATTCGCCGCCATCCGTAAGCACGAAAACAAGAAATGGTATTGCCTATTGGGGACTGTCGAAAAATCAAAAGTTGGCCTCAAGGGCAACGAGATTATCGAAGTGGCGAACTTCAAGATAGTCCCGAAGGAATTGCCGGAACTCCTGAAAAAGCCCGGCTACCTCCCCGCATACCACATGAACAAGAAAAGCTGGGTAACGGTCATCCTTGATGGGACCGTGCCGCTAACCGAAATCAAGAAATTGCTGGATAAAAGCTACACGCTGGCGTGAAAAACGGCCCGCAATTCGCAGGCCGCTTTTTGTTTAAGCGATCACTTTTACTTCAAGTTCGTCTTGAAGAATTCGTTCAGCTTTTCGAAGGGGATTTTTTCCAGGTTGTCGTAGAGGTCTACGTGGGAGGCTCCGGGGATAACGAGGAGTTCCTTGTTGCCGACGGTCTTGCTCCAGTTCTTGGTGGCGTCAAGTTTTGCGGGGACGTTCGCTTTTTTGCCGGTCATCTTTTCGAATGCGCCTTCGCCGAAGTAGCGGCTATGGGCCTTTTCGCCGTGGATGATGAGCACCGGGTTACGGATTTCGTCGGCATATGCGAGGAGTTTCGTGTTCATGAGCGAGGTGCCTGCGGAGGCGGCCCAGCCCTTGTTACTGTTGAGGGAGCGCTTGTGGTAGCCGCGCGGGGTCTTGTAGTAGGCGTAGTAATCCTTGACAAAGTAAGGAGCGTCGTCCGGAAGCGGGTCCACCACGCCGCCAGCCAGGTCGTACGTGCCGTTCTTGAAATCCTTGGTGCGCTGGGCCATCAATGCCTTGCGGGCCTCGTTACGGGCATCGGCGTTGTTTGCGGAATCGAAGTAGCCGTTTGCGGTCACGCGGCTCATGTCGTACATGGTCGAGGCAACCGTCGCCTTGACACGGGTATCGATGCCGGCAGCGTTAATCGCCATGCCGCCCCAGCCGCAAATTCCGATGATGCCGATGCGTTCCGGATCAACGTCGTCGCGGGTCGAGAGGAAATCTTCGGATGCCATGAAATCTTCGGTATTGATATCCGGGCTATTCATGTAGCGCGGCTCGCCGCCCGATTCGCCGGTGAAGCTCGGGTCGAATGCGATGGTCAGGAATCCGCGTTCCGCCATCTGTTGGGCGTAAAGGCCGCTGGACTGTTCCTTGACGGCACCGAACGGGCCAGAGACTGCAATCGCGGGGAACTTGCCGTTCACCTTGAGGCTCGTGTCCTTGGGCACGAACATGTCGGCGGCGAGTTCAATGCCAAAATGGTTCTTGAAAGTGACCTTGGAATGTTCGACCTTGTCGCTCTTGGGGAATACCTTGTCCCATTCGGCGGTGATCGTAAGCTTGTTCATATTTTCTTCCTTTGTCTGTTGTGCTGCAGGA
>JAFWRL010000242.1 GCA_017520105.1 Fibrobacter sp.
AAGATCGGACTGAGCACCAAGGGTGCGGAGACCGCCAAGGCGTTCACGCCGACCAAGAACGTCAAGGGTGTGCACGTGCTGTTCCAGCCGGAAGTGAAGACCAGTGCCGACGGCACCCGCGTCAAGACTTTCCTCACTGGCATCCAGGTGGCTGAGTACGGCGAGTACGACAAGCCGGACGAAGAGGAGGAGCAGCCGTAGGCTGCTAGAGAGAACGGGAGAACGAGGGAAAGAGGGAACGAAAACGGAGAGAACGGAGGGAACGGAGGGAAAGAGGGAACGAAAACGGAGAGAACGGAGAGAACGAAGGAAAGAGGGAAAGAGGATAGTTTACTTGATTGCAATAAGGATCCTCAAGATATTAATCTAACCTCGCTCCCCACGCTTCCACGCTCTCTCGCTCCCTAAAAAACTCCTCGCTCCCTTAAAAAATCCCTCGCTCCTTCGCTCCCTCGATCCCACTCTTTAACAATGCGTAATGCGAAAGGCCTTAGTCCTTAGTCCTTAGACCTTAGACATTTAAAAATTAACCATTAAAGTTTAGAAACCTATGAATAGCAAGAAAGACGTTTGGAAGTTTGTCATTCAGACTGTGATTGCCATTTTGACGGCAATAGGAACTACGCTGGGCGTTACCAGCTGTATGGCATAGATCCACCCCAGCCCCATCCCGAACAAAGTTCGCCCTCCCGTAGCCTTCCCTTGAAAGGAGGGGGATAAAGCCTCCCCTGCTTAGGGGAGGTTTTTTGTTTCTACTCGTTCAGACCCCCTGCCCCCTAACTTAGGGGGTTCGTGCTTGCAAATTCTTACAAAGTTGCGAAAAAAAGTGTTCAAAAAATTTGGAGGGAATTTTGTTTTTATCTACTTTTGCAGCCGATAATCATAAATCTATCACAAAATAATCAATTGTAGCAAGAAAAAATGAACGGAATGACAAGGAAAACAGTCCGATGCCGAGCGGTTCTATGACTAAGTTGACACGAAGTCTGTGAGTCGACGGGATGATTGTATCTTGTCCGTTCGCAAGCGTTCTTTGAGATTTCGTCTCGAAGACCTTCGCGCTCGAAAGAGCCAGAAAGCAAGCTTTCGCTCTTTACTCGCTGTTGCGGTCTTTGAGATTTCATCTCGAACAACGGCGGCGCCTCAGCAATTGAACAAGTTTCATTGCATTCGGCTTGCGCGTTCTTTGAGATTTCGTCTCGAAGACCTTCGCGCTCGAAAGAGCCAGAAAGCAAGCTTTCGCTCTTTACTCGCTGTTGCGGTCTTTGACATATTGCTACAAGTGGTGAGGTTTTGTGATAGGGTAGTCCCCAAAGGAATACTCTATAAATGCTATAGGCTGGTGCTTCTGCGCCTGCCTAATCTCTCTTGTGTCCCTATTTTTCAGGGACATGATTTTTAGATTCCACCTTTTTTATTTTTTGTGATAGAAAGATTATGTTAAGAAAGAACAGACTGATTAACGATTTCAAAAAACAGTCAAAAACAACGATTTGGAAACACCTGGATGCGATGGCGGCCAACTATGCCGTCTATTCTACTCATTTGAAAAATATGCCCCCTTATTTAGACGGTTACGACCTTTATCTGTATTGTAATGACACCAATATTGTCTTAGTTTGCCTCGACAGCTGCGGACACGGCGAAGATCAGATTTACTCTGAGTCTCCTACGCTCAACTCGCTCATCTATGAGGACGGCAAAGAACCTCGCGTGAGCACGGTATGGCTGCTGGAAAGGTCAGTAAATTTCATCAGGGAACGGTTTGATA
>JAFWRL010000243.1 GCA_017520105.1 Fibrobacter sp.
GATATGCAGGGCCGTGTTGTCCGTGCGTTTAATCTCGGGAACCGAACCGCCGGTACACATTTTGAAACTCGTTCTGTCGAAAATCTGCCTCGAGGCCGCTACATCGGTGTGCTGCAAGTGAACGGCAAGGCGACCGAAAAAGTGATATTGTTGAAGAGATAGAATTTGGAAATTTTGCGGGAAACGGCTAATATTTCCCCAAAACAAAAAGCCTCGCATTTCTGCGAGGCTTTTTTGCGGGTGGATGACCGGACTCGAACCGGCAACATCCAGAATCACAATCTGGGACTCTAACCAATTGAGCTACATCCACCATGTAGCGAGACCAAATATAAAAAAGCCACCCCAAATTTCAAGGGATGGCGGTAACTTTTTTCCAAAAAAGCCGTATTTGCGGCGCAAACGGTTACTTTTTCTGCATGATTCTGAGAAAGTTGGCGCGTTTGAAGTCGTTCCTGTGCTCCATGCAGAAGCGAGGGTAAACGTATTGCTTCGGGAAAATGCGGATGGTGAAGGTGTTGTCGCAACCGTCGAGGCAGCACTTGAATTCCAAGTCCATGGCTTCGGCGTAGTTGTGGCGGAAGATGATGTTCTTGGATTCGATGTTCTCGATATCTTTTTTCTGCTTCTGGCGCTGCTTGATGTCGCGGTGCAGTTCGCAGTACTTGGCAATCGGGTGTCCCCAGAATTCGCGGCCGCAGCCGGGTTCCTGGCAAACTTTGAGCTTGATGCGCTTTTTCTTTTTGTACTTAGGTAATTGCATAGTGACCTCGATTAGTGGTAAAGATAATAAAAAAAGGGATTTTTGTAAAAATATCGATTTTGCAGGGGGTATTTTGGACCAAATTTCCGAAAAAAGCGTGTTATATAAGAGGAACTTTCAAAAAAAGGAATGCTTATGAAACGTTTGTGGATTTTGGCCCTGGCGGGCTTGTGCGCTTGTCTTTGGGGTTGCATGTACGTGAGCGGGTCGGAGGAGGGGGAATCTTCCATGCGGCTTACTGCGCTTGACGTGGGCCAGGGGCTAGCGGTGCTTCTGGAACGGGAAGGGCGGTTCGCGCTTTACGATTTCGGGCCGGATTCGGTGGGTGTGGTGGATTCTCTTTTGAATCGCGGGGCGGATACGCTGGAATGGGTGGTGCTTAGCCATTTTCACCGCGACCATATTGGCGGTTTTCTGGAACTTTTGGGGCGGGGCGTTTTTGTGCGGCGGCTTTACGTGGGGCCGGATTTGTTGAGCAGTTTTTTCCGCGATAGCGTTTATCGCGTGGCGCAAAGGCTCGGTGTCCCGGTGGATACTCTTGAACGCGGGGAGCGTGTCTGGTTTGGCGGGGCGCGGTTTGACGTGCTTTGGCCGACGAGTTATGCGAAGGTGGAAGGGAACGGGGCGAGTTTGGTGTTGCTCGGGCGCTATGGCGAGGCGCGGGTGCTTTTGACAGGCGACTTGGATTCGCTTGGCGAGCGGCGGTTGCTGGAGATGAACCCGACGCTTTCGGCGGAACTCTTGCAGGTGGCGCACCACGGGTCGGCGGGGAGCAGTACGCTCAAGTTCTTGTCGCAGGTGGCGCCGAAGTATGCATTTGTGAGCGTGGGGGCGGGGAACAGTTATGGGCACCCGGTAGAGTCTGTTGTTCGTAAACTGAACTTGGTGCTTGGGGATTCGGCGAAGTTGTTCCGCACGGATTTGCGGGGGAGCGTTGCTTTTGAATTGGATTCGGCGATGGGTGTGGTGGTGCCGTGATTTTTTTATATTGCTCGCGCGATGGTTCACAAGATTCACATACCGGTCATGGGAATTTGCTATACGGCGGACACGCCGATTCGCGTGGCTCATTTTGGCATTACGTCCGTGATTTCGCTTGTGGATGACGGACTCCTCGAAGAATACCGTATGGCTTATGCGGAGCGCTTGGGGCTCGATTTGGGGTCTCCGCAGACGGCCCGGATTGGGCGCATCCGTTCTTATTTGGATTTTGTGGCAGACGAGGTGGAGCGCAAGTTCAATAGGCTTTGTGCGGGGCGGTTCGATGGCGGGAGCGATAAGGATCTGTATTTTTTGATGCTTCCGCTGGATTCGCCGCTCCGCGTGGAATATGATGGAGTTTTTGCGAAGACAGGGCTTGCACGGCTTGCCGCCGAGGCTGCGCTTACCGAGAAGATGGAACCGGGCGAAATCCAGGCGAATATCATGGTCGGACTCAATCACGAGGAGGCGGCGTTCGATGCGGTTCGCGGCTTTGCTGCCTCAAAAGTGAAAGGCTCGCTTGTGCTGAGCGCGGGCGTGAATTTGGCTGTATTCGAGGAAATCGCGAAATGCAAGGACTTTTACAGGACGGCGACGCATGCGCCTACGAAGAAAGTTATCCTTAAGGTTTCGGATTACCGTTCGGCGCTTGTTCAGGGGCGCTACTTGGCGAAAAAGGGCGTGGAGGTTTATGAATACCGCATTGAATCCGGCGTGAACTGTGGCGGCCATGCGTTTTTTGAATCGAAAAAATTGCTGCTTGACGTTGTCCGTGAATTTGTCGAAAAACGTGAAGAACTGTTTGAAACGACGCATGCGATGATAGCGAAGTTCGCATCGTCTAGTGCGGCTGTAAATGCGCCGGTGCAAGTGATTGTCCCGCCGCCGAAACCAGCGCGGATTACGGCTCAGGGCGGGCTTTGCGCTCCTGAAGATATCGAAAAAGTCATGGCCTTCGGCATTGACGGCGTGGGTGTCGGGACTCCGTTTTTGCTTGTGCCGCAGGTGACAAGCGTCGATAAGGAAACGCGGCGTTTGCTAGTAGCTGCAAAGCCTGAAGATGTCTATATAAGCAATGCTTCGCCACTTGAAATCCCGTTCGTGAATTTGCGGACTTCGACCGCGGCAAAACTTTGTCAGCAAAAAATTCGGGAGTATTTTGCGCCGCAAGGGGAAAAATCTAGGGCACCGGAATTGAAGCTTGGATTCCCGTGTCGTCAGCATTATCTTTGCCGTGCGGTGCCTGGATTTGAACATCCCGTATGCATGGCGTCCCGCGAGTACGTGGTGCATCGTTTGGCCGAAATCGACCGCTTGGAAAAAGAGGAACTGGACTGTCTTTCTGGAGGGAGCGAAGCGACCGATAGAATCCATGAGGCGGTTGCGGCGATTCGCGAAAAGTATAACGAACTTCGCCGTATGACACTTTCACGTGAGTGCATCTGTCGGTTCCTCGGAAACGCGGGCCGTGAAGAAATCCGCGAGAAAAGTCCGTCGCTCCATTACCAGCCGGAATGCGTTGCTGTTGCCCGCGGTTCGCAACCCGCCCGCGTGCGTGAACCCGTAACTATTTGCCCGAATCCGGACATCGGCTATTTCGATCGTGAATACACGCTTCTAGAAATGATGCGTCACCTTTATGGCACGGGGCCGCGCCTTACGCCCAAGGACAAGCCAAGCGCATTTGAGGTTGAAGAACGCTTGCTGAAAAATGCGCTGTTGTAAATGTTCTGGATGACGCGGGGGCGTTTCCTATTACGTTTTCTTCCTACTTCCTACCGCCTACTTCCGACTAAATTCTAATCCGCGAATCCGATTCTCGCTTGGAAGTGGCATTGCGTCATGTCGTCGGCGTTCATTCCGAAAACATAGGCGTGATGGTTCGTGTTCTTGAACCGTACGATGTTCACCTTGCTGCCAAGCGGAATTTGCGAGATGTAGTTTATCTGTATCGAGCGGATTCTTCTAGTCTTGAGTTCGTCGGCGTCGAGCGAGTCCATGACCCAATCGACATAGCGGCAATGGTTCACGTGGTTGTTCATGTCGAGGTCGCTGTATTTCGCCATTTCGGTACGCACGATCTTGGGCTCGATTTGCGGGTCGAGTATGTCCATCATCTCGGGGAGCGCGTTCTTCCCTTGCATGAGCGGAATCGGGTAGGGCGAGTTTGCTGGGTTTTCGGACTTGCCGGTTTTCATGTTCACCAAGAGCCACGACGATGTCGCCTGTGCGATGGAATGCCCTTGCGCATCGAGGACGGAGTAGTCCTTGAGATAAACTTTGTCCTTGATGATGTCTTTTGCCCACGTGGAGATGGCGAGCTTTTCGCCCCACACCGGGTGGTGCAACAGGCGAATCTTCATGCGCGTGATGACCGTGGTGTAGCCTGCCTTCATCATCTTCCAGATGCCGAATCCGTTTTGCTCGGCGTCTGCGATGGCGGTTTCTTCCATGAACAGGAATAGGTTTGAAAGCTTGAGTCGGCTGTGGTGGTCGCAATCCGAGAAACGTACTTCGAAATTTTTGGTAGTAACTTCCTGTTCCATGTTGTCCTCACAAAGTTTATTGCATTTTCGAGTGGCTTTCGTCACGCGTGAACTAACCCACCCTAATAAAAATGTATAATTTTTCTTGTATGAACGACTTCCAATTTCGCCCTAGTTTTATTCAGCTTCCTGCTTATCATTCTTTCGATGGGTCCCTTTGCCTACCGGGTTCCAAGAGTATCACCAATCGTGTTTTTTTGATATCCGCTTTGGCTGAAGGGACGACCACGCTCAACAATCTCTTGAAAAGTGACGATACCCGTTACATGGGCGAGGCGCTGCAGCGTCTGGGTGCGAAAATCGATTTTACGGACGACTATACCAATGCCGTTGTGGAAGGCCATGCCGGGCCGTTTGATGCACCGAGTCCGTCGATTGAACTGTTCCTTGGCAATGCCGGTACGGCGATGCGCTCGCTGACGGCGGCCCTTTCGCTTGGCTGGGGCAAGTTCATATTGCGTGGCGAAGAACGCATGGCCGAACGCCCGATTCAGGATCTTGTCGATGCGCTCCGCACGCTGGGCGCCGATATCAAATATTTAGAATCGGAAGGCTATCCGCCGGTCCGCATCAAGGCAGACGGTCTCAATGGCGGTGACGTGAGTGTTCGTGGAAATATTTCGAGCCAGTACCTTACGGCGCTTCTGATTTGCGCTCCGTACTGCAAGACTCCGCTCCACATCCACGTAGATGGCGAATTGATTTCGGCGCCTTACATTGAACTTACGCTCGACGTGATGAAGCGCTTTGGCATTGTCGTGCGGCATGACGACTTGAGGGAGTTCTATGTTCCGCAGGGGCACTACAAGTCTCCTGGAAAGTTCTTTGTCGAAGGCGATGCGAGTTCCGCGAGTTATCCGCTTGCGGCGGCGGCGATTGCGAAGGGCAATGTGCGCGTGCTCGGCGTCGGTAGCAACAGCCACCAGGGCGATGTGGGTTTTGCGAAGGTCCTCGAAAAGATGGGCGCGAAGGTGACGATTGGCCCGGACTGGATTGAATGCGACGGTCGCGGTTGCGAACTCACGGGAATTGACATGAACCTGAACGACATCCCGGATGCGGCGATGACTGTTTCTGTGCTTGCGCTTTTTGCGAAAGGGACGACCACGATTCGTGGCATCGGCAGTTGGCGCGTGAAGGAGACCGATCGCATTGCCGCTATCTCTGCGGAACTGCAGAAGGTGGGCGCCCGCGTGGTGGCCGATATGGACACGATTACGATTGAACCGCCGGAACAGTTGATGCCGGCGACGATTGAAACTTACAACGACCACCGCATGGCGATGTGCTTTAGCCTGGTGTCCTTGGGTGGTGTGCCTATCAAGATTCTTGACCCTGCATGCGTGAACAAGACTTATCCCCATTTCTTTGAAGATTTTGGAAGACTGGCCCAATGATAGAGCTTACCCAAAAGATAGCTGGATTCACAGGTCTCGCAAGGTTTCTTTTGTTTGCAAGCCTTGTGCTTGGCCTTGTGACTTCGTCCGTTGCTGCGGATTCGCTTTCTGTTTGGGTTATGGATAACGGTCGGGGTTCAAAGATTGCGTTGAATCGCCTTGTGAAAAAGTTCTATCGGGAGACGCATATTCCGGTGAAGTTGACTTCGCTTAGCTGGGGCGAGGCTTTTGACAAAATCACGAGGACGTTCACGGATTCGATTTCGCAGGCTCCCGATGTCATCCAGCTGGGTTCGACGTGGGTTCCGCATTTTGCAAAGGCGGGGATGATTCGTCCGATTGACTTTTTGATGGCCGAAATAGATTCGACCCGTTTTTTGGGCGAAGGCTTCCGCAGCTCGCATATTCCGGGGAGCCCGCAGACTTACGCGGTTCCGTGGTTCATTGATGTTCGCGGCTTTTTTGTAAACGACCGTTTTTGGCAGGAACTCGGCTTTGATGATTCTGACGTGGAATCGTACGCGCAGTTCCTTGGTGTGTTGAAGACCATCGCGAAAGCCGAATTGAAGAATGCCGATGGCGTCAAGGTGACTCCTTTTGCGCTCCCTGGCAAGGATGACTGGTCAGGGCAGCAGTACATGGCTCCGGTTATTTGGGGACATGGCGGAGATTTTGTTTTGCCTTCGGGCAAGAAGGGGTATCGCAGTGCGCTTCTAGATTCGAATACGCTTGTCGGTCTTGCGCTCTATGCCGAAATCATGGGCGATTCGCAAATGGCTCCTTATAGCTTGTCTGAAAATTCCGCAGACAATGCGAATGGCTTTGTGCGTTCGGAACGCGTATTCCATTATGGAACTTCGGAACTGATAAAGCAACTGGACTACCCCGAAGATGCTGGAGGACTTGCTAATTCTGCCATCGCAAAGGACGGCATCAAGGTGCTGAAACTGCTTTCTGGGCCCGCAGGCCGCTTCTCGTTTATGGGCGGCAGCCATTTGGCGCTTGGCAAAAAGAAGGACGCCTCCAAAAACGCCATGGCGGAGAGGTTCCTCGCCTACATGCTCCGTGCGGACAATATCGATGCTTATTCACGTCAAGTGGGGTTCTTGCCTGCGGACAGGAGCATCCTCCACATTTGGAATCGCGATTCGCGTTACTCCAAGCTTGTTGCCGAACTGGAACATAGTCGCTGTTTCCCGAATATTCCGGAATGGGGCGAGGTCGAAAGCATTTTGATGGAACTGTCGAACAGCATGGGCAGTTTGTTCTTGAATACGGCAAACCGCAAAACGCGCAGTGCCCGTCTTGCCCAGATGGTCTATGATGCGCACAAGAAAATCAATGAAGTCCTGAACCACTCCGAAGAATTGAACGAAGCGGAAATGCTGCACTGGGTACAACATATCTTCTTGCAGAATTACAATGTAATTTATCCAAAGAATTCTGCCGATTTTATCAGTCGCGAAGAATTGCCTATAGCCGGTGAAGTTTCGGATAAGGTAGTCTCCCCGAAATACTTGATTATTGCTGGTGCGGGATTTTTGGTTATTTGTTTCATAGTTGTTTTTTGCGTTGCAAGAAAAAGGAAAGTCAAGTCTCGCCAATGAATAAGTTGTTTAAAGTTACTTCCCGGCTGTTGCCGTTCCTTGTGGCACCTCTATTTGCCCATGTGAATGTTGCGTCGTTCAAGAGCTATGTGGATTCGATTATTCCGGGGGTGCGTTACGGAATGGCTATTCGCTCTGTCAAGTCGGGGCAGGAAATTGGCAACATTAATGGGGACGAACAGTTTACCCCGGCAAGTACGCTCAAGACTTTGACGACAGCGGCTGCGATTCACTTTTTGCCGCTGGATTACGGACCGAAAACAGATATAACGGTTCTTGGCGACATCAAAAAGAAAACTTTGACGGGAGCGCTCAAGATTCGCGGTGAAGGGGATCCGAACATATCGGCCAGATTTTACGACGATATGTTTTTTGTCTTGAATTCCATGGCGGATTCCATCCGTGCAATGGGTATCGATACCATCAACGGTCATATCGACTTGGATACCAGCTATTACACGGGTCCGTGGAAACCTGAAAATTGGCGTAGGAACTATTACGATTCCTGGTACGGTGCCGAAGTCGGACCGCTCGGGTTTAACGACAACTGTGTGACAATACGCTTCTGGCCAGGACGCCGCGGAGATACGGCAAATGTTAGCATCATTCCCGATATAGGTTATGTCAAGGTTGTAAACAACTTAAAGACCGTCAAGGGAAGGAAGAAAAAATGGGTATATGGAATTGACCCGGAAAAGTCCATCATTACGCTTGGCGGTACGATGGGCGAAGGCGTCGATTCGGCGAGCATGGTACTCCCGATTCGCAATCCGGTGGGGTATTTCAGGGCGGCGTTCATGTATGCGCTCAAGAACCGCGGTATAGTCTTTAAAGAGAACAAGTCGGTTGCGACAAAAAATGAATTGAAAAAGTTCTCGTTCTCGGCAGCGCCTCTCTTGAGCATCCTTGACGAAATCAATCAGCGTAGCCAGAATTTCCACGCCGAGACGCTTTTGCGAAATCTTGGTGCGCAAGTTGCAGGCGAAGGTAGCGTTGAAGGCGGTCGCAAGGCGGAACGCAAGTTCCTTCTGGAAATGGACTTGAACCCGACGCATTTTGACGTGTGGGACGGCAGCGGCCTTTCTCCTGAAAACAAGGTGCAGCCGTCAACAGAAGCGGAACTGCTGGCGAAAATGGCAAGGCACCCGAAGGGTCAATATTACATCAACAGTTTTGCAAGCCCCGGCGTGGGCTCTGGAGCAAAGCGCATGCAGGCCTTGGAATCTCCATGGCTCACCCGCTTCAAGACGGGCTTTATCGCAGAAGTCTATGGCTTGGTCGGCTACATTTACACGATAGACGACGATACGCTTGCTGTCGCCATGTACCTGAACGGTACGAACGAAACTCCGGACATCAAGAGTAAAGATGTTCTCGATACGCTTTGGATGAGAATCATCGATTATACGAACAAGGGCCGTCAATCGCTTATGGAAATGAAAACGATGTGGCTTGAGGCGCAGGGAATCGTCGGACTGAACAAACGCCTGGATTATTTTTCGCAACAACTCTTGGGACGCCCCTACAGACTTGGACCGATGGGAGAAGGCCACCTTGACCGCATTGACGACAAACCGTTAGTTTATTTAGACTCCGTCGATTGCATGACGTACGTGGAAAACGTCGTTGCGCTTGCCATGGCGAAAAGCGAAAAGTCGCTGTTCAGGCAGTTACAGCGCCTCCGCTATAAGGGTGGCAATATAAGCTATATGACGCGAAAGCATTACATGCTCGACGACTGGGTCGGTGAAGGAAAATACGCGAAAGTCGTCCCGATGGAAGGTGAAGTCTCGGTGACGCGTACAATGCCCAAGAAGGAATTTTTCAAGAGCCATAACCTCAAATATACGGGGAAGGAAAAACCGCTGAAGATACGTTATATGCCTTTGGACAAGGCAATCGAAATGGCGAAAAAAACGTACACCGGGGCGATGAAAGTTCTCGGTGTGGCGTTCGTTGCCTCCTCCGACAAAATCGATGTGACGCATACGGGATTAGTCGTATTTACGCCAGGGAAAAAGCCTATTCTGCGCCATGCTTCGTCCATCAAGAAACAGGTCGTCGAGCTCCCGCTCGCCGATTACCTCGCTACCCGTAAAATTCCGGGAATTACGTTCTTCAAGTTTATACAACATTAGTTTTAAACAGTCATCCCGGCGGAACTGTATTTGAATTGTCATCCCGGACTTGTTCCGGGATCGGCTTATGCGATTCGTCATCCTGAACGAATGTGAAGGATCCAGTGACAGAACATGGACTGTGTTTACAGCAGCGAATCCAAAGCGACAATTGCCACGAGGCTGTAGTCGCCTTTTTTGTCTTCTGGTGCGGTTGCTTCGTCCAGTGCGTTTGATGCAAAGACGGTCCAGGCGTCTGGCGCCCAGCCGTAGGCGTTCATGGTGAGTTCGTTACCCATGGCGATTTCGGCGGCTTCGATTTCTTCCCACTGGATGTTCCCTGTGGGCGCTTTGTAATAACGCAGCATGCCTATGGCGTCTAGCATCTCGGGGAAGTTGTCAACAAGTTCATAGACGCAGTCCTTGTAGCTTTTGCCGCTTACGCGGACTACTTGGTATGTTCTGTTGTCCTGAAGAAACTTGGAAAGGTCGTCGCGGTGCATGCCTATTTTGGCATCCTTGCCGAAGAATGTCTCTAGTTCGCGGAATACGTCCGAATCTTCGTCGAGCAGCGGCGAAAGTTTCTTGATAAGCATTTTTATTTCTTCGGACATGCTTTAAAGATAAGAAAAATGTATTTTATAAGGGCCGCTTTAAATGAAGGTTTTTGAATTACCCCCGTTTTTTCGGGCGAATTCGCTGCCTAAAATTCGTTTTTTGCGGTGGTACTTACTATCTTTATGGCGAAAAAGGGCTCCAGGGAGGTACCTTGGGGCAACCATTTCGATTGTTAAAGAATTAAAACGAAGGATTTATGGCAAATCGTGTAGTTATCGGCTCCCAGTGGGGCGACGAAGGAAAAGCCAAGGTTGTAGATTTCTTGACGCTCGATGCAGATATCATCGTGCGTTTTCAGGGCGGCGCCAATGCCGGCCATACTGTGGAAGTTGGTGACAAGAAGTTCGTCTTCCACTTGATTCCATCCGGCATTATGCACCCGGACAAAATTTGCGTCATCGGTAACGGCGTTGTGCTCGACCCGATCCAGACTCTCAATGAAATTGCTGACCTCCATACGAAGGGCATTAACCCGGAAGGTCGTCTGTTTATTGCCAATAACGCGCATGTTGTGCTTCCGTACCATTCCACGCTCGACAAGGCCAAGGAGAAGAAGGCGGGCAAGGCTGCTATCGGTACTACGGGCCGCGGTATTGGTCCGTGCTATAGCGACAAGGTGAACCGTATCGGTGTCCGCGTGGGCGACCTCATGGACGAACGCGAACTCCGTCCGCGCGTCGAAGCGATGGCGAAGGTCCACAACGAAGAATTCAAGGTGATGTACGATGTTCCGGAAATAGACCCGGAAGTGGTTATCAAGGACTATCTCGAACTCGGCCAAAAGATCAAGCCGTTTGTCGCTGATGTGAGCGAGATGCTCTACAAGGCCGTGAAGGAAGGCAAGCGTCTCGTGTTCGAAGGCGCCCAGGGCACTATCCTCGACGTTGACCAGGGCACGTACCCGTTCGTGACTTCGAGCAACAC
>JAFWRL010000244.1 GCA_017520105.1 Fibrobacter sp.
GGTCAATCACTTCCTTGTCTTTCGCGAGGAATGCCGTCGGAGCAGCCAAGCGGATGTCACGGCCCGTACGCACGTGGAAAACCTTTTCGCCACGGGTAAAGCTTCCCGAGCAAATGCGGAGGAAAGCCGTGCGGTCGCGGTGTTTCGGGTCCATGTTTGCCTGAATCTTGAAGACGAATGCGCTGAAAGCGTCTTCGTCCGGCTTGACCGGGCGCTTGTCCGTATCACGAATCATCGGCGGCGGAGCGAGTTTTGCAAACGCGTTCAAAAGTTGGCGGACACCGAAGTTGTTCACGGCAGAACCGAAGAACACCGGGCACATTTCGCCCTTGAGGAACTTTTCATGGTCAAACGGATCCATACCACCCGTGACCATTTCGTATTCTTCGCGGAATTGGTTCACCCAGTTTTCACCGCAAAGTTCAACCAAACGCGGATCGTCCGGGCCTTCCATCTGGATAATTTCTTGCTTGCCATCGTCAGGATTGAACGTGTGGAACGTATTTTCGGCAATGGAATAGACGCCCTTGAAAAGCTTACCGACACCAATCGGGAGCGTAAACGGAGCGGTCTTAATCTGCAAAACGCTTTCAATCTGGTCGAGCAAGTCGAGCACATGGCGGCCATCCAAGTCCATCTTGTTGATGAACGTAATAATCGGCGTGTGGCGCATGCGGCAAACATTCATCAAGCGAATCGTCTGCTTTTCAACACCGTTCACGCTATCGATAAGCACCAAAGCGGCATCCACGGCGGTAAGCGCACGGTACGTGTCTTCGCAGAAGTCCTGATGCCCCGGGGTATCGACGAGGTTGAACATGCAACCTTCAAACGGGAAGTTCAACACGGAACTCGAAACAGAAATACCACGTTGCTGTTCAATCTTCATCCAGTCACTGACAGTGTAACTTCTATTCGCCTTCGCGCGCACATGACCAGCCTCGCGAATCACATTCCCGTACCACAGGAACTTTTCGGTGATGGTGGTTTTACCGGCGTCAGGGTGGCTGACGATGGCGAAAGTACGGCGTTTTTCTATTTCTGGATTCATGAGGCAGTGACTAGTGGTTGGTGGTTAGTGGTTAGGACACAACCAATTTTTTCGAGGGCAAATATAGTAACTTTAGGGGGCTACTTCAATATTTCTATTTTTCTTGTGGCATGGTCACAAAGAAAAAGCAATCCAAAACATCCAAGAACGCGCGGACGTTCGTCACGCATGAGTTTCCCGCACTTTTCGATGCAAATTCGGAAGTTCTCCTGCTCGGTTCCATCCCTTCGCCCAAATCGCGCGAACAGGGCTTCTATTACGGGCACCCGCAAAATCGCTTTTGGAAAGTTCTTGCCAGCGTCTTGAGCGAACCTCTCCCCGCAACCATCGATGAGAAAAAAGCGATGCTTTTAAAGCACCACATCGCATTGTGGGACGTTCTTGACAGCTGCACCATCATTGGCGCAAGCGACACGAGCATCGAAGACGTGGTTCCAAACGACATCGCCTCGCTACTCGCCAAAACAAAAATCAAGCGCATCTTTTGCACAGGCGCCACCGCCCACAAGCTTTACGAAAAATACTGCGAAGCATCCACAGGCATCAAAGCCGTAAAGCTCCCGTCCACCTCCCCCGCCAACTGCGCCGTGAAATTAGAAACGCTCGTAGAAGAGTACGGAGTGATTAGACGAAAGAACGCCGCTTAGGTTAGTGAGCTTGCCGAACCACACGGCTATAGACGAAAGATTTTCATAGGCGTCAAAGCCGCAATTTTCGCCGCAGAAAGCCGTTCCCTTCCAACCGCCTACTTCTAACTTCCTACTAAATACAAAAAGCCCCGCAGCACATGGCCGCAGGGCTTTTCACATTACATGAAAGAGACTTACTTCTTTTTCTTGTTAGCGTTGCCACGAATATCGTTCATCTTCATCATCACGTTGATTTCGGCGTTCGTGACTTTGGAGCCTGCACCAGCCGGGTCAAAGACCTTGAAAGTAAACTCATCAATTCCAGTGAATCCCTTATTCGGGGTATATTCGAAGGAACCGTTCGTTTCGTTCAAGATGATTCGGCCATTACGCGGTTTCATCACGAGCTTCACAGACGCAAGCTTGTCGCCGTCCGGGTCAATAGCGCCAGACATCAGGCCGCCCGAAGCCGGAACAGACAGTTTCTCGTTCTCACGAGTTACGTAGTTCTGAGCCTTCGTTTCGGGCGCATTGTTCACGGCAATCACAGTAAACGTTGCAGTCTTGTGGGCCGTACCGCCTTCCGGGTCCGTCACTGTAAATGTGATGCGTTCCGGCTTGCCCTTCCAATGAGTATAGGGCTGGGAAATAACGACCGTCTTCTTCTGCCTATCGTAATTCACCTGCAACTGCTTCTGACCCGTAAACTTCCACTTGAGTTCATCGAAGCTATGGTCCTTATCGCGAGCATACTGGTCGAGCTTGATTGTCGCAATCACACCTTCGTTCTGGTTTTCCCTGATGGTAAAGTCCGGGATATCGCGCATGACAGGAGGTGCGTTCACATGCTTCACGACAAACTTCACAACAGACTTGTCAGAGGCGCCAGACGGGTCCGTCGCCGTAAAGATAACGGTTTCATCACCGAACCAGTTGTCCCTTCTCGGCTTGACTTCAGCAACGCGTGAACCGTTGATTCTCACGTCGAGATTCTTCGCGCCAGAAACAGACCATCTGATTTCGTTCTTCTTGTGGTCCGGGTCACTTACGAATTCATCAAGATTGATAGGCTTGAATGTCTTGCCTTCTTGCGTCGTCTGTCCCGGGATTTCCTTCACGACCGGCGGGTCGTTCACGGACTTCACGGTAAAGCGAATTTCTGTAGAAGCCTTTTCCCTGCTCGGGTCAAACACGTTGACGGTTATCGATTCCGAGCCATTCCAGTACTTGTTCGGGATTTCTACGGTAAGGATTCCCTTTTCACTGATGTTGTACTTGAGTTGATGCTTTCCGGCAGAAACAACCGGAGCAGGAGCCTCTTCAACTTGCTTCTTGGCGCCCTTCTTTTTCTTCTTGTCCTTCTTCGAGCTCTTGGAGGACTTAGCAGGGGCGGCAGAAGCATACGGATTTACACCGTCAATAGACCACTTGAGTTCATCGACAGTGTTATCCGGATCCGTAACGAACTTCGTCAAATCAATTGCCGGGAAGGTCTTCTTTTCTTCGATGACCTGCTGCGGAATCGGCTTGAACTTCGGCGGATCGTTCACCGGAACCACTTCGAACGTGGCCTTGGTAGAAGCGCTGGCGCGTTCAGGGTCGCTAACCGTAAACGTAATCGTTTCCTTGCCAAACCAGTTCGGATTCGGCATAGTCACAGAGGCACGACCATTCTTGACATCTACAGCAAGTTCCTTGTTGCCAGAAACTGTCCACTTGAGTTCATTCGGCTTGTTATCCGGGTCATTGGCAATCTTTGTAAGATCAATGATTTCGAATCTTTCCTTTTCCTTGATTTTCTGGCTCGGAATGTCCTTCACGATTGTCGGCGGGTCATTCACCGAGGACACTTCAAAGTCAATCTGCTGCACAGCCCTTGCGCCTTCCGGGTCGGTCACTTCAAGGCGAATCTTTTCCGAACCGTTCCAATACTTGTCCGGGGTCGCAACAACAAGCTGCTTCTTGGCATTGATAGAAGCCTTGAGCGCACGAGTCTGTGCGATTTCGAACTTGAGAGAACTGGTCGGGTGATCCGGGTCAGAGACAAACTTTAGCAAGTCAATCGGTTCAAAGTGTTCCTTTTCCTTGATGCTCTGAGCCAAAATCGGTCTGATAGCAGGAGGATCGTTCACGGATTCCACAACAAAGTTAACGGTCTTGGAATCAGAAGCGCCTTCCGGGTCCTTCACGGTGAACACCACGTTACGTTCACCATGCCAGTGCGGGTCGCCAATCTCGATATGGGCAAGACCGCCCTTATAGATAACAACGCTAAACGGATCCTTTACGGGCGTATCGTCTTCATCGTCATCATCTTTCTTGCCCTTCTTACCCTTCTTGCTCTTCTTGGCATGTGCAGATTCCGGGTTCACAACCTTGACACTCCAAGTAAGCTGTTCCATTGTATTATCCGGGTCACGGACAAACTTGCTCAAATCAATATCCTTGAATTGGCCCTTTTCGCGAATTCTCTGCGGTGGAATATCCCTCAATGTCGGAGGATCGTTCACAGACGCGATTTCGAATGTGATGGTCTGCGAGGCCTTGGCTCCATCCGGGTCACTCACTTCGAGAACCATCATTTCCGGAGCGCACCAGAAATCCTTGTTAGGAGCACTCACCATAAGCATGCGGCTCGGAGTGACTTCGGCCTTGAGCTGCTTTGCACCCGTAATCTTCCAGCGAAGTTCATTCGGCTTGTTATCCGGGTCTGTCACGAATTCGTCAAGCTTGATGGGCTTGAAGACTTCCTTTTCCTTGATTTTCTGGTCCGGAATTCTCTTCACGAATGTCGGAGGGTCGTTCACGCGGGTCACTTCGAAGACCATCTTATGGCGGGCAACAGCGCCTTCCGGGTCGCTTACGGAGAACGTAATCGTTTCCTTGCCGCTCCACTGCTTGTTCGGAACATTAACAAGCACGGTGTTATCCTTGCGGATATCCAGCTTGAGGTCTCTGTTACCAGTCACTTCCCACTTGAGAGAAGATGCCGAATGGTCCGGGTCATCAGCGAGAGTGGAAAGATCGATAGTCTTGAAACGGCCACCTTCGAGAATCGTTTCGCCCGTAGGTGCACCAGCAGCAATCACCGGAGCATCATTCACGGAGCGCACTTCAAAGCGAGCAGTTTTGCTTGCGGAGGCGCCTTCCGGGTCGGTAGCGGTAAAGGTGATATTTGCAGCACCATGCCAGTACTTGTTCGGGATAACAACATTTGCCACCTGGTCGGCACCCACCTGAACACGGAGCGTTTCGCCAGCCGGTTCTTCATCGCCCTTGCCCTTCTTCTTCGAAGAGCCCTGGCTAATCGGGCTAACCTTGAATGTCCACTTGAGATCGCTAATCTTGTGGTCCGGATCCTTGACGTAGTCGGCAAGCTTGATCGGCTGGAACTGTTTCTTTTCGTCAATGGACTGGTCGCGCAAATCACGGACAAATTCAGGAGGATCGTTCACGGAAACGACCGTAAAGGTCACTTCCTTGCTATCCGAAGCGCCATCCGGGTCTGTTACCGTAAAGCGAACCTTTTCAGAACCGTTCCAGTTTGCGTTCGGCGGAGTAACAGTCACCTTGTGAGCGGCATCCATCGCAACACGGAGTTCCTTGTTACCTTCAATCTTCCACTTGAGCCTGTTCTTCGGATGGTCAAGGTCTTCGACGTAATTGTCGAGTTCAATCGGCTTGAACGATTCCTTTTCCTTAACAGACTGGCTTGCAATTTCCTTCATAATCGGCGGGTCGTTCACGGATACAACCGTGAATGTTGCCGTCGTGCGGGCCTTGGCTCCAGCCGGGTCTGTCACAGTGAACGTAACCTTTTCGGAACCGTTCCACATCTTGTTCGGTGTCTTGATGGTCACCAAACAGGTCTTGGACATATCGACCTTGAGGTCCCTGTTTCCAGTGAAATCAATCTTCAAATCTTCAAAGCGGTCATCCGGGTCGGACACGAGTTCCGCTACGTTGAACGCCGTAAATTCGCCCTTTTCCTGGATGGTTTGGTCTGCAATCTGCTTGATTTCAGGAAGGTCGTTCACTGATTCTACAGTAAATACAGCGGTCGAGGTTGCCTTTGCGCCTTCCGGGTCAGTCACGGTAAACGTAATTTCTTCGGCGCCATTCCAGGACTTGTTCGGAATGCCAATCGTTGCAACCTTGTTGCCATCAATATCGACCTTGAGTTCACACTCTCTCTTCTTGGAGCCCGCAGCCGGCCTGCAAGACGTAGCAAACGAGAGTTCCGAGAGTTTGTTATCCAAATCCTTCACCATGTCGCCAAGCTTGATTGGCTGGAACTGGGCTTTTTCCTTGATGGTTTGCGGAGTCACTTGTCTGGTAAACATCGGCACGTCGTTCACGGATTCAACCGTAAAGTTAACGGTCTTTTCATCGCAAGCGTTGTCCGGGTCACAAACCTTGAATGTAATCGCTTCGGCACCATGCCACTGGGCAGACGGCGGAGTAATGCGGGCATTGTGTGCGGCATCCAGGGCCACCTTGAGTTCCTTGTTGCCAGTAAACGTCCACTTGAGCCTGTTCTTCGCATGGTCCGGGTCCTCGACATAATTGTCAAGTTCAACGACCTTGAATTCGCCCTGTTCCTTAATCGTCTGTTCACGAATCTCCTTCATGACCGGAGGATCGTTAATAGCCTTTACAGTAAACTTGGCAGAAGTCATCGCACGAGCGCCTTCCGGGTCCGTAGCCGTAAACGTCAAGGATTCAGTACCGCTCCACTGTTCATGCGGAATCTTGACGGACACTTCATGCGTCCTGTTGTCGATATTGACCTTGAGATCCCTATTGCCAGTCACTTCAATCTTGAGCTTGGAGAAGTCATGGTCGGCATCGCTCAAGTAGTCATCCATGTTGAACGAAGTAAATTCATTCCTTTCGTCAATCGTCTGGTCAGGAATCTTCTTGAATACCGGCGGGTCATTCACGGACTTCACGTTAAGGGCAACTTCCTGCTTGGCGGAACCGCCTTCCGGGTCCATCACAGTGAACGTAGCGACCGTATTGCCAAACCAGCTCGGGTCCGGGATTTCGACCGTTGCGACATGCTGGTCGTCAATAGAGACATTGAGCGTGCCCGTTTCCGGCATCGGTCCCTGATGCTTGACCTCGACATCCCAAGAGAGTTCGGAATTCTTATGGTCTTCGTCCTTGACAAAGTCATCCAGCTTGATCTTGGTAAACTGCTGTTTTTCGTTGATATTCTGGTTCGGAATCGGGCGGATGAACTTCGGCAAGTCATTCACGGAATTGACCGTAAACATGGCCTCGCATTCGGCAGAAGCGCCTTCCGGGTCCGTAGCCTTGAACTTGATGGATTCAGAGCCATTCCACATTTTGTTCGGAATACGGATTGTCGCGACCCCACCAGAAACGGAAACTTTCAAGTCCTTGGCGCCCGCAACAGCCCACTTGAGCATTTCAATGCGGTGGTCCGGGTCCTTCACGTATTGGCCAAGCTGAATCGGGGCAAATTCCTGCTTTTCGTCAATCGTTTGGTCAGGAATATTCTGGACAAACTCAGGAGGATCGTTGATGGAATTTACTTTGAACAAAACGTCCTGCTTGGCGGACGCACCGGCAGCGTCGGTCACCGTAAACGTCACACGTTCCTGACCGCTCCAGTATTCATTCGGAAGATTTACAATAGCAGAACCGTACTTGTCGATTTCGATCTTCAAGTCCTTGTTGCCCGTCACCGTCCACTTGAGCTTCATCACGTCGTCATCCGGGTCCGTGACGTAATCTGCAAGAGAAAGCATGTCGAACTGATTCCTTTCGTCAATCACCTGGTCAGGAATCTTCTTCGTGAACGTCGGAGGGTCATTTATCGCTGACACAGTAAAGGCAGCCGTCTTGTTATCGCTACCGTAATCCGGGTCCGTCGCAATAAACTTGATTGTCGCAGAACCGTACCAATGGGCATCCGGAATCACAACCGTCGCCACGCGGTTCCCGTCAATCGTCACGGACAAGTCGCCATCGCCCTGCGGACCACCCGACGGACGGATTTCTGTATCCCATGAAATTTGATCCTTCTTGTGGTCAGGGTCATTAACAAAGTCATCCAAGCGGATTTTTGCAAACTGCTTGCCTTCTTCAACTACCTGGCCCGGGATTTGCGTCACAACCGGAGGATTATTCACGGATTCCACAGTGAAGTTCACCGTCTCGGAGGCAGAAGCCCCCTTAGAGTCCGTCGCCGTAAAAGTAATGTCTTCGGAGCCGTTCCAAAGCGGTCCCGGAGTTGTAATTATAGCCGTATGGTCTGCACCAATTATCACCTTGAGGTTCTTGTTGCCACTGGTCTTCCAACGGATCTGCGCGGGTTGGTCCGAATCATCCGTTACAAAATTATCGAGTTTGATTGGTGTAAAAGCGCCACCTTCTTGAATGTATTCACCAGGGATACCGCTAACCTGCGGAGGGTCGTTTGGCACGGCAGCCGGTGCTTGAGCTGCGGGTTGAGGTTCGGGATTTGCAGGAGCCGCTGCAGGTGCCGGAGCGGGAGCTTGAGCTGGGGCCGCAGGGGCCGGATTTTGCGCAAAAGATGCTGTTGCAATTACACTAGTAGTAACAAGCACGGTCGCCATGGACCTTTTCAATTTATTCATTTTTATTCTCCGAATGACCATACACGAATGCAAAATTTCAGAGCGAAATTTCTCAGACGGTTTAAAAACATCTGTAAATATAATGTTTTCAAAAAAAAACAAAGCACTTGAAAAAAATGTTTTTTCGCACTTATATAATGCAATTTCGGCCAAATTCGTAAAAAAATTTTCATAACTTACCAACTGTCAACGAGTTATAAAACCGAGAATTATTTTTTCTCAAAAAAAATTTTTTTTTGAGAAAACTCAAAAAGCAAATGCAAAATGTAAAATTTTTGTAAAACACGACAATTTTTTGTTTTCGGCGTTCCGCACACGCCCCAAAAATCGACAAAATCCGCAAAAAAAAAACTAATTTTACGAATACAACCATTAAATCTAACCAGGAAAAACAATGAAATTCGTATTTCTCTGCGACGCCAACTACCTCAAAGGCGACATGGTAAACTTCCAGAACAACTTCCCCACCAATCACGAACTCGTGACGATGACCTCTGAAGACCTTCTCCAGAGCAAGTCCATTATCGAAGGGACCTTTGCTATCTTGGCAGAACGCACCACCTGGCAGAAGAACTTCAGCCTTTTCCGCTATTTCGGCCTTTTGCCACTCCTGGAAGTGCTCCCGCTCGGCATCGTCTCCCGCGGACGCCGCAACGAACCCATCAAGGGCCGTAGCCAGAACAGGAACCAGGAATTCTACTTCAACCCGGCAGCATCCGCCGAAGAACTCTATCTTCAGGTCGATAAGTTCGTCGCAGCGCCGCCTTCCGGCTACACCTATCCGCGCGGTACCGCCAAGTAAGGGGACATGCAAAGAAAGGTTCTAGAAAACCTTTACAGTCAAGGCGGGCTCACTATCTTCGCCATCGCCGACGGAGACGAAATGCCCATCGAAGCCTTGCATAAATTCGCACTGGCGCTCAATGCCGGTGCGCATTTTATTGTACTTGATTTTTCAGGCAGGCAACTTCTTGCCGGGAACGCCCCCTTCCCAACGCAGGAGCTTTTCAAAAGGGAGCTCTCCGATGAAGAAATCAAGCAAATTTCCGGAACGCTCGCTGTTGACGAAAAAATCACGTTCGCGGGCACAAAGGCGATGCCTTCGTCGGACAGCGAATTCAGAATTCTCTACCACAACATCAAGAAGTTGGAATCGTTAGTCCCGCAAATTCTCGGTATCGTTTCTGCAGACGAAACCGAGAATGTCGGAAATCTCGTTTCGATGTCCCGCATTCTCTTGATGCACGTGACGCCCATGTCCATCGACACAGCGGCATCGTTTATCGAGGATGTAAAACAGGCACACAAGGCGCAAATACTCTGGCTTTCAAATGACCGCCCAGCAAGGCGGATTTTCCCGAAAGCATGCAAGGCAATACGCCGCAACAAAAGCGCGACCAAGGAAGCCCTGAACTCCAATTTTCGCGAGAACCCGGAAGAACTTGCAAAAATCGTCAAAAAGCTGCACAAGGTTTCCATTCTCGTCAAGAACCCGCTGGACGGCATTCCGCGAATTATCCGCAACTTGTTCCCGCTCCTACTGCTTTTCGCCATCATTGCGCCGTTCCTCTTCGTTACTGACATCGACCGTAGCGATTCAAACCTCCGCGACCGCATCCAGGAACGGAACAGACTCTCCGTCGCCCCATCTTTTGAATATACGTTCGACGGTATAGAGAACATGCAGCGCATCGCGCGCTACGCCATCGGCCGCTTCGACGCCATCATCACAAATGAAAAGATGGTCAAGAACTACGTGGCAAAAACGCTTGAAGACAACGGATTCAAAGTAACATCATGGGAAAAGGGGAACCAGAACATTCCACCCAAAGGAACCACCATCCGCTTCTCGCGCCCGAACGAAATCAAGCGCCCTGCATCGGCAGACACCATCGGCGCCGCATGGAAGTTCTGGACATCCGTCATATCGGACAGCATCGCCTACCTCACGGAATTTTATCACGAAAAAGCAACATCCACACAAAGGATGCACAACGGGATTGACGTTGCAAGCCGCATGGGCGCACGCATCCTGGCGCCGTTCGGAGCAAAGGCCTGGACAAGCCGCGACGAGCGCGGTGGCGTCATCATAGCACTTGTTCGCAAAGACGACGTTATCTTGTTCATGCACTGCGACAAGCTCCTTTATCTGAACGGACAAGAGGTCATGCCGGGCGATCCTATCGCCACAGTCGGCACCACAGGACATACGACAGGCCCCCACGCCCACATCGTCACCGGGATAGTCCGCAAGAAGGGTAAAAAGCAAATCGGGAACGTCCGATACGACGTAATTGACCCCATCAAGTGGTTCTACAAGTTCAAACCGACCTCAAAGTAAATTTTTTGGTGCTTTGTATCACATGTAACTTAAAAATATGCAAAAAAAGCCCTTTTGTAACCTCGAATTTACATACATACTATCGCAAATCTATCAACAATTAAGTAACTTTGAATGCGGGATTGATGTAGTAAATAACAATGTCAAAACAAAAGGATTAGGACATGAAAAAAAACATCATTTGGGCAACCATCGCACTCGTAGCATCTTTCTTTGCTGGATGCTCTAGTGTCACCCCCCCGAAAGCCGAACTTGCAATACACAACGACACAGTCCACAACATTCCTGCGATTGACAGCCTCATCGTCAGCATGAAGCAAGACTACATCAAGCAGTGCTATATGCCTGTTGCAAGCCACCTTCCTCCGGAAAACTCCTGCCAGTCCGACTTGTTCCAGATGGTGGAACGTCGCTACCACATGGAATACAACCAGAACCACGTAGCAGCAGCAAGCAACGAACTTTTCTTCAAGGATGTCGTTCCTGAAATTCAGAAGAAGGTGAAGAGGGAACCCGCCCTCCGTGACCCGCTCCGCAGGGCATTCAACAACAGCGACGACATGCTCGCCTACTACAAGGACAAATACAAGTTCAACACCCAGATTGAACAGTTCTAATTTAAAGACTTAATTTTGACGAAAGCGCGGCCACAAGTCGCGTTTTTTCTATATTTGGTGCCGCAAATTAAACCTAAAAGAGAAGTAATCTATGGGAAAATCACTCTATCAGAAGATTTTTGAAAGCCACACGGTAGCTAAGCTCCCGAGCGGCCAGTGCCAGCTCTTTATCGGGCTCCACCTCTGCCACGAAGTTACGAGCCCGCAGGCTTTTGCGCAGCTCCGCGAAGAAGGCCAGAAGGTGCTGTTCCCGGAACGCACTTTCGCCACGGTGGACCACATCATTCCGACCACGTTCCCGGAACGTAACCGCCCGCTTAAGGACGGCATTTCCGAAGAGATGTTCTCCCATATCGAAAACAACACCAAGAACAACGGCATCAAGTTCTTTGGCCCCGCTACCGCCGAACAGGGCGTTATCCACATCGTGGGCCCCGAAGAAGGCGTTACGCAGCCGGGTATGACCGTCGCTTGCGGAGACTCCCACACGGCAACTCACGGTGCCTTCGGTGCAATCGCATTCGGTATCGGTAC
>JAFWRL010000245.1 GCA_017520105.1 Fibrobacter sp.
CAGCACCTTGTGGAGCGGTAACTTCTGCGGCGTGTATTGCCGTAGAAATGAAAAAGAGGGTACAAATCCCCAAAGCAAAATTTTTTATTTGTAATCTCATGTTCAAAAAATAAAAAAAAGCTGCCCTTGTGGAACAGCTTTGTTGCAGAATTTCGCTGAACTGCGCTTTTTGAGGATGAATGGCTTCTAAATTGAGCGAGTTACAGGCGCAAGTCGCGTCCCATGCCCATTTTCAGCTCCACGCGGCGCCGGACGACCATCTCGTTGAACAAGTCGGAGAGGCAGTCTTCCATGCAAATCATGGGCTTCCAGCCGAGTGCCATAATTTTTGTGGGGTCGCCGATCAAAAGCGGGATGTCGTTGCTGCGGTCGTAACCGGGGTCGAATCTGAAATCGACGCTGACGCCGGAGATATCGACGAGCATTTCCACGAGCTCGCGGAACGTATAGGATTTTCCGCAGCAGATGTTGAACGCCTCGCCGGATTCGGCGGTATTCAGAATCTGGATGGCGGCTCGGGCCACGTCGCGCACATCGACGACGTCGCGGCTTACGTCAAGGCTTCCCGAATAGATGACCGGCTCGGCTCCGTAATACTTTATCTTGACCAGCTGGTAGGCGATGGAGGGAATCACGAAGCGGCGGCTATGGTGCGGCCCCGTAAAGTGGAACGGGCGTGCGAATACGATATGGAGGCCGTTCGCGTTGCGGAACTGGTTGCCGAGAATTTCCATGCACGCTTTGGATGTGGCGTACGGCGTGAGCGGGTTGGGAGGGTCGGTTTCCTTGTGTAGGTAAGTCAGCTGCTGTTCCGTGCGGCCGTAGATTTCGCTGCTGCTGAGGAGCAACACTTTTGCTCTCGGCACGACCTGGCGCACGGCTTCGAGGAGCGTCTGCGTGCCAAGCAAGTTGATGTTGAGCGTTTCGTAAGGCTTCTTGTAGCTGAGTCCCACGGAAGATTGGCTAGCCAAGTGATAGATGTGCGTCGGGGAAACTTTCTGAATCATTTCCTGGACGTTTCTGAAATCCAGCAGGTCGCCCGTCAAGTATTGGACGCCTTCGACTTTTTGCCAGGGCTGCGGAAGTTCGTCACTGAAACTGTAGAGTTCGTGATTAGTGCCAGTCAAGTTTGACAATATGCTAAAACCAAGCGATCCCGTACCTCCGGTAACCAAGATGCTCATCTAAACCTCACTTGCCCGGATGGCGTTCCAGGCGTTTGCGATAATACCCTTATCAATATTACAAACTTTTTCGACCTTTCCAATCCTTGTAGGCAAAATATAAACACGAGTGCCTTTTTCGGCCTTCTTATCGACGGCCATTGCTGCCCATGCCCCTTCGACATCCACATTGAAGGTCTTGGGGAAACCAAGTGCGTCTAGCAACGCATTTTGGCGAATTTCGTCTTCTCTCGAAAGTTTCCCGAGGAGGACTGCGGCGCGTGCAGCCACTCTCATGCCAAGCGATACCGCTATTCCGTGGCTGAACAGTTCGTAATGGGTCAGTTTTTCGATGGCGTGACCGAATGTGTGCCCGTAATTGAGGATGGCGCGGAGTCCGGCTTCCTTTTCGTCGATGCCGACCACTTCGGCCTTGATCTCACAACTGCGGAAAATCATGTGCTTTAACACGTCAAAGTCGTGAGCCTTGATTTTCTCGACGTTGTTTTCAAGATAAGTGAAAAATTCCTCATCGTAAATCACGCCGTACTTGACGATTTCGGCAAGCCCCGCGAGGTACTCATTGGCCGGGAGCGTGTTCAGTACGGAAATGTCGCAGACAACCGCTTTCGGCTGGTAGAATGCGCCAATCATGTTCTTGCCTTCGGCATGATTCACGGCGACCTTGCCGCCAACGGAACTATCGACCATCGACAGAAGCGTTGTCGGGAACTGTACGAATGGAATGCCGCGTTGGTATGTGGCCGCTCCGAAGCCCGCCATGTCACCGACGACACCGCCGCTGAACTGCAAAAGGCAGCTCTTGCGGGTGTAGCCGCGATGCAGCATAAAACTGTACAGCTGATTCAAGTTGTGGAGCGTCTTGTGGCCTTCGCCAGCCTGGAACTTGAAAATCGGGCAGCGACCCGCCTGGCCGCGCAGTTCCGAAAGCTTTATGCTCTGTTCCCTCGCAATCGTCGTGTCTGTACAAATCAGGAATTCGTATGTGGGCGAGAGGCGGAGCCCTTCGAGCATGATGGCTACATCTGGCACGATGTTCTTGCCGATGAAAATCGGGTAGCGCCCGCCTTCGCTCGGATAGACGTCCAGCGCATGGCTTTCCCAGAACTTGAGCATGTGCATGATGCGTTCTGAAACATGGGCCTCGGAACAGTCGTTTGAACTTTCGACGCTGAAATCTGCATTGGCGTAGTTCTTTTCGCGTTCCTTGAGCATGACCTTGATTTTCTCAAGACGTTCTTCGTCCGTGAGGTTGGCAAGCAGTGGACGAGTGTTCTTGCGTCCGATGCGTTCCGAAAGGATTTCGGGTTTTGCCCACAGGCGAATGATGGTTCCGTTTTGACGGATGACTTTCAGGTTTTCAGGTTGAGTTAGGGCGCCTCCGCCAAGGGAAACGATTAACGGTTTCTCGCTCTGCGCGATTTCTGCAATCACATCGCGTTCCATCTTGCGGAACGCGGCTTCTCCGTCCTGTTCAAAAATATCATTGATGGATTTCCCGGCGCGTTCGACAATGACATTGTCTGTATCGACGAACGGGCGTCCGAGACGGTCTGCGAGGGCACGGCCTGTGCGGCTCTTGCCGCTGGCCATAAATCCGGTAAAGTATAAATGCTTCTTCATCTTAGCCCTGCATTCCTTTGCGCATAATCGCGGTGAGTTCTTCGTTTGTCTTGTTCTCGGTTTCTTTCGGGAACCATTTCTTGAAACTTTCGAGCCCTTGGTGGACGAGCATCCCTTCGCCGGTCACTACCTTGCAACCCTTGGCTTCGGCCATTTGCAAAAGCTTGGTGCGAGGCGGGGTATAAACGATATCGCAGACGACCTGGCCTTTGTGCAGACATTCGTCTGTAACGGGGGATGCGTCAAC
>JAFWRL010000246.1 GCA_017520105.1 Fibrobacter sp.
TCCTTATCATCGTCATCCTGATAACTGATGCCAGCATCATTCTTTGAACCTTCAATGACAAACTTAAGGTGCGGATTAAAATCGGACTTGCTCAAACCCTGCGGCAACTTCCCGAAAATTTTATCCACCATCGCTTCCCACACGGGAGCGAACTTGTCTACGCCGAAATAAAAATCGTCTGCCGTTTTTCCGTCTTCGGTTTTATGCCCGGCAAGATACTCCACAATTCGGGCCAAGTCGGCGAGCAAGTGTAGGTCGCGGTCGTTAAACGTTTTCGCAAGTTTAGAATGAATTGCGTTGCAGAACAGGTCATAATCAAAATCCAACAGCGGTTCTTCGGACGGTTCTATGCCGAATAAAAATCCGAGTTTCACAAGAGCATCGTGAACGCAGAACTTGTGGACTTGCGTAATGAGCGTATCTTCGTTATAACTGACTTTACGGGCGATAAAATCCAGGTACACAAGATTTTGGGCATCTTCGGTAATGACAGGTTGCACGGCCTTGATTGTCCGGCCCCAACTGATTTTCCCGTTTGCGCCCTTTTTGTACAGAATTTCCTTTTCGTCAAGGTAGCCGAAATCGAGAAAATTCCGGATAACATTCAAGTACGAAACCATCGGAAATTCAGATTCGCCATGTTCTTCTGCGAATGTGGAAATGGACGAATCCTGATGAATCTGTTCCTGCAGCGAAGGGTCAGAAAGCACCGTAAAAAGATTGACGACACATTCCCGCAATTCTTCTTCGGGGAGCTCGCGCAAGGCCGAGTCATCCTTGAAATATCCCAAGGGAAAGATGATACTTGTTTCTGGCGCTCCATCTTCCTTTGATTTTTCACAACGAATGCCGACGAACTCGGTCTCCGAATTCGCCTTGGATTCGCAGGAACATATTTCGTTTAGCTTTTGCATCAAGGATTACAGCGTTGGCGATGCTACAAATGCGACAAGATTCGCCTTGTCCTTGAAAACGTCAAAGCGTTCTTTCCCTTCAGGAGGATTTTCAAAGAAGTTAATCAGCTTTTCCAGAGTATCAATCCCTTCGGCAAATACTTGCGGACGCTTGAACTTGAAAACGTCATCCCACAGGAACTTCAGGACCTTTTCGGCAAAGACCTTGTCGTCAATAATGCCGCCCACATTGCTCACGAACCAGACTCCTAGCCGCTTGTCTTCGGTGCTGGAAAGCCCTTTGAGGGTAGCCGTAATTTTGGCGTTGATCCATCCCCAGAATTGTCCCCATTTAATACCGGTATCGTCAATTTCTGCGTTGTACTGAGCATTGACGGCAGGCTTAGTGAGGTCAAATTCGTTGCGGACTAGTTCCATGTCGAAACGGCGCTGGAAAGCGTTATCCAAGGTGAACACATTCTGGTCGCTGGTGTTCATCGTCGCCAAGATGGAAAGATTGGGCGGCAAGCGGATAGCCGTATTCGAATCAAAGCGAATATTCCCAATCTGAATGCTATTTTCAGTTCCCCGAATATAGGCGTTGACATCATCGTTCTGGACAAAATACTGGCTCCAGCCTTCTGTAAACGTGTTTACCGCCGCATTTGCAGGGTCGTTGCCGAGAGAGTCCGTTTCGCCAGCCTTGAGCCTATCCAACAACTGGAAGGTGTCTCCGAAAATGGCGGCCGCATTACCGCGGTTGATTTCTTCGATAACCAAGTAAAAATGCTCATTAGGATTAAGGTACGCCCGCTTGATAATTTGCGTAAATGGTCCGGGCGTAAATTCGTAGGTGACATGGCCGTTGACTTTCGGCAAAATTTGCCCGATGAACTCGGCGTTGGTGTATTCCGGATGGAACACGACACGAACCTTGTTCTTCTCAGGAAGATTCTTCAGATCCTCCCTGATTTTATTGCTCTTGCCGCACCCCGGAACACCGTAGTAGATGATTTGGGAAGGTTTAGAATTAAACGAAGGGCTGCTAGCAGGAGTTGAATCTTTCTTTTCAACCA
>JAFWRL010000247.1 GCA_017520105.1 Fibrobacter sp.
GTGATAGAAGAAGAAGCTGCGCCCCTTGAAATCAATGAGGCCGGAGTGGTTCGTGATTGCAGTGTTGTTTCCCTGATCCATGATGATGCCGCCCCATTTCCACGGGCCCGTCGGAGAATCACTCGTCGAATACGAAATCTTTTCGGGCACGCCATGAGAAGCGTAAATCATGTAATACTTCTTATCGCGTTTGTGAATCCACGGACCCTCGGTATAGACAGAACCGGACGGGCTAAAACCACGGCTCATATCCGTCACCTTGATTTCGCTTGCGCATTCAATCATGTTCTCCTTGAGGGGGCAGTAATAAAGCTTCGGGTTGCCCCAATAGAGCCACGCTTGTCCGTCATCATCAATCCATACAGTCGGGTCGATGTAGTCCCAGTTCGGGCCTGCCAAATGCTGACCGTTACGTGCATCCTTGAACGGGCCTTCAGGCTTGTCAGCTACGGCAACGTTAATGGCACGACCACCGCGAGTCGATTCGACGGTCACGTAATAATAATACTTGCCATTGCGGCGGACGACTTGAGCAGCCCAGTCACCGTTCTTCTTCGCATTTCCGCCGAAGCTTTCATTTGAAAGGATGAGCTCACCCATATCAGTCCAGTTTACCATATCGGTGGTGCAAGAGACGCGCCAACCGTGCATGGTAAAGAAATGACCGCCTTCGTCGTTACCGGTATAGACACAGACCGTATCACCGAACACGACCGGAGCCGGGTCAGGCGAATAGTACGTCTGGATAATCGGGTTTTCAGCAAATGCGCTCACGGCAAAGCCAAGCCCAAACGCAATCGGCAAAATTTTATTCAGTTTCATATTACACTCCTTATCCCAGTTTTTACTTTACTTGAACCATCTTGCCAAAGGTCTTATTCGCACTTTGAACAAAATAAACTCCAGATTTAAAGTTCTTTGCACGCATCTGTTGAAGCACAGAGCTTGTCGTCGGCACGCCCATCAAATGAATTGTTCCAACACGATGACCACGGATATCAAAGACGTTAAACGTAGAGTTTCGTGAGATATCCATATTGAAACCGTAGCGAACATTCGGCTTGATGGACATGAGGTCATCTTTGCTCTTGCCGAACTTGATCCAGTCGATGTTCAGATAAGTTCCCGTAATTGCAACACGGAGAACATGTTCGCCCGCATCGAGAGCAGTCGTCTTGCCATCGACAAATCCGTATGTATTCCAGTCAGCGCCTTGCGGAACCGCAACAGTGTCGCTAATCGCCTTGCCATCCATGAAGAGGCGGAAGCTAGAGCCTTCGAGGCCCGATGCCACATTCGCAAGGAATGCGTATTCACCAGCTTCAGTTACTTTCACAGTGTATTCCATCCATTCGCCAGCCTGCGTAAAGCCAATGGCATAGCCCTTGCAGTCCTTCGTGTTGAGCGTATCGGAACAGCCAAGTCCAACAACATCCACGCCGTCTTCGCGATAGACATTGCCTTCGTTCACAAAATCCTTGTCGTTGAAGGAAACGCTCTGGCCGCCTTCATCGTAATTTTCCATTTCAATCATGCCCGGAATCGTCATGTTTTCGACAAAGGCTGTCTGCGGAACAGTATTGGAGAAATCTGCAAGCGGAATGTTGTTGATCTTGTCACCAATTTTCTTGAATTCACCCTGAAGGCCTGCCGCATCAGCAACAGAAGCGATATAGCCACCGTTGTTGCGTTCTGTAAACTGGCCCGGCTGATTACGGCCGACACCGCTCGGAGCATTCCTGTAAGAGTTATTTTCGACAACAAAGCCACTAGAACCTTCGTCGAGGTAAATCGGGAGAACCCAGTAATCAGACCACTTGGAGGCACTGTAATCGTGGAGATAGTTTTCCTTGATTTCACTGCCCGTACCCTGATTACTCAAAGTGTAAATCGGACCGGAATCGCAGAGCAAACGAGAAATGTGGTGAATGTTGTTCTTGTTGACATGGTTGTTCGTCATAGCGGTTTGGTCTTTGGTCCAGCCAAACCCAAGGGAAATTCCAGAGTAGTAAGTGTAGGAAATTTCGTTGTTTTCAATCACCACATAGCGCGGATAGCCAGCACCGATACCCACAGCGCCCTGGTGTTCGTTCGTCACGTTGGTCACGAGGTTGTTGCGAATGGTATCACGTGTACTGATTTCATCCTTGTCCTTCGGATTGTAAGCGATATGAATTTCGGTCATGGAGTCCTGATAGAACTTGCCAAGCATAATACCAGCAGCGCCAATTTCATAGAACACGTTGCCTTCGATCACGTCATCGTTCGTTCCCGACACAAAGTCAAGGCCAGTTGCGGCCATTTGCGTAAAGGTGCAGTTCTTGACCAAGAAATGGTGAGCGTTTTCAACACGGAAGCCGGCATCGGGACGCCACAGCAAATACTTGTTGCTATTCAACCTTTCCCAATTTCCGCGACCAGGATCCGGAAGGACATCCACGTTGAAGTTTGCTGCCTGCAAATCCAAAA
>JAFWRL010000248.1 GCA_017520105.1 Fibrobacter sp.
AGGACTACCTCGAACACCACCGAGAAATGCCTAACTCAAACACGGAGAACTGGATAATGGAGGGAGAATGAGGGAATTTCATTCCCTCATCCACGCCTACGACATATAAAACCCTGCACTTTCAGTGCAGGGTAGTTTATTGTGACCAAGGCGAAAGAATTTGCAAAATCCAAGGACTCCCGCTACGAGGTCATCTATCGCGAAAAATTGTATGGCAAGGCCGAGTTCCGCGTGGTGCACGCCATGGGCTATCACCGTTGTTTTGACGACGGGACTGTCTATGCCGTTGTCGTTTATGATGACGTGACTACGGCGCTGGAATCCAATGGCGGAAAGAGCCGTGAATTTGACAACAGCATTATAGAGTTCTTGAATACGGACAAGGTCGAACCGTTTGTCATTATCGATGCGGAAACGCACGAGATTTATATGATCAGCGCTTCTGCTGAGAAAATCTGGACGCCGGTCAGGGCTTTTTTCCCGGGCATCACTTTCGAGGAATATTTCTTCGATGCGGGAGATCACCCGCTGATTACTATAGAAGAAGTCCTTGAACAAGGCGAAGTGCTCGTGCAGAATTCCCGCACTGGCGGTGATTTGATTCTGAAAGCGACTCTCATCAAATGGCATGGCAGGGACGCAATTTTCCATCGTATAAGCGAACGGACTGACCGCTACTTTGATTCCTTGACGGGGCTTCCGAATTTGGAATACTGCCGCATGCGCGGTGAAGATTTCGTTGACGGTATAAGGAAAGAGGGTGGCATTCCTACGGTTGTTTTCTTTGACGTTGTGGGGATGAAACTCTACAATAACGCCAACGGTTTTGAGAAGGGTAACAAGTTCTTGAACCTTTTTGCGTTGTTCCTTAAAAAGCCGTTCCCGAAAAAACTGATTTGCCGTATCGCCGACGATCATTTTATCGTTGTTGTGGGCACGGAGAATCTTGAAGAACGACTGAACGAAATTCGCAAGGATGTCAAGGCGACCGTATCGAAGATTTCGATGGACATAAACGTCGGCATCTGCAAGATTGGCGAAGGCGAATCGATTCTGGAGGCTTGCGAGAAGGCGAAAATTGCCTGTAAAGTCCAGAAAAAATCAGGTGATAATTTTATCCGCTATTACGACGAGGACTTGCGCAAGGCGCTGATATTGCAGAACTACGTCGTGAACCATATCGACGAAGCGATAAAAAATGGCTACATCAAGGTGTATTACCAGCCGGTCGTTCGAACGATTACGGAGTCGTTCTGCGGCATGGAGGCTCTAGCTCGTTGGATTGACCCGCAATACGGATTTTTGAATCCTGCGGCTTTTATCGGCGCATTGGAGGAATCCCGTCAAATTCACAAGCTCGATAGCCATGTCATTCAGGTCGTCTGCAAAGAATTACGCGAGGAATTGGACCGCGGAAATCCGATTGTCCCGGTTTCGTTCAACCTTTCGCGTTTGGATTTTATCGGTTGCGATATTTTCGAGATTGTCGAACGGGCGCTTGAAACGTATCGGATCGAACGGGAGTATATTCGTGTCGAAATTACCGAAAGCATCATGGCTTCGAATGCTTATGTCCGCAGCGAAATCGAACGGTTCCGCCTTGCCGGTTACGAAGTCTGGATTGACGATTTTGGGAGTGGCTATTCGTCGCTCAATACGCTCAAAGATTACAAGTTTGACGAACTGAAAATCGACATGGTGTTCCTCTCGAACTTTAACGAGGCTTCCCGCACCATTATCCGTTCGACTGTCCGCATGGCAAAGAATCTGGGGCTGAAGACTCTTGCCGAGGGTGTCGAGACCAAGGAACAGATGGAATTTTTGAAGGGAATCGGCTGTGAAAAAGTGCAGGGCTATTTTTACGGAAAGCCGTTGCCTTTAAAGGAAACGCTCGATCACATGGCTTCCATCGGAATGCGTGTCGAAAACCGAAAGACCCGCCATGTGTATTCTCGTCTCGGCAAACTCGATTATCTGGTGGATTCGCCCAAGGCGATTGTGTCCTTTGAAAATGCGGCGTTCAAGTTCCTTTTTGTGAATCAGCAATTCGAAGAGCAACTCCAGAGCCTTGGCTACGAGAACTTCAAGGAAGTCGAACAGGATTGCAATGACATGCAAAATTCTCTGTACCAAAAACTTTGCAGAGCGGAGTGTTTTGCGTATAAGGCGCCTCAGCAGACGACTTATGCGACTCATGGAACGTATGTGTTCTTGAGTGCCCGCCTGATTGCCGATATCAATGACTGCCATATTTATGATTTGTCGTTCCGCAATACGCACGTGAGCGCCGTTGAAACGGGGCCGGGTAACCAGAATGTGGTGAAGTTCCCTGCTGATGTCAAGACAATTCTGCTTTCGACAGTCAATATGCAGAACCGCTCTATTCTTGAGGATATCCTGAAGGCGGATTACAATATCTTGTTTGCAGAAGATGGCGATCAAGTTCTCAATATTTTGTTAGAATACGGGAATCGATTATCCTTAGCGCTGATTGATGCGGCGCTCCCGAAAATAGATGGTTTCAAGATTATCCAAAAGTGCAAAGGTGAAAAGCGCGATTTCCAGATACCGTTTATCGTCATGACGGACAACATGGAACTGGCTCAGGAAAGCATTCGCTTGGGAGCTTATCAGTTTATTCACATGCCCATAACGAACAAGGATAAGGTCAAAGCGAAAATCGATGGGGCTATCAAGAATGCCGAATTGCTCCACCAACTGGCTTTGAATTACATGGAATATGTTCCTGGTGGACTCATCCTCTTGGACGCCATTTACGGCGATGTCCTTTACGTGAACGGTCGTGCGCTTGAAATTCTTGAATGCGACAGCATGGAGGAATTCTGTCAGTTGGCTGGTGCGCGATTCAAGGGCGTCATCGATGCCGAGGATTACGCCAACGTGAAGGCGAACACTCAATCGCAAATCCGCAGTGGCAACATGGCCATATCGCAAATCACTTATCGCGTCAGGACCAAGAGCGGGGCGGTCAAGCGTATTTATCATGTGGGCAAGTTCTTCAAGGATACCCCGTACGGTCGAGTCCTGTCCATATTCGTTTCTGAAAATGCGTGGCGCTAATTTTTTTGCTTTTTTGAACACTATTTTTGCAAATGTCACCTTTTGACATGCTGTTTTTATTATATTAGTGCACATGGTAGCAGTAAATAAGTCGAAAAAAGAAATTGAGTATATCTGTACGGAATGTGGCAATTCGACTCCCAAGTGGGCAGGCCGGTGCCCGGTTTGCGGAACATGGAGTTCTCTCAAGGAACATGTGATTGAGAATATCGTAGAAGGTTCCGGGCGTGTCGGGCGAGGGCTTGGCGGTCCGGTCCATAAAGTTGTTCCGCTGAAAGAGGTTGCTTCGGAAGATACGCGTCGATTGAGCTCTGCGAATGTGGAGTTCGACCGGGTGCTCGGGGGCGGCTTTGCGCCGGGGAGCCTTGTGCTCATTGGCGGCGACCCGGGGATTGGCAAATCGACGCTTGTGCTTACGACGCTTGCGACGATGAATGCGGCTGGCGTCAAGGCGCTGTACGTGAGCGGTGAAGAGAGCGCTTGCCAGGTCAAGCTCCGCAGCGAACGGCTGAATGTATCCGGGAGCGACATGTTGCTGCTATGCGAGACGAACCTGGAAAAGATTCTGGAACATGCGCGCGAAGTGAAACCGCAGGTGCTCGTCATCGACTCTATCCAGACGGTTTATAAGAGCGAACTTGCCGGGACTCCCGGATGCGCGACACAGCTGCGCGAGTGCACGCTCGACTTGATGGTCTTTGCGAAAAATACCGGCTGCATCACGATTTTGATTGGGCACGTGACGAAGGACGGGCAGATTGCCGGTCCGAGGATTCTGGAGCACATGGTCGATACGGTCGTGTATTTCGAAGGAGACCGTAACCATCAATATAGGCTTTTGCGGACTATCAAGAACCGCTTTGGCGCAACCGACGAGGTTGGCGTTTTCGAGATGACGGGGCATGGGCTCAATCCGGTGCAGAACCCGAGCAAGGTGTTTTTGCAGGAGGGCGTGCCACCGACGCCGGGCAGTGTCGTTTGCTGCACGATGGAAGGCTCCAGGGCGCTGCTGTTCGAAACTCAGGCGCTTGTGAACCAGACGAACTTTGCGGTACCGCAGCGCGTGGCTGCCGGCATTGACCCGAAACGGCTTACGATTATCCTTGCGCTTTTGGAAAAGTTCGGCGGCGTGACGATTGGTGCCTCGGACGTGTTCGCAAGTATTGTTGGCGGGCTGAAGGTGAACGACGCTTCGTCGGACTTGGCTTTGGCGCTTGCCGTCGCGAGCAACCACGTAGGCATTCCTCTTTCGAGGCAAACCATTGCAATCGGCGAACTTGGACTGTCGGGCGAGGTGCGCGGTGTAAGCCTGCTGGACCAGCGACTCAAGGAAGCCTCTCGTCTGGGGATGACAGAAGCGGTAGTTCCTGCGTGCTGTAAGCTCTCGGAGAATTTCGGTGAGATGAATATCGTGCAGGTACATTCCCTGGCCGATGCGATTACATGGCTCATGGGTAAGAGGTAGTTTTTAGTTACTAGTTAGTAGTTACTAGTTGCTAGAGTTTGCAATAAGAATATCGCTTGATAAAAAGAAAAAAGGGGCGCTCAGTGAGCGTCCCTAATTTCCGATATTCAAAGGGCTTGGTTAGCGCTTTTCACCCGGTCTGGAGAAACCGAATGCACGAGGATCGAAACCGTTGGGGAACTTGGTTCTTTCGTTGTAAAGAACGCGTTTTGCAGTGAACTTTTCAATCTTTGCTCCGCTCAAGTCTGCACCAGAGAAATCGACATCTTCCATCTTGGTGTCGGCGTCAATCTTGACACCTTCCATCTTGGCATTGATGAAGGTGACCTTGATGAGCTTAGCACCAGAGAAGTTTGCACCGGAAAGCTGGGCATTGTTGAATGCGGAGCGTTCGATGGTGGAGTTCGCGAAGTTCGCCTTGGTGAGGTCGGCGTTGTCGAAGATGTCCTTGAACACGTAGGCTCCGTCGAACACAGCCTTCATGAGTTCAGCGTGGTTGAACACGTTCTTGCTAACGGTGGCGTCAAAGAAGGAAGACTTGTTGAGCTTTGTCTTGTCGAAACTGCTCTTGGAGACATCGCCCTTGTCGAAGATGACACCGTTCAGGTCTTGGTTGTTGAACTTCATGTTCTTGACCTTGGACTGGGCGAACTTGGCCTTCTGGAGCTGCGTTCTGGAGAGGTCCACGTCATTGAAGTAGGTCAAGGAAAGGTCTGCTTCCTGAAGATTGACGTTGATGAAGTCTGCACCGTCGAAATCAGCC
>JAFWRL010000249.1 GCA_017520105.1 Fibrobacter sp.
GTGCAAGTTTCTTCAAGCTGGTCTATGCGAACGCCATGCTCATCAAGCGGGATAAAATTGCAAACAACATTAAGCTTTTGGTAAATTTTAGAAATTTTACTGTAGCCGGGGTCTTCGACGCCGTACTTTTTATCAAAGCCCAATAGTTGCACAAGCCAAGTGTAAAGGCAATCCGTCCCAGCGCCAACGACAATCTGTTCCGGATCCACGCGCATCCCGCGGAATTCCAGAAGCATCTTGGCAATCGCCTTTCGGAGAGCAAGGACTCCTGAATTTGGCGAACGAGTCAGCAGTTCATTTTGCTGTTCGCAGAGGACTTTCCGCGTAATCTTCGCCCACGTCGAGAACGGGAACGTCGAAGCATCTACTTGATTATTGACAAAGTCTGCAATATAATGGGTCGCCTTTGGCGGTTCTACGCGTTGCGATTCACGGGATTGCTTGGCGTGAATGGGCTTGGGCAAAATTTGCGAATTTTTGGATTGAATGGCGGCGACAAAGAATCCCTTGCGTGGGAGCGAGTAAATGAAGCCTTCCGCTAAAAGTTGCTCGTAAGCATTTTCCACCGTCACCACGCTCACGCCCAACACATTTGCAAACGGACGTTTCGACGGAAGCTTCGCATCCGCTTCAAGACGCCCCGACAAAATATCGTTCTTTATGGAACGATAAAGGAAATGATAAAGAGAGTCATCACCCGCTTTTGAAATGTCGTATGAGAGCATTTGGGAAACCTCACGTTAAAATAAACTCAAAAAAAAGAATCACTGAATCCTTCGCGGCTATCGCCACTCAGGATGACAACGGAAACACAAAAGTTAAAACAAAAAAGCATACAACACCGCGAGCGAGGACCGTTTCGAGTGTTTTTACGATGCGAAGTTTTTGCATTATCATGCTTCTCCTGCACTCGGAAACCGCTTCAAGTTTTTTCATCGTAAAATGCAATGATTCTTGTAAACGAGCATTGTAAAAATGTGCGAGAAACAATTCGCAGCGAGTGAAGCGAGCGAGGACCGTTTCGAGTGTTTTTACAATGCGAAGTTTTTGCATTATCAAGCTTTCCTTTTGAAAAAACTGACCACAAACTGACATTAAACTGAACCTATTAAAATAATAGAAATTTGAATATTTGATAGAGTCAATAAAAAGTCTAAATTACGCTCCGAAAACAGCGAAACGCCCTGGATCCTTCACCTTACGGTTCAGGATGACGAAAAAAGTTCCGCACAAACCACAAGGAGTCCCCAATGTCAACAGAAAACCGCTACGAATTGAACAAGAATCTCGCCCAGATGCTCAAGGGCGGCGTTATCATGGATGTGACCACACCGGAACAGGCAAAAATCGCAGAAGCCGCCGGTGCAGCTGCCGTCATGGCCCTCGAACGCATTCCCGCCGATATCCGTGCCGCCGGTGGCGTTTCCCGCATGAGCGACCCCAAGATGATCAAGGGCATCCAAGACGCCGTTTCCATCCCCGTGATGGCCAAATGCCGCATCGGTCACTTTGTCGAAGCACA
>JAFWRL010000250.1 GCA_017520105.1 Fibrobacter sp.
AACGTAACTCCACAGGGCTCGAAATCCGCTCATCGCTTGAATTTGCAGTCTGTTGTCGCAAATGAACGCTGTGTTATCAAGTCGATTTCTGTAGAATAATACCCTCTTGATGTATCATAAAATTTGTGGTATATTATGTGTATATATCAAAAAAGAAGGGAAAATGAAAAAATCAATACTATTCTGTATGTTGTCAACGGTAGCCCTGTCTCTGTGCGGATGCCTTAATCCGCATTTGAGCTCGATGGGTGCATCACCAATGATTGTCGCTCACCAACCGCGCCTTGCTGTTAACGGCGATACCTCTTCGTTGACTGTATCCGTCGATGCTTATGGCGGCATGAAAATGACTGGCCGTAATATCAAGGACGGTTTCACGGGAGGCGGAGCGGTGGCTTTGAGCTATAGACCGCTTGGTATTGCTTCTCCGCTTTATGTGGAAGCGGCTTTTGGCGGCAAGGGTGGTAAGGCTTCGTTGGAATGTTCCGAATCAGGAAAGTGCAATGACGGCTATAACGCTTGGCTTGCAGAAGTCGGGAAGAAAAAGTATTCTTTCTGGAATTTGCAGGAACGAATATCTTTCGGTGCCGACTTTGATGTCGGTCCTGTGATTCTTGGACTTGGTGTAGGCGCCCAAATCTTTGAAGGTGGTGGCGATTTTGACGATATCCGTGATTATCTGGACAAGCAAAATCTTGCAGACAATGAAGACGAAGGCTACGGCGTAAAGCTTTATTCTGCGGCTCGCTTTGGTGCAAGGCTTGGACAGAATGGCGTAGTCATGTTGGAAAGCGACTTCATGTGGCTCAAAACGTTGAATATCGGCATTATGCTGAGCTACTATCATCCGTCAGGATTTCATGGTGGTGTCTTCGCCGCAGAAAAGGTCGGCTATGGCGTGAACTTTGGCAAGACGTTCAGCTTTTAGTATTGTAAAATGTAGCGATTAGTTTATTTAAGTTTGTTTTCTAGTCATGTATAAAAATAAAGGGCTTCGAGCGAAATGCTCGAAGTCCTTTTCAATGCTTGGGGCGAAGTCTTTTGACTTTCGCGAAAGCCTCTTACTTGCTGAGTGTCTGAACCTGAACGTCCCAGCTCTGGTTGCCGAGAGCGATACGGTAGGTGCTTGCGGCACCGGCCTTCATGTTCTTTGTATCGACAGCAGGAGCGGCGTTCGGGTCCTTCTTCGGCACGCCGATGTGGCGGTTGCCCTTGAGGAATTCGATACCCTTGTTGCCAGCCTTCGTCTGGAGGCAGCCCGTGATAAAGATGGTTTCGTCGTTGACCGGGAGACCATTTTCTTCGAGGAGCTTCTTGGCTGCCGGAATGCCCGGCGGAAGGATTTCTTCTGCGCACTGGACGCCCGGATAGGCTTCCTTGAACGGCTTCATGTTGAACTGGTCGGCGGCAATCTTCACGAGCTCTGGATCCGGTTCACAAGGAGTCTTGCCCTGATAGCCGAGGAGCATCTTGCCGTAGCCTTCCGTCATCTTGAACCACGTGCCGCGACCGGCTGCCTGGTTCAAGGTGTTCATGTAGGCCTGCTGGAAGTAGAACTGAGAAACCGGCGTCACGGAAGAAGCAAAGCCACCGCGGCGGACGCATTCACTCATGTTCTCGATAACCTTCGGGAACAGGTGGAAGGTCTTGGTTTCGCGCATCATGAGGGTGTTGGCGGTAAGAGCGCCACCCGGCATGGGGCTGAAGATCACGTCGGTCGTAATCTGGCGTGCTTCAGGCGGGAAGTTGTAGTCCTTGAGGCATTCAACGGCGACGTTGTTCGCTTCCATGAGTTCTGGAATGTGATCGTCAACGATGCTGTCTTCGCCGAGGGCGAGCTTGTATTCCGTACCCTTGAGGGCGTGGAACATGGAGAAGAGGTCCGGCTGAGCCGTACCGCCAGAAAGCGGCTTGCGGCCAAGGTCAACACCATCGGCGCCACCTTCGATAGCGGCCTTGTACTGGGCCACACCGGTACCGCAGGTGTCATGGCTGTGGATGCGGAGTTCGACATCGTCACCGAGAAGCTTGCGGGCGCGCTTGAAGGTTTCATAAACCTTGGTCGGGTTCGTGGTACCGGAAGCGTCCTTGAAGCAGACGGAGGCGAACGGAACACCGGCGTCCAAAATATTGCGGAGGATGCGTTCGTAGAATTCCGGGTTGTGGGCGGCGTTGAGGTCGCATCCCGGAGGAAGTTCCATCATGGTGACGACAACTTCGTGTTCCAGACCGGCGTTGGTGATGCACTGGCCGGAGTAGATGAGGTTGTTGACGTCGTTCAATGCGTCGAAGTTACGGATACGAGTCATGCCGTGCTTCTTGAACATGTCGGCATGGAGCTTGATCATGTCGCGCGGCTGCGGAGCGAGAGCAACCACGTTGATACCGCGGGCGAGGGTCTGGAGGCGAATCTTCGGACCGACAACGCGACGGAATTCGTCCATCATGTCGAATGCGTCTTCGCCGCAGTTCTGGTACAGAGCCTGGAAACGGGCACCGCCACCGGCTTCGAAGTGAGTAATGCCGGCCTTGACGGCTGCTTCCACTGCGGGTATAAAGTCCTTAGCGAAAACGCGGGCACCGAAAATAGACTGGAAACCATCACGGAACGAGGTATCCTGGAACTTGATCTTTTTCATAGTGTTTTCCTGTGGGATAAATCCCTTGTTTTTTTACTGTACAATAAAATACGGGGGTAAAGATAGAAAAGACGAGAGACTAGAGACTAGAGACGAGTGGAAATGTGGGGGAAATGGGCGGTAAATTAGAGGGCGAAACTCAATTATGCGTGGAAGGCCAAGCGGATGTCGAGGGTGGTGCCTTTGAAGTTTATGCCACTCCATTTTGAAGCAAGTCCGATGCTCCAGCCGTCAATAATGCCGTACGGCTGTCTCATGTTCCACTCTTGGCTCCCCATCGATTTCTCGTAGCGGATTCCGACAGAGTAATAGAAAATGGCGCCGTCCAAAGCATGTATGCCTAATCCGAGTTCGGGCTGTACTGCCCAATTGTTTAAAATGTCGTGAAAGCTAATTGCGGGTCTGTATAAAATGGAACCGTCGCCATGGCTCATAAATGAATTGTGCCTATATGTGTGAGAATCGTTTTTATTGGAGTCTGTAAATTCGTCGCCTGAATTTATTCCAAATCCACAACTCATATTGAGCGCAAAAACGCCTATTCTAGTCGAAAGACCCAAAAGGATTAGATTGAATCCCAGAAAATCTCCATGCACGGAACTTTGTTTGCCTATGGCGTGTGAATAATTGATTCCCCCGGCAAAATAATAAGAAGGTGCCTCTTTTCGAGAATATCTTTTGGGCAATGTGTTTGTGCTATAGGCGTTTGTACCTATATGATAATGGTGTTTATAGATAATTGTGTCGTATTGGGGTTCTTCTCGTACGATAGAATCTGCGAGGGATTGCATTTCAATGATGTTCATGAACCACAAGTCATCTTTGGGTTTGCCGTTCTTTGTGCGGAGGTGATTCTCGTAATCTAGAATGGCGATTGTGATTAATCGTCGTTTATTTGGCCGGATTTTTTGCAAGGATTTTGAATATTGAGAACGGTTTGCCGTGTAGATGGAATCGAATATCGAATCGGATTCAAGACTGAATGCTGTTGTCAAGCTGTCCCATTCCATTCTAGCGAAGAATACGTTGTTCGTTCTTTTTTCGTAAGAGTATTTTGTTTTTCGCTTTAGGCGCGGTTTTAGAAATTCCCAATGTTCAATGGTTTTTTCGGGATGGCTCATAATGTAACGGTAGAGGGAGTCCCTGATTTCGTTATGACGATGAATGAATTGCTCGATTGATGTAATGTTCTGCAGGGTTGAATCTCCGTAGAATAAGGCGATAGAATCGGCCTCGTCATGCATGTGGCCAAGTAGGGGCAAATTATCGTTGTCATCATCATAGGGAGCCAAGGTATATTTTGGGAATGGCACGTATTGCAGATATCTTTTTTCGACCCATCCGATACAGCCTGAAGATGTTTTTAAAAGAACTTTTGGGCCGCCATCTTTTCTTATGGAGGCTGGTTCACCAAAAAACATTGTACATGTGCTGCCGCTTCCGTCTTCGAATTGAGTGAGTTCTAGGTTGCCTTCTTTGGACTGGATATTATCTGTATTGGTCCTGATGACAAGTGCGCTTGCTGATGAAACAAGCGTAAAGAGAAACAGGGCAAGTACAATCTTTATTCCGTGGGGCATCTTCATAGTATAGAAAATTCTCGTTGAAAAAAATTGTAGAATTTCGCCCCTGTTTGTAAACGGATATTTTCAAAAGAATGGACAGCTGAATTTAAGTGACGTTAAATGACTTAAAAAACGGCGATCGACTGGAAAATGAATTTTGAAATTTTGTATTTTTGGTCTAATCAAAATATCATGCACGTTTAACCGTGTTGGAATTCGGAGTCTATATGAATAAAAAGTACGCTCTAGCTGTAGTTGCCACTCTCCTTGCTGCAGAATCGGCTTTGGCCGCAACTTCTGCTGACAAAACTGTGGTTACTTGTGGCTTTGACGACATGTTCGGAAATTCGTGTTACTGGCGTTGCCCGGATATGGAAGAAACGTTTAGAACGGAAAAGAAGGATGATCGTTGCGCCGGTGTGCTTTACAGGTGCGCTAACTATCCGCGTTCTTTTATGACCTCGTCTTTTGGCGGTAGCGAAATCTGGGTTACGCCGGACAAATACAATTACTATTTCGGAAGTTTGCCGCAGGGATACGATTGCAGTATTTCTGATGATGAACGCGCTTTGCTGAGCTCGCGACCGACTCAGCCCCAGCAGGCGACCTATACGGATCCGATTATGGCATCCAAGTACCAGAATACATCGACTTACGATGCTTCGAAGAATCTGTTGATTGATAATCGTGACGGTGAACGTTATGCGACGGTGAAAATTGGCGATCGCGTGTGGATGGCCGAAAACTTGAAGTTCCGTCTGCCTGAAAGTTACTGCTATGACAACAATCTCCAGAATTGCGACCGTTACGGAAGACTTTATACGTGGAGCTCTGCTAAAAGAGCTTGCCCGGATGGGTGGAGCCTGCCTACGGGTGATGATCTCAACTATCAAGATTTCAATCTGAATAGCTTTAGAGTGCTTGATGGCGGTTACTATGTCGATGGTGAAAGCTATATTGATTTGGGCAACCGAGCGTTCTTTTGGCTTGGCGACGACAAGGGTGGCGACAAGGCCGACGCTATGAGCTTTAGAGGTACGAACCTTGAAAATTTTGCGTACCAGGGACGTAAGGCGAACGCTTATTCTGTCCGCTGTATCCAGAACTGGGAAGCTGCCTGCAAGGACCGTCTTGGTGGCATGATGGACCGCTCGGGAAAGACCTACAGGACGCTCAAAATTGGCGATCAAGTCTGGCAGGCCGAAGACATGGTTCTTGACCGCATTGACGAAATGGAAGCGAGGAATCTTGATAGAGCTTGTCCGAGTGGCTGGCATGTTCCTGAACAGTCGGATTTCGAGGAACTCTTCTCCAAGGCAACGGATTTTGAAATGCATGCCAACGACAAGCGCAGGAAAACCAATTCTGAGACGAAGGAAAATCCGTGCAGTATGAACTTCGATTTCAAGCGTGGCTACTGGACTTCTACGAAGAGTGGCAACGAAATGACTTATGTGGATTGGAAGTATAATGCTGTCCGCGCAAAGGGAACCCCATATTTCAAGCATGGGGACGCTTATACGAACAAAGTCCGTTGTGTTAAGAATTCTCCGTCGTATGGGGCTCCGAAGGCTCAACCGGCGAATACGTCTGCTTCGCAAAATCAGGCCGCACAGACGGTCAAGTCTGCGGCTAACAGGACTGTCCTGGAAAAGTTTGTCATGCAGAATGTGTCGTTCCCTGTGGGGCAATCCCGCTTTACGAAGGAATCTACGGCGGGGTTGAAGAGAGCTGCAGACCATCTGAGAAACTATCAGGGAAAGACGATTGAAATTATCTCCCATACGGATAATCTGGATCGCCCGGAAAGAAACCGCGCTCTTTCGGCAAAACGTGCTGAAGAAGTGAAAAGTTACCTGGTGATGTCGGGGCTTTCGGCCAAGGATATTGTTGTAACGGGCAAGGGTGGTGATGAACCTATGGTGCCGAATACGACTCCGGATAACCGTGCGAAGAACAACCGAATCGAAGTGCTTGTCTATTCCTACGATGCTCCGGCTGCTGCTCCGGCTCCGGTTCAGAATCAGAATAATGTAAAACAGTCTGAACCGGCTCCGAAGAAGGTGTGCAAGGAACGTGACAAGGCGAATAAAAAGCTTGGCGAATGCTATTCTTACACCGAGGGGACGATAGACCACAGGAAGTGCATGGCTGCCTACAAGAATTTGTTGGATATCGCAAACGCTAAGTGTAGATAAATTAAAAGTGAAATGTGAAAAACGCAGCTGTTGAGGCTGCGTTTTTTCATATGGTTTTGTGAGGCTTATTTTAGGACGCCGACTTCTTTAAGGAATAGGTAAGTACAAAGTATGGCCGCACCGAGCATGATGAGAAGAACGACGATGAACTGTACAGGGTGCTCGCGAAAACTGTATTCCACGTTGGCAAAAGAAAAATACCCGTGAATGAGAGCGCCCACGACAAAGACAAAGAAAATAATGGCGAGGAGTAGAGTCATTTTAGATAAACATCATCGTGTTGAGTTTGGCGCGGTACTTCCAGGTGAGTTCGTGCTTGGGGCCGAGTACGCCGAATAGCGTGAGCATGGCTTTCTTTGCTGCGCCGTCGTTCCAGTCGGGGGCTTCGACGAACAAATTCAGGAATGCCTGGAGGGCGTCTTCAAAGTGTTCTTCGCAGGCGAGTTTGCATGCTTCGTGATAGACGATGGCCTCCTTGCCCTGGACGTCCTTCTTGGCGGCTTCGGCGTGGAAGTCGAGAAGTTCCAAAAGCGATTTCGCTTCGCGGTACTGGTCGTCGGCTTCGGTGAACTTGGCGAGGATGTCTTTTGCTTTGGCGGTGTCGCCGAGTCCGAGGTTTGCTTTGGCCCAGAGGAGTTGGAGTTTCTTGTCGTTTGGCGTCTTGGAGAGGGCTTCGTCGAGCATCGGAAGCGCCTGGTCAAAGTTCTTTTGGGCGATGGCGTCTTCGAGTGCTGTCTGGAAACGCTGTTCGTCGGAGACGAAAAACTTTTCGAGACGTTTCTTGAGGTCTGCTTCTGGGAGAACTCCCTGAATGACATCTGCTATTTGCCCTTTATCGACCATGTGTATTTCGGGGACGGACTGCACGCGGAACATCTGGATGAGGCGCATGTTTTCGCGGTCGTCGCAACTCACGACGCCAAGCGTGAAGTCCATGCTCGTCGAAAGCTGACCGAGCAATTGAGAATAGGGAGCGCAATCGGGGTATTCTGCGGAAGAAAAGAGAATTGCAACAGCGCGGGTTTCGGAGGCTTGAATCACCTCGGTTTCAAAATTTTCTGCGGTAATCTGAACTACTTTAGCCATGCTGGTAAATTTAGTTAATAGTTACTAGATACTAGTTACTAGTGATATGTAAAAACAGGGCGTTGCGGGATGTGCCCGCTTGAAGGGGTGGTGAGCAACAAAGTGCGAGCCAGGGGAAAGCTTTCCCCTAAATACTATTTTCTCTCATCTCTCGTCTTTGCACTTCGTGCTAAATGTTTGGCTCAATCATGTAAAAAAACAAGTTTTTTTTCGCGATGTTCGCCTTATGCATTTATCGTCTCTCGTCTATTATCTATATTAATCTACATGTGTAAATGTTCTTTTTGCGGTTCAGAGGTTGAGTCTCTGAAAATTGTAAACCTTGATTTGCGGTTTTGCCCCAAATGCTATTCCATCTTTTTCCCGTGCAACCAGACGTTCGCCTTTTACGGTGGGCTCACGGACAAGACGCGTGAATTGTGGCTTGAAGACCTGAAGAAGAAAAATGTTCAGGATCCGCCTTGTGAAAATCCTGTATGCATTGACCATGGGGCCCCGCTCGTGAAGGGCAAGCTTCCGCATTACGGTTTTGACGGCTACGTGACGACTTGCTGTGAAACATTCCACCTGCCACCGTCCAAGGTGAAGGAACTTTTGCAGTGGTCGCTTGATATCAAGGCCGCTCCGCAGGCAAGAGAAGGTAAACATCACTTTTTCTTTATCCGCTGGATTGATTCGCTTGTGACGAAGCTGTTTGGCGAGAAGGTCGAGGAAGAAGATCCTCTTGATTTGATTCAGTACAATCGAACTTTAAGGAAATTTTTTGAGTAAATGAAAAAATCATATACAATTTTGGCAATCATTGCTGTTATTGTTATTGCAATATATGTGATGCTTCCAAAAGAACGTTTTGCGGAAAGTGTTTTCCCGTTAGGGGATGGTGCGAAAGTATCCGCTTATGACGATAACGCAGATGGCGGCACTTCTGTTGTTCTGTTTGATTCTTCGGATTCTCTTGTTTCGTTCCAGTGCACGCTTGGCGCGGACGAGAAAAAGTCGGCTTGGTGCGGGTTGGTGTTCGACTTTGATCCGAATGGTGAAAAAAACTTCCACAACTGGAAAAATGTAGATACTCTTTATCTAGATATTGATGCTGTGGGAACGGCTGAAATAAATGTAAAGACTTGGACGTATGACCCGGATGTGACTGAATTGAACAGACCGGAAACATTTAGGTTGTTGTTGAAGGAAGTTCCGGTAAAATCGGGTCGCAATAAAATTGCGATACCTTTTGAGCAACTTTACATTCCTGATTTCTGGTATGATAATCTCGGCGTGAAACGTTCGTGGAATCGTCCGCATCATGAAAGTGTTGCCCGCGTAGAAATATCAACTGGATGGAAACAGCCTCGTGGAAAGAACTTTGTTGTAAACGTTAGAGAGATTTCTGTGAGCGGTGTCAGTAATAGAAATTACGGTATATTCCTGTTCATGATTCTCGGCCTCATGATTGTTGCCATAGGACGCAGACATCCTGTGAAGGTGCATGATGAAAAAGAATAAATGGTTGGGAGTGTCCATTTTTCTAGCCTTGCTTGTTGCGTGGGGCTTTTTGTATTCTCGTAGTGGGAATGGTTTTGTTGAACTTTTCCCAGAACGAACGTTTGAGCTCTTTCCGCTGAACGATAGCGCTGTGGGAGGATTTTCGACAAGCGAAGTGCAGCTGACGGATACGCTTCTCATTGCGTCCGTGAACATCCGTACTGGAAAAGCGTTTACTTACGCTGGTGTCGGTTTTAATTTGAAATCTGCGAATCGTCGTCCGTCCGGTCTTTTGGACTTGACGAAGTTTGATTCCATTGAAGTACATGTGGCGTCGAAACGGATGAACTCCATGAAACTCCGCATTTTGACGGATGACCCGGTCTATACGCGCAATGGTGATTATGCGACGCTCCGTGTCCTGGAAAAGGATATTCCTTCGGCTCCATATTTGCTGATGGGTGGCTCCAAGGAACGCTTTGCCGTGAGTAAGATTGCTCTGAGCGAGTTTAAGGTTCCGGAATGGTGGTTCTCTTCGCAGGGCCTTGAAAAAGATGACGGTATGACGTATTTGGGACGGGCCTCGTTCTTTGAAGTTGTCAGTGGAAGTTCTACGCTTCGCGGTATTCCTGACGAAATGGAAATCCGTTATGTCCGCATTTGGAAGGATAATGCGGAAAATAGAAAAACTTTGTACGGAGTGCTTGCTTGCATTTTGCTTGGCTTTGTTCTGTTCTGTGTATATGCCTTGAAAACACGCGGGGGTAAAGATGCAAAGAAACTGGACGCTTGATAGGGTGATGCGCTATGTGCTGATTGCGGTTGCTGTCGGCGTGTCCCTATATGTGCTGAACTACTTAAGAGGGGTCCTTTTCCCATTTTTTGCGGCTTTCTTGATTGCCTATATTATGGACCCTTTAGTTTGTTGGTTGCAAATAAAGTTCCGCTATCGCGTAATCGCTGTGATTGTCGTGATTCTTGCCTGTGCTGTGATTATTGGTGGCTGTATGTACTTTTTTGTGCCGAGGGTCGTGCACGAAGTCCAATATTTGGGAACGCTTCTTTCGAGGGTGTTTACGGATTCGACTTGGAGTGACCGTATAATGACGTTCCTTCCTGCGGATATGTGGACTTCCGTGAAGTCCCTGATTTCATGGGATGGCGTTGCCGAGGCAATGGAATCGCTTGATGTGTGGAGCGTGGTACAGACTATTTCGGATAAAATTCTTCCGAGCGCTTGGGGCGTGCTTTCGAAAACCTCGACGATTCTTGTCGGTATCTCGAGTGCGGCAATCGTCTTTATGTACCTTGTCTTCATTATGCTGGATATGCACAAAATAAAAAAAGGTGTTAGACGCTTGATTCCGAGACGCTACCGCCGTGAATCGGGTGAGTTTGCAAGTTCTATAGACAAATTTATGGGAACGTATTTCCGTGCTCAATCCATGGTGGCACTGTCGGTCGGAATTCTCTATGCGATTGGGTTTAGCGTTATTGGACTGCCTATGGGCGTTGCGTTTGGACTTTTTTCTGGCGCGTTAAACATGATCCCGTACATGCAGTTGACGACGATTCCCTTGGCCCTTCTACTGGCGGTGGTTTACGCTCTAGACAAAGGAATGCCGTTCTGGGAGGTGGCGTTGATTATTCTTGCGGTCTATCTTATTGTGCAAATCATTCAGGACTTTTTCCTGGTTCCGCATATCATCGGAAAGTCGATGAACCTTCCTCCAGTGGGAATCCTCCTTTCGCTCTCGATCTGGGGTAAGCTGCTCGGGTTCTTGGGACTTTTGGTGGCTATCCCGTTTACGTGCCTTTGCCTGGTCTATATAGAAAAGCTTAGAACCAAGGCCGACCAGTATGTCGAGGAATCGGGCAGACTGGCTCCCAAGGCTTGATTTATGGGCTTTTAAAACATTTTTTTCAAATTATTCTATTCTACCTTAAGAAAAAAAAAGTATAATATTACCAAACATTTCACAAATCTGACTCAAGGAGTTAAAAAATGAACAAACAAGATCTCATTGAAGCCGTGCTCGCCAACAAGGAAGCAGGCGTTGAATCCAAGGCTGCTGCTGCTCGTGCTATCGACGCAGTTCTCGACGGTATCGCCGCTGGCCTCAAGAAGGACGGCAACGTCCAGTTGATCGGTTTCGGTACTTTCGCTGTGAAGTCCCGCGCTGCTCGTACTGGCCGCAACCCGCAGACTGGTGCTACCATCAAGATCAAGGCTTCCAAGACCGTCGGCTTCAAGGCTGGTGCAGCTCTCAAGGCTGACGCTGCCAAGAGCAAGGCTAAGAAGTAATTTCTGAGCTGGATTTGCTTTTCGCAAAAGAAAGGATTGTCTTATGGCAATCCTTTTTTGTTTGTCTGTTGAATTTTTTCCTGTAGTTTTACTAGATTGCCTATTGTATTGATACTTAACAACTTAGAGGTTTTTATGAAACGCGTTTTCTTGGGAATGTTCTTTACCGTAGCTCTCTTTACTGTTGTGGGCTGTTCTTCGTCGTCTTCGAGCGCGGATGAAAGTACTACCGATGAATGCTTGGAAGATCCGAATCTTCCCATTTGTCAAGGACCTGATAATGGACCGGATGATGGTCTGGATGATGGTCCGGGTTTGTCGGACGAATTATAGTCGGAGAATTTTGGCGAAATAACGTTTTCGCCATTGAAACTTTTACATTTTTTGTCTATATTTGCGCAAGTTTAAACCTTGAGTGATTTAGACAAGAGATGAAACAAATTCTTGCAATGTCGAAGCCCAATGCGATTTGCGCAATCCACTGCGCAACGGCAGATGGCTTTTTCAAGGTTAATAGTTTTTTGGATTTTGCTGAACCGTTTGGTTCGGCATTTTTTTTTACCCAGCGTCATCCTGAGCGCAGCGAAGGATCCAGGGCAGTTTAACACAAGAGTTTAATAATTAGTCAAACGGAGATAAAAAATGAAGATTGAAGGCATCGACAAAGTCCTTATCATCGGTTCTGGCCCGATCGTGATCGGTCAGGCTTGCGAATTCGACTATTCCGGCACCCAGGCTTGTAAGGCCCTGCGCGAACAGGGTTACAAGATCGTGCTCGTGAACTCTAACCCGGCTACCATCATGACCGACCCGGTCATGGCCGATGCCACTTACATCGAACCGCTGAACGTCGCCCGCCTCACCCAGATTATCGAAAAGGAACGCCCGCAGGCCCTCCTCCCGAACTTGGGCGGTCAGACTGGCTTGAACCTCGCTTGTGCCCTCAACAAGGCCGGCGTCTTGGACAAGTACGGCGTGAAGGTCATCGGTGTGAACCTCGACGCTATCGAACGCGGCGAAGACCGTGAAGTCTTCAAGGAAACCATGCAGAAGCTCGGCATCGACACCCCGCGCTCCGGCATTTGCCACTCTGTGGAAGAAGCCGAAAAGATCGTGGCCGAAATCGGTTACCCGGTCGTTGTTCGCCCGGCTTACACCATGGGCGGTGCAGGCGGCGGTTTCTGCTACAACGTGGAAGAACTCCGCACCATCTGCTCCAACGGTCTTGAACTCTCCATGACGCACCAGTGCCTCATCGAAGAATCCATCCTCGGTTGGGAAGAGCTGGAAGTCGAAGTCGTGCGCGATTCCAAGAACCAGATGATCGCCATCTGCTTCATCGAAAACATCGACCCGGTGGGCGTGCATACCGGCGACTCCTTCTGTGCCGCCCCGTTCCTCACCATCGATAAGGCCCTCGAAGAACGCCTCAAGCGCGATGCTTTCAAGATTGTGGAATCCATCGGCGTGATTGGCGGTACCAACGTCCAGTTCGCTCACGACCCGAAGACGGGCCGCGTGGTGATTATCGAAATCAACCCGCGTACCTCTCGCTCCTCCGCTCTTGCTTCCAAGGCTACCGGCTTTCCGATCGCTCTCGTTTCTGCAAAGCTCGCTGCCGGCCTTACCCTCGACCAGATTCCGTACTGGCGCGATGGCTCCCTCGAAAAGTACACCCCGAGCGGTGACTACGTTGTGCTCAAGTTCGCTCGCTGGGCATTCGAAAAGTTCCGCGGCGTGGATGACTGCCTCGGCACCCAGATGAAGGCCGTGGGCGAAGTCATGGCTATCGGCAAGACCTACAAGGAAACCCTCCAGAAGGC
>JAFWRL010000251.1 GCA_017520105.1 Fibrobacter sp.
GGTAAACGTCAGCGGCGACGAGAAGCGGCTTCCTCTTCTTCTTGCTGCGCATCCAAAGAGCAATCTTGCCTGCGAAAGTCGTCTTACCCGAACCCTGCAGACCGACCACCATGATGCCCACCGGAGCCGGGCCGGAGAGGTTGATTTCCTTAGTTTCGCCACCCATGACGGCCACAAGCTCGTCGTGGATAATCTTCACAATCTGCTGACCCGGGGTCACGGAATTGAGCACTTCGGCGCCCATGGACTTTTCCTTGACGGACTTGACGAAGTCGCGGGTCACGTTGAAGTTCACGTCGGCAGCGAGGAACGCACGACGCACCTCACGCAGCGATTCCGCCACGTTTTCTTCGGTAAGTTTGCCCTGCCCACGCAGGTTCTTGAGGGTATTTTCTAGAGAATCAGTCAGCTGTGAAAACATAGTGGGTCAAAGATAGTAATTAGACGATAGACTAGAGACGAAAGACGAGAGAAATGTTGGTGAAAATGCTTGTAACTGAGTCATTCTGGAGCTAGCATCCTCGAAGACGTCATCCTGAACGCGAAGCGTGAAGGATCCAGTAAATTATATAAGGGGAGGGAGAGGTCTCTCCCTCGCTTCAGCCTTGGTTTCCGCTACCTTTTCCGCCGCCCTGAGCTTGTCGAAGGGTAGCGGGCTTCAAACGCCAGCCCGCAACGCCTGGCTTACTCGCTATCGATAATTCATTTGAAATTAGCTCAATGGTTGAAATTTTTTTTAAATTTCCCCGCCATGCAACCGTTAAGTCAACGTACCGAAACTTTTACTGATTCCGTTATCCGTCGAATGACCCGCATTGCGAATGCTTGCGGGGCGATTAACTTGTCGCAGGGGTTCCCTGATTTTGACCCGCCGGAATCGCTGACGAAGCGGCTCTCGGAGGTGGCGCTTTCGGGGCCGCACCAGTATGCGATTACGTTTGGCGCGCAGAATTTCCGCGAGGCTCTGAGCGATAAGCAGTTCCATTTTAGCGGACTGCGTTACGATCCGCAAAAAGAGATTGTGATTACTTGCGGCAGCACCGAAGCGATGATGGCATCGATGATGTCGGTGTGCAATCCGGGCGAGAAGGTGGTGCTGTTTTCGCCGTTTTATGAGAACTATTCCGCAGATACGATTTTGTGCGGGGCGACTCCGGTTTATGTGCCGCTTTCGCCTGACGACTTGAGCTTTGATGCGAACGTGCTTGAGAGCGCGATGGCACAGCCGGGCGTGAAGGCGCTTGTGCTTTGTAATCCGGCAAATCCGAGCGGTAAAGTCTTTACGCACGAAGAACTTTCGATTATTGCATCGCTTGCGGTAAAGTACGATTTATATGTGATTACGGATGAAGTTTACGAGCATATTGTTTACGCCCCGCATCGTCATACGTACATTGCGACGCTTCCGGGAATGTTCGAACGCACAATAGAATGTAGCAGCTTGAGCAAGACGTATTCGATTACAGGCTGGCGCTTGGGTTATGTGCTTGCTGCGGAACCGGTCATGGAACGCATCAAGAAAGTTCATGACTTTTTGACGGTGGGTGCTGCGGCTCCGCTGATGGAGGCTGCGGTGACGGCACTTCGCTTTGACGACTCGTATTATATGGGTTTGCAGGCGCATTACACGCACATGAAAAATTTGTTCACGAATGGATTGCGTGACCTTGGCTTGAACTTTACCGAACCTCAAGGTGCTTACTTTGTACTCGTTGATATTAGTGAGTTCGGGTATGGTTCGCGCAGTTCCATGAGCGACTCTCGTAATGGATTGCGCAATGTTAGCGGAGTGCACGACTCTTGTAGTGATGCGAAATGCGCGGGGGCCATGTTGCCCGATGAACAGTTCTGCATTGATATGGCGCAGAAGGTGGGCGTCGCAGCCGTGCCTGGTTCCAGTTTTTTCCGCGAACCGGTGGACCATCTTGTGCGCCTGCATTTCGCGAAGAAAGACGAAACGCTCTACGAAGCGCTCAACCGCCTTGAAGGATTGCGAAAGTTGAAACGCTAGTTTTTTTCCCTGTTGCGCAGTCTTTGATTTTTCTATCTTTGCACGTCAATGGTCGATGCTTTATTAAATAGATTCTATAAACCGTCGAAATTCAAGAAGAACGGGAACGTGAAGGATGTGCTCGTGGTGGCGCTTCCGATGCTTTTGTCGATGTCGTTTGACACGTTCATGACGTTTATCGATCGATTGTTCCTCTCGAAGCTTGGTCCTGCCGAGATGAATGCGGCGCTTGGTGCGGGGGCGGTACAGCTTGCGCTCACCACATTTTTTACGGGTGCGATTAGCTACACGACGGCGATGGTGGCGCAGCGTTTGGGAGGCAAAAAACGCTGGGATTGTGCACGCGTGTTCATGCAGGCGGTGTATCTGTCGCTGATTTCGGTGCCGCTTTTGTACTTGACTATACCTCTTGGGCATTTGTTGTTTGGACTGGAGCATTTGCCGGCCGACCAACTTGAATACCAGAAGACTTATTTTAACATATTGATGTTTGGTGGTATCATCAACTTGGTGCGCAATGCGGCGCCGTGTTTCTTTAGCGGTATCGGCGAGACGAAAATTGTGATGAAGGCAGCCTTTGTCGGGATGCTCGTGAATGTTGCCTGTAATTTTGTATTGATTTACGGGTGTGGGCCGATTCCTGCGATGGGCGTCGCGGGGGCGGCATACGGCACGCTTATCGGAAACTTGGTTTCCACGATTATCTTGTTTGCGAAGTTCTTCGGCAAAAGCTGCCATGCTCGGTTCCGCACACGGTATGCATTTGCGTTTAGCTGGCCTTTGACGCGAGAACTTCTGCAAAAGGGCATTCCGTCTGGTGTCGAAATGTTTTTGAACATGGCGGCGTTTCAGCTATTGATTTTGATGTTCCATGCGCTTGGGCCCGAGGCGGCAACGGCTTCGTCCATTATGTTCAACTGGGATATGGTGGCATATGTGCCGCTGATGGGGCTAGAAGTTGCCTCGACAAGCCTTGTCGGGCGGTACGTGGGCGCAAAAGATGGTGCCGCGGCGACGCGTTCGACTTATTCGGGGCTCAAACTCGGCTGGGGTTATTCCTTGCTGATGGGCGTTTTTTTCATTTTCTTGCCGGGCGTGTTGACGGATATCTTTAAGCCGGATGTTGCCGAGGCGACTGAGGGGGCGCTTGCGATTTTTGCGGCGGCGCGTCCGATGAGCATATTTATGTTGCGGATAGCTACATTCTATATATTTGTTGAAGTCCTGCTCGTGGTTTATGCGGGGGCGCTCCGCGGCGCGGGCGATACAGTGTGGGTGATGTTCGCTTGTGCCATCATGAACTGGTGCGTGGCGGGGGCTTTGTATGTTGCCGCCTATGTGTTCCATTTACCGGCGCATATCGCCTGGATAACGGTGGTTGCTGTCTATAGTACGGCCCCGATTATCTTTTGGCGCCGCTGGAAAAGCGGAAAATGGCGAAAACACGTCATGAACGCCCAATAATCCCCTGGTTTGGGACGTTTCGTTCCGTTATTTCTCTCCAAATGTAAAGTAAATACTGTTGTTTTTTGCAACAACAAAGTTTTGCTTTGCAAAGTCTCATTTTTGGGGATTGCTCATATATTAGAGGTAGTAAATCTAAATGTGAGGAGTACATTATGAAAAAACTATCCAAAATGTCAAAAGCTGGCGTGATGCTTGCGATGGCGTTTGGCATGGCTACCGCAGCTTACGCGGCTGATGCTTGTAATGACAATATGGGTCATTCTGGAAACGGCTCGCAGGTGAGCGGAAACAGAGTTGGTTCCATCGGTGGAACCCCGTGGGGCTTTGAACAGTGGTATCAGGGCGGAAACGCTTCCATGACCTACTACAACAACGGTACGTTCAAGGCCAACTGGAGTGGTTCTAGCGACTACTTGGCTCGTGTGGGTTACCAGTATAATGGTAACGGCATTAGCCACAAGACGAAAAAATTTGCAGTCGATTATAAGTACACCAAGACTGGTAACGCCCAGTACGGCTATATCGGTATTTACGGTTGGACCAAGAACCCGGAAACGGAATACTACATCGTGGATGACTGGTTCAGCAAGCCGAGTGAACAGTACATCGGTGAAAAGTTCGGCGAAATCACCGTTGATGGCGCCAAGTACACCATCCACGCCTTCCTTCGCCAGCAGGAACCTTCCAAGTCGGGCACTTCCACGTTCGTGCAGTTCTTCAGCGTTCGTGAAACTCCGCGTCAGTGCGGCCACATCGACATTTCTGCACACTTCAACAAGTGGGACGAACTCTTTACGGGTCAGAACAAGCAGCTCCGCGGTTCCAAGGGCGGTGGCTCTGCTCAGCTCAAGTTCGGTAACGTGACCGAAGTGATGCTTATGACCGAAGCCGGTGGTAACGCTACGGGTTCCGTGGACTACACCTACTTCGACATGACTGACAACGCCAAGGATTCTCCGACTTCTTCTGCTTCTACGCCGAAGTCCAGTGCTGCTGAGGCCAAGTCCAGCTCTTCTAAGGGTGGCAATTCTACTGGCACGATCGACGCCTGTAAGGACCAGATGGGCCATGAAGGCAAAGAAACGAGAACCCAGGGCCAGAACAATTCCAGCGTGACGGGTAACGTCGGTAGCTCTCCTTACCACTACGAAATCTGGTATCAGGGTGGCAATAACTCCATGTCGTTCTACGACAACGGTACTTACAAGGCCAGCTGGAACGGCACCAACGACTTCCTTGCCCGTGTTGGCTTCAAGTACGACGAAAAATCGACATACGATGATGTTGGTCCCATCGATGCTTACTTCAGCTGGAAAAAGCAAGATAGTGCCGGTGGCTACAACTACATCGGTATCTACGGTTGGACGGTTGATCCGCTTGTTGAATACTACATCGTTGATGACTGGTTCAGCGAACCGGGTCCGAACCTCTTGGGCCAGAAGAAGGGTGAGTTTACTGTTGATGGTGCAACCTACGAAATTTACCAGAACACCCGTAACAATGCACCTTCTATCAAGGGTAACCAGACCTTCCCGCAGTATTTCAGCAAGCGCAAGGGGGCTCGTTCCTGTGGCCATATCGACATCACGGCTCACTTCAAGAA
>JAFWRL010000252.1 GCA_017520105.1 Fibrobacter sp.
GGATGCAAGACGCTAAAGCCTACGTCCAGAAGCTGAACGAACTTTTGAACAGCGGCGTGGATGCCATCCGCATTTCTAACACGCTCTACAGCTACGCGCTCTCGCTCTTGAACTACGGTTCGCTTACCGCCAAGGGCGTCTCGCCCGAAGAAGCCGCCAAGAAAATCGGCAAGAACTATTACATGTTCGTAAAAAAAGGCCAAGCCGCCGAATGCTGCCGCCGCTGGCGTAAGCCGCTATTGATTCGCGTGCTGCGCCGCCTCGCCGACCTCAACTACGAAATGAAAAGCGGCAAGTGCCCCACCCGCATGAGCCAGGAACTCGCCCTCGCCGCGCTTGTTGTGCGGTAGCCAAGCATTTTTCAGATTACATCACTGGATACTTCACGGCTTTTCGCCGTTCAGTATGACATAAAACGAAAAAGCCTACGCAACCGACCGCGCGAAGTAGAATCGCATATAATTGAATTTTCAACAAAAAAAGCCCCGGCAAACCCGAGGCATTTCGTTTCACACTTTTCAAAGAACCTAATTACTGATTCCAGCTATCGTCGTGAGAATTTTCCGGAGCCGGAGCGTCCGGAGTCTGGCCCGAAGCCTGAGTATCTTCAACAGGCTTGAGTTCCGGAGCGGCGTTGCCAGAAATTTCTTCGGACTTTTCTGATATAGGGATGTTGCCAATGTAATTGCGGATAATTCTCGGCGTCACGAAAATCACGAGGTCCTTCTTCGTGATGGACTTACGAGTGTATTTGAAGAGGTTTCCGAGAAGCGGAATATCCTTGAGGAACGGGATGCCGCTTTCGCTTTCCGTGTTTTCGTTACGAGTAAGGCCACCAATCACGACCGTTTCACCGTCAGCCACAACAACCTTGGTCTTAGCTTCCTGAGTCGAAATCACGATTTCGCCCTTTTCGTCATAGCCGTAGGAGTTGTTCTGCGGATAGAGGTCGAGCAAAATGCGGTTGTCGCCAGTGACATGCGGAGTCACGGTGAGCTTGATACCGGTTTCCACCATCTTGGTCGAGGATTCACCGCTATCGTCAATCACGCGGATAGAGACCTGGTCACCCATGAACACACGGGCTTCGGTGTTATCGAGCGTAGAAACCTGCGGGCTGGCGAGCACTTCCGTCGAAGCGTCACCCATCAAGTTCGAAATCGCAATCTGGAGATTGTTGTCGAGGAGACTTGCCGTAATGGCGGTACTCGGATTACCCACAGCCGGCGACGCTCTGTTCGGGAAAGACTTGATAGCGCCACTGATTCTGCTAGAACCAGCCGCAGCACCCGTTGCAGTAGTAACCGTACCCGGAGTAAGCGATGCGGAGCCCACAGCAGCGGTCCAGTCCACACCAAGTTCGCGGGCCAGTTCGCTGTTCACGACCACGAGCTTTGCGGTAATCATAATCTGCAGCGTTTCAACATCGAGTTCGGTGAGGGCATTTGCCATCTGTTCGATTTTGTTTTCTGTATCATAGACGATGATGGAGTTCGTGCGTTCTACGACAGAAATCTTGCCGCGGTTGGACTTCATGTTATCAAGGACCTTGACAAGTTCATCGGCCTTGGCATGATGAATCTGGAAGTTCTTACGAACAAGCGGAGCATTCTGTTCGGCCTGTTTTTCTTCATCGGCAAGTTTCTTCTGTTTGGCCTGGTATGTACTCTGGCGCTGGATAGAAATGTACTTGTCCTGAATCACCCACGTGAGATCATTCATATTACAAATAATGTCCAACGTCTCTTGCCAAGTTTTCTTGGTCACACGCAAGCTTATTTTACCCTTGACATCAGGAGCCACCAAGATATCCACGCCAGCAATGACTGACACAGAACGGAATATGGCTTCATAGTCCATGTTCACGAAGTTAAAGTCATACAACTTCTTATTCGGGGCAACAGAACCTTCGGCAGGCGCCGCCCAAGAGGTAGCAAGGCTTGCCACCATAATAAGAACCGTCAGAATTTTAGTCAGCTTTTTCACTTTTGACCCCCAAATTTATCGGGAAGACCCATAGAGTAGCGACGGCTCACCCCGAATTCTTGAATCAAGAAGAGCACATCAGTTTGTGTGATTTTAAGAACTTTTCCGTTCATGATCTTATCGCCTTCCTTAAGCGTGTAAGATACACTCGGATTTTTGGTTTCGACGAGGATGGCCACCGGCTCCTCGGCTTCCCAAATGATACCCACCAATTCAACCTGGTCGATGTTGATACCTTCTTCGACCAATCCCTTGATTTCAACAAACGGATCACGACGACCAAAGGAACTGTAAGTCACGCGGTCTTCATAAAGTTCGTCAAGAGCGCTTCCGGCAGGCTTCATGCCCTGCGTGAGCTTTTCACCGCGTTCCTGATCGACCTTCTTGAGGCGTTCTATCTGGACTGCGGAAAGTTCATCGGAGAAGCTTACGGCACGGCGGTTCACGTAACCAATCTTGTTTCCGATTTGCACCTTGCGGTAGAGACCGTTCAAGTCCATGTTCACGAGGCGGTCGCCAAAGACCACACGCTGCATGACCTGAGACTTTTCGCTCGGGGCGGCATAGAATTCCGTTTCGTCAGCAACGACAATCAATTCGCGCAGTACAGGACGCAGGTGGAACGTCTGCGTGCTAGAAACAACCTTCTTGCTTTCGTTCTCGTAAGCTTTAACAAAGTCAGAGAATTCCGGAGCGCGTTCCGCAGACTTCATCCAGTCGCGAACATAAATTCCATCCGGGCGAGCGCCCCAGAACACAAATCCGTCACGACGAACAGCGTTCTCGGAAGTCTGCAAAATCAAGGCACCTTCCTGCACAAGAATCACAGGCTTTGCGCCCACGGAAAGCTGGAGGTTAAGACCATAGGCGTCCCAAGCTACGGATTTCACAAGAGAACCGGCACCGACCTTGAACACTGGAGACTTCTTGGGGCCATTAATAGAAACCGTTATCACGAAAGTACCGCTCACATTCGATACTTTGTCTATACTCAAAGGCGTTTCGGTAACAAGGCGGAACTGTTCCATGCCAGAGCCAATAAGAACAGTCATTTCCTTTATACCGGGAAGCAGTGCCGAAGGAGAAGATGGTGCAGAGGCTTCCTGCATCGCAGCCTTTTCGGCGGCTTTGCGTTCGGTAGCCAAGCGTTTTTCCTCTTCGCGGGCAGCTTTCTCGGCGGCCTTGCGTCCCTGTTCAGCAATCTTGCGGTCAATCGCGGCTTGCTTTTCGGCGGCTTTCTTATCCAGCAGAGCCTGCTTTTCGGCAGCCTTGCGTTCGGCGGCCAAGCGCTTTTCTTCTTCGCGAGCGGCCTTTGCTGCGGCCTGACGTTCTTGTTCAGCAATCTTGCGATCGAGTGCAGCTTGCTTCTCGGCAGCCTTCTTATCCAGCAGAGCCTGCTTTTCGGCAGCCTTGCGTTCGGCAGCCAAGCGCTTTTCCTCTTCGCGGGTGGCCTTTTCGGCGGCAGCCTTCTTGCTTGCAAACAACTTAGAAAGCACCCAGGACTTGCCGTTCTTCGCTCCGAATTTCAGGAGGAAGTTAGCCTTTTCGAGCGCAATCGCATTCTTGTCCGTCGTAATGGAGGAGCCCACCAGCATTTCAATCTTCAAGAAATTCATGCCGCGGTACGGTTCCTTGAACACCTTCATGGAACGCACAAACGGCGAAGACTGATCAACATCGTAATCACCGACGCCAAGGGCAAAATCCGATTCGGAGAAACCGACCGTCAATTTCTTGGAAGCATCATCATATTTCTGGAAGAATGTCGGCAAATCCTTGTCGGAAGCGAACTGGAATACCATCTGGCAATTCTTCGCACCACAATCAAGGCGGACATCCTTAATCAGCGCAGCCTGCAAGGCTACGGCGCTAGATAACAGCATAAGAAGGAACTTGCATTTCATTAGTTGCCAACCTTCTTGGATGTATAAGTGGTCAAGTTGAAATTCACCGACATGGTAATCGGAGTCCAACCGTGAGATTCAGCCTTCTGCACTTCAGCAGCGATTCCCGAATAGCGCGAAAGCCTCAAGTTCGTAATGGCCGTCGGATAGTTGAAGTTTGCGATTTCCGCGAACAAGTAACCGAGCATGTGGTAACCGGAATTGACCGCAATAGAATAGCGGTTTTCGATGTAATGCTCTCTCTCGGAACGTCCTTCCGGGTTAAACTTCTGGATTTGCACACCGGAACTGCGCAACACAGAATAGAGGTCCTGTAAACGCAGCGGCACCTTTTCCTCTTCCGGGAACATTTCCTTTAACTTCTGGAAATCCTTTTCGGCCTGAGCAAGTTGCATTTCGAGTTCTGCCACGCGATGTTTCTTGGATTCAATCTTTTTGAGTTCGTTAGTTGCAGATTCCAACTGGCTTTCGAGACCTTTCCTCTCCTCGACAAACGGTTCCCACACATAGGTATAGACGGTATAGCCCGCCACGAGAATCACGAGAGTCATGATAAAGGCATACAGAGTCTTTTTGTCTTTCAAATCTATATTAAGGCCACCCATAATCACCCCTCCTCACCAAAATCACGCTTGAGGTCAATCTTGAGCGTGAAGCTGTAAGCCTCGTCCCCATCGACCTTCGTTGTGGAAATGGTCACCAACGAAACCTTTTCTACACTAGTCTGTTTTTCGAGCTTGACCATGTATTCTGCCACTTCAGAAAAATCAAACGTCGTGCCTCTCATTTCGAGGTTGAACTCGCTCACCTGCGAAAGACTCAGGAGCCACATATTCGGAGGAAGCACCGAAGAGATATTCTCGAACAGCACCACCCAACGACGCTTGTTAATCTGTATTGACTTAAGGGCGTTAATCTTGGTATTGATGATGGACTGGCTCTTTTCAAGTTGACTTATCTTCACCAACAACGGGCGTTCGCGATCCACAGCATCCCTTACAGACTTGAGCTCCGCTTCCAAGCTCGAAATCGTTTCGACTGTGTACGCATAAATGAACAATACACAGAACACAGCCACAATAAATATAACCGTAGGCCAAACAATACGGCGGTCGGTCACCCACGTCAAATCCTTTTGCTTTTTGCGGTGTTCACCAGGCAAAAGGTTGATGGTAATCGCAAGAGCCTTATTGGAGCCTTTACCTTTACTAATCTTCGTAGCCATTAGAACTTCCTCATTGCAAGTCCCAAAGCCGGGGCGTAAATGTTAGACAAAGCAATAGATATGCCATTCTGACCGACAACACTAGAATCGCATTCTACCGAGCGGAAAGGATTGACTGTATCCGTTTCAATTCCAGTCTTTTCGGCAATGTATTCCAAAAGTCCGGGAACCGCTGCACCACCACCGCCAATCAGGATTTTTTCAAGCGGTCGAGCGTCTTCGGCAGAAGAGAAATAGCGGATACCAAACGTTATCTGGGACATCAGTTCTTCGAAGGCAACCTTCATGGCGTCTTCCAACACGGAAATAGCAACACCTTCAATAACCTTCAAGTCGTTCTTTTCGAACATTTCATGGCACTTTTCAGGCGGGACGTCGAGGCTGGAAGAAAGTTTGTTAATAATAACATTCAGCGAACCGCCATTCATGGACCTGACCGAGTGGAACGCGCCGTCCTGGATAAAGCCGACGCTCATCTTGTTGTCGCCAATATTGAAAACTGCAGTCGTCTTTTTGCGGTCTTCGTCAGAAGCAGTTGTAACAAAAGAATTCAGAAGTCCAAAAATATCGACATCCAGAGCAGAAAGCTTAACGCCCTTCCGCGTAAAGAACTGCGACCAGGATTCCAGCATGGAATTCTTGGCAGCCACGACATTGACCTTGACCTCGTCCCCTTCACGAGCGACGACCTCGTAGTCCAGAACGTTGTCTTGGTCGTCAAAGGGCGGACGGGACTGCGCGGTCTGAACGATAATGGCATCTTCGTTGCCGTTCTTCGGAACCTTGATCGACATGTGATCGACCAGAACACCACCTTCACCAGCTCCACAATTGACCGATGCCACAACATCCACATTGTCATCAATCGGATGACGAAGCATAAGCTTGGAAAATGCTTCGCCAAGCATGTCGAAGCCGTCCTTTTCCTTCTTTTCGCCCGTCATATCATCGGATTCGCGCCTCTGGATAATACCATTGATAATAGAGCCCGCTGGAACGGGTTCCAAATCCACTTCGCGCACAATCCTTTTACCGTTAGCATCATGATAGACCTTAACGTACTTGATGCTGTAGTGGCCAACATCTATGCCAACAGTTTCACGCTCTCCGCGAATTCTAGCAATCAAACCTAAAGCCAAAATTAAACTCCGATAGGAAACATTACCTATGTAAATTCTACTTTTATAAACATCGAATGTCAAGCGAAAAAAAGCTCTAAGTAATTGATTTTTAAGATTTTACGGCATTTTATGCCGTTTTTTTCGCCTTTGCTTTGTGATTTACCTCAAAAATGTACTGTAGAACACGTTCCTGCGTCCATGCATAGGCTCCAGTAAACACTGCCGAGAGGGAAAAATACTGTGGAAAATTGGGGTTTCTGTGCCCCAAATTGTTCAAAACCTTCACATCGACGTTCTGTTCGCCAAACGTCGGAAGTTCAAATCTGATGGAAATTTGCTGGTTCGGCTTACAGTCTTCGGGAAGCCCAAGCAGGATACCCCCTGCGGAAAGGTCGTACAACATGCCCGTGCAAACCTTGCCATCGGGGAATGTTGCCTCCACAGGGAAATCGACAACTTCGCGGACCCACTTACGCAGTTGTTCCTTGTCCAGCTGCTCGCCATGGCCGAATACGATTTTACCGGGGGTTGCAGATATCACCTCTAGCTTAGTAGAATAAACAGCATCGTTCATGCGAGTCCAGCGAATCAGCACGCGCGTCCCGACCAAGGATTTTGCAACGGCCTCGGCTCCTTCCAGCTGAACACTCCACATTTTTTCAGAGCGTTCAAGAATCAGGGCTCGCCTGAAAACACGTTTATTCTCCAGTTCCAAGTCAACACGGTCGCCAACATTGAACTGTCTCGTAGAGCAGACCATCGTCAGTGGATTGGAACCGGTAAAGTCCATTTTACATCTAAGCGAAGCAACAGCATCCAACGTTTCGTCGCGAACTGAAAGCACATTGCGCACACGATAAAATTCGTTTACGGCGGCTTCAAAAAGTCCAGAAGAATTCAGCACGGCATCCTTGTTTTCGAACTTGGATGTTCGTACCAGTTTTTCCAAAGTACGCACTTCCTTGGGCGTGAACTCGAACGCCTTGATTTTTTCGTTAAAGGCGTCAGTACCGAACATTTCTTCGTTCTCACGGCGATTGTACATGAGCTGAATTTCAATCAGCACAAGTGCCACGAACGGAAGAACCGGAAGCACGTAATACTGGAAAATCTTCCAGACTTCTTGAAAGACACTAGACATCATCCATCACCTGACTATAGCTCGGTCCAGACACCGTTGATGTACGTAGCGAGGATAGACGACGGCAATTCCTTGCCGGTGAACGGAGAATTGCAGACGTGGCCGGCAAAATCAGATTCAACGACCATGTGCGGTCTATCCGGAGAAAGGACCACAACGTTGTCCTTAGCGGGGGCTGCACCCGCCAGGCAAGCAGGGGCGGTCGAGAGAAGTTCTACGGCACGTTGTTCGCCAACGCGTTCCACAAGCTTGTTCCAAATCGCAGGGAGGGCGACTTCCAGCGAAAGCGCTCCCGGCACGGAATCTTCGAAGTTCACGACCGTATCCTGACGTAACACCGGGGTGTGGTTCACGCTGATAGCGTCAATCGTCCCATCGGCAACGCCCTGCCACAGCGCCTCGCGGTCTGCGGCCGAGCGGATCGGCGGGAGGATGTGGTAAGCGGAATCCAGCGTCTCGAGGCAGGAATCATCCAGGAGCAGATGGTACAAGTTCACATCGCAAGTGACATCAATGCCCACCTTGCGTGCGCGGCAGACGAGATCGAGCGTTTCGCCGCAGGTCACTTGTTTGAAATGTACCGGTACCTGCAAGAACCGCGCAGTTTCAAGAATCGTGTAAGCGGCAATCGTCTCCGCGATACGCGGGATGCCCTTCATGCCCAGCATGTCGGAATAAGCGCCTTCGTGGACGCAGCCGCTATGGCGGAGCGTCTTGTCCATCGGCTGGAAGAAGAATCGCTTGCCCGTCATCTTGCCGTATTCCATCGCTAGGCGAAGGAAACGGGAATGCGGAATCGCGCAGCTGCCGTCGCCAAAACCAGCGACACCCGCTTCGGCCAGTTCCACCATTTCGGCCAAACTATCAGTACCGAAGCCCTTGCTGTAGGCACCGAGGAACTTTATATCAAAGTCCTTGCCGCCGAGTTCTTCCGTCTTGAAGCGGTTGACCATCGCTGTAAACTTATCCGCATCGTCAATCGGGTTTGCCGCACTTTCGTAAAGGCCGCCATAGAAGCCACCCTTACGCATGGCTTCAAAGCCGTCTGCAAACGTATAGACGTCATCGCGAAGCGGTTCCATAAAATCAAGACCGAGACCAAAAAGGGCCGGCAGCACCAGAGCGCCGTTGCAGTCGAACTCGGCCGTTTCGCGGCCGTCACAAGCGTTCAAGCGGACTTCGTCGCGCAATTCAAAAGACTTGCCATTCCAGAACTTTGCATTTTTAAGAACAACGTTCGAAATATTGCCCTTACAAGGTTTACGCATTTTCATTGTTGCGACCTCCAGCCAAAAGGAAGAGAACGGCCATACGGACAGCCACGCCGTTGGTCACCTGATCAAGAATAACAGAATGTTCGCCGTCAGCGATGTCGGAATCCAGTTCGACGCCGCGATTGATTGGCCCCGGATGCATGATGATGACTTTGTCTTTAGCGCAGTCCAAAAGTTCCTGCGTAATGCCGAACGTGTTGCGGTATTCGCGCATGCTCGGGAGGAGGGCGTCATCCATGCGTTCCTTCTGCAAGCGGAGCGCGATGATGGCGTCGGCATTGGCGACCGCCTTCTGCACATCCGGTTCCCACGTCACCTGGTCCATCAGTTCCGTATTGCGGGGTACTAGCGTCGAAGGTCCGCAAAGCGTCACATGGGCGCCCATCGTCGTCATGCCCCAGAGATTACTGCGGGCCACGCGGCTATGGCGGATATCGCCAATGATGGTCACGTTCTTGCCTTCGAGAGTCCCGAGCTTTTCTTCGACCGTCAACATGTCGAGGAGAGCCTGCGTCGGGTGTTCATGCGCACCGTCGCCCGCGTTCACGATAATCGCACTGCTATTGTCCGCGAGGAACTTCGGCACGCCGGTTCCCTTGTGACGGACGACCACGATATCGATTTTCATGGCCTCGATGTTACGCAACGTATCGACAAGCGTTTCGCCCTTCTTGACGCTAGAGTTAGAACTCGTGAAGTTCACCGTGTCTGCAGAAAGACGCTTCTCGGCAAGTTCAAAGCTCGTGCGCGTGCGCGTGCTGTTTTCGAAGAACAAATTCACCACAGTCATACCGCGAAGACTCGGCACCTTCTTGACCGGGCGTTCGAGAATTTCGCGGAACTGTTTTGCATGGTCCAGAATCAATCGGATATCATGCTTGGACACGCCACGGAGTCCAAACAGGTGTTTAATTTCCAAAGAGCTCACGCTAAGCCTCCACTTCTACGAGATAAACGGAATTTTCTTTGTCAATCGGGTCAATCAGCACTCGGACTTCCTGGTTCTTAGCCGTCTCGACCGTGAGGCCGACGCAATCCGGTGCAATCGGGAGTTCGCGGTGTCCGCGATCGACGAGCACACAAAGGCGAATCGCCGCCGGGCGCCCAAGGTCCAAAATCGCACGCATGGCAGCAAGCGAAGAACGGCCCGTGTAAAGCACGTCATCGACGAGAATCACGGTCTTGTTTTCTACGGTGGCGGGCATTTCGGTAAAGCGCATCTCGGTAGCCACTTTCTTGCGGTAGTGGAAGTCATCGCGGTAGAACGTGGCATCGAGGCTCCCCATCTCGATAGGCTTCCCGAACTTCTGGGAAAGGCGCTCTGTCAGTTTCTTTGCCAGCGGGATACCGCGGCTAGCCATGCCAAGCACAATCATGTTGTCGGCAGACGGATGCATTTTCGCAATCTTCGCTGCCATTTCGTCCAAGGCGAATTCCATCGTCTGGGCGGTTAAAAGTTCACTTACTTTTTTGCAGTTATCATTCATATAGGTATCAGGTCGGTCGCTTCGCGCCCTCTGAGGTATGAGGTCACTCGCGCCGCTCGTTTTGAGTTTTTGTAGAAATTAGATTTTTTCAATGGCTTTTTTCACCCGCATGTTGTAAATCACCCCCTATTTTTTATATATATGAGCAAAAGCAAACCGCTACAATCACTGTTCGTATGATTCACGGCAAAAGCCCCTCATACCCCAAAGCGTAGCGACCTCACAGGGGCAGAGCCCCGACCACAAACCTTTCAAGGAGTCAAAATGTCCTTTAACCAGCTCGACAAACCGCAGGCAGGCGAAACCATCGCCATCATGAAAACCAACCACGGCACGATGAAGCTCCGCCTTTTCGAAGAAATCGTCGGCGAATGCGCCACGAACTTCATTGAACTTGCCAAGCAGGGCAAGTACGACGGCGCTCCGTTCCACCGCATCATCAAGGACTTCATGATCCAAGGCGGCGACTTCACCCGCAAAAACGGTACCGGCGGACACGCTGCACAGGGTCCGGGTTCCACCATCGGCGACAAGTACGACAGCCGCCTCACCCACGTCCGCGGAGCTCTTAGCTGGGCAAAAAC
>JAFWRL010000253.1 GCA_017520105.1 Fibrobacter sp.
CCACTGGATCGACGTAATAGGAGGACTCAAAATGAAAGATATCGCACATTCTATTAGCTTGTTAGTGGCAAACCGCCCGGGCGTGCTCGTGCGCATCGCTCTCGTGTTCTCCCGTCGTGGTTACAACATCGATTCCCTCGTTGTCTCCCCCACGCTCGACCCGAACTTCAGCCGCATGAACATCATCGCTCACGGTAATCCCGAAATCTTGATGCAAATCATCAAGCAGCTCGAAAAGCTCGTGGACGTGGTACAGGCGAAGGACCATACCGGTACGGACGCTGTCGAAAAGGAACTTGCCCTTATCAAGGTTCGTTGCACTCCCGACCAGCGTACCGAAATTCTGCAGCTCTGCGACCATTTCCACGCCAATACCGTCGATATGACCGCCACTTCCATGATTATCCAGATTACGGGAAACAGCATGAAGGTCGATACCCTCAAGAGCTTGTTGCAGAAGTTCGAAATCGTCGAGTACATCCGCACGGGCAAGGTCATCATGCTCCGCGGCGAAGATAAGACATAGCGGCTAGTCATTAGTCATTGTGCGTCATTCTGAGGGCAAAGCCCGAAGAAACGAGAGCGAGGCGAATGAAGCAGGTTGCTCGCAAACCTATTTCTGAGCCGAAGCCTCGGACGCGAAGCGTCGATCCAGTTATATCTTGTAATAAAACTTAACTGGATGGGGCTACGCCCCAACTCTTTGGCTCGGTTATGCCCATGCAAGCATGGTCGCAACACTCGCCTTCTGAGTTGTCTTCCACCTTCGGTGTCAGGATGACAATTTTAATTATGACGTTCGGGAAACCGAGCGTTTTTTTGCATAAATCATTCGAAAGCTGTTGTTTTTGCCTCCTCAACGTAAAAATTATTTATAGCTCAAAATTCTACCCTAGCAGATCAAAAGTAAAGTATTTTATAAGAGGCGTAATGGGAGAAGGAGCTTTGTTTTGAATATCGAAAAGAAAAAAGTCGAGAGGCGCACAAAACTTTCGTCCATCGCCAAAAAAGCAATCGCTACATCGCTTGGAATAGTTACATCGGTAACAATATTCGCTTGCGACGGGGATATGTCAACGGATCCCACGTCAGATACAGTACCAAACGGCCCGACAAAAGAAAGCTCCGACAGCCAACAAAATTTTTCTTCTAGCAGCAAATACCTTGACATTTCACAAAGCCATGAAGCCATCAGCAGCGAAATTCTCGAAGCACTTTCGTCAGCAGCCGAACCCGCGAACAGTCCCGCAATAGTCCCAGCGTCTTCTGAAGCACAGCCCGCAAGCAGCTCCGCAAACGCCCTCTCCTCCGCCGAACAGCCCGCAAGTACCTCGGCCACCCCGGTTAGTTCCGCAACAGTTCCGCCAAACCTATCTTCAAGTTCTTTTAAATTTGGAGACACCCTCCCTGATTACCAAGAATGTCCTCCCCCATTCCCTTCTACCGATCCCTGCAAATGCGTTCCAGACGGAACCACAGTAAAGTATCAAACCGAATTCGGAGTTCAAGTCATCATATGCCCCCAATCGTCATCGAGCTATAGCGGCGACGGATTTACATTCAGCAATGTCACGACTTCGAACGCGACGAAATCATTGCTTAAATAGACAAGAGAACGGGAAAAAAATGGTTCCTGTTCCCCCCATATTCTCTATATGCAACGCATGCAACAAAATCGTGCGGGCGGCTCACTTAAAACAAGCTAAAAAAGGTCTTTAAACTCCAAAACAATCTATATTGATAATATGTAGTGTTTTTGGAGGATTTTATATGAAAATAGAGAAAAAAAGGGTAACAAGCAACTTCAAATTTTCAAATGCGGCAAGAACCGCCATCGCAGCAGCTTTTGGAATAGCCGCAACCGCAGCCGTTAGCGGTTGTAGCGAAAACTCCGATAGCATTGCAGGCCCCACACAAGACCCTGTTCCGGCAAGATCAAATACAGAAACCCAAACAGAATCAACTGTAGAACCCAACGAACTTAATGCGGACGCATCGAGTTCAAGTCAAATTGTCGATATTCCTTCAAGCCACGAAGCGGTCAGCAGTTCTGTCATCGAAGCCCTTTCTTCAGCGGCAGCACCGAGCAAAAAATATTCTTCATCTTACATATCCTCAGGCGTTTCATCCGCCAGAGCGCCGCAGCCCGTCTCTAGCAGTTCTTCTAACGTTCTTGCACAAGACACTACAAATAAATCGTCAGATATTACACCCAATTCCTCCAATTCCGGCGAATACCCTATTGTCTATCCCAGAGACTCAATAAATGTCAATCCAAGCATTTTCCCAATCGATACTCTACCAACACCCAAAATCGATACGCTCAATGTGCATCTATGCAATGAAGTTCAAACAGATTCAACAGGTACAAAATGCTATAATATCCATGTCATGAGCATGGTGACCACATTTGAACTAGACGACATTACAGCATAAGAACATTTATGAAAATCGAAAAGAAAAAAGTCATCGGAAGTTCAAATATTAGCAGCATCGCCAAAAGCGCGTTTGCTGTCGCTTTGGGGATTACAACTGTCAGCATGACCGCTTGCGAAGATCCCTCATCGGCTTTGCGTAACGATAACGAACCCGATATCAACAATTCTAACGATACCGCTGTAAGCAGTTCTAGCGAGGAGCAGGCGCAGTCCAGTTCCAGCAAAGTTATCGACATACCCAAAAGCTATGAGCATTACAGCAGTTCCGCCATCGAAGCGCTTTCTTCGGCATCGCAACCAGTATCACGCCCTATCAGTTCTTCAATAATATCATCCGGCATACCTCACGTTTATTCATCACCAACCGTTCCGCCAAGCAGTTCAAGTGCCAACGACGAAATCATCAAGAATAATCCAGAAATTGATTTGACGCCTATCCCAACCGATTTCCCTGCAATCAAAGACTCGCTTATTCGCATTCACCTTTGTGAAGACCCCAACAGTCCGGGATGCCTCATCGAAAGCATGGTCACCACCTTAGAAACAAACGATATCGCATGAACCTAGTCCTTTGCCTTACAGAACAGTGTAATTTACGCTGCACTTACTGCTATTACAAAGAGACGCAGGCTGACCGCAAAACGGTCATGGATGATGCTACGCTCGAACAGGCGATTCGTATCGCGCTCAAACGCACGATTTACTTTAAACAACAGTATCTGAACATCACGTTCTTTGGGGGGGAGCCGCTTTTGCGAAGAGACGCCATTTATAAAGGTGTCGAATTCGCAAAGGCGGTTGTCGATGAAGCCATAGACGAAGGCAAAATTTCAAAAAATTTCAAGTTGCAGTTTGCCGTCAATACGAACGGCACGCTATTCGACGATGAATTTTTCGATTTTTGCGAAAAGGAACATTTCTGCATTTACCTTTCGCTCGACGGCCCGGAACATCACCACGACATCGCCCGCCGAACTGTAAGCGGGACTGGCAGTTTCAAGGCCATCGAAAAGAACATTCCTCGTTTTGTAAAACTCGGCGCGGTAGCATTAAGCACAATTACGCGTCCACATATCGAAACTGTTTTCGAGAGCGTCAAATGGCTGCACGAACAAGGATTCCAGAGCCTTACCACAAGCGTCGATTTTGATGGCAAATGGAGCGGAGACGATTTTGACAGGCTTGCCTTGCAATACCAGAAAATGGCAAAATATTGGAAGGAATGCCGCGAAAAAGGCGATAAAGTCTTTATCGGAACGATTCATGACAAGGTAAAGCTGGCTCTTATAAATTCGCGTTACAGGCTCTATTCTTGTCACGTCTATAATGGAGCGGTCGGCGTAGCCACAAATGGAAACATTTTCCCCTGCACGCGATTTATCACCTCAAACTCAAACACCCGTTACGTGCAGGGGAATGTCTTTACCGGATTTGATGAAGCTGCTTGCGAAGAAATCCGTGAATTTTTGGATAGCGACAAAAAAGAATGCGAAGGTTGCGATATCCGTTACCGTTGCTGTGCGCATGAATGCGCCTGCACATCGTTCTATACGACAGGCAGTATCGAAGGCGTTTCGCCCGAAGTCTGCACGCACGAACGCATGCTGAGCGAAATCTGCGATACGCTACTGGAGCGTTTAGATAGTAGAACTTAGGGACGTCATCCTGAACGGCGCCAGCCGGAAGACTACTCAAAAGGCGAGTGTTGCAAAAATGAGTTCACTCATTTTTATAACCGAGCCAAGGAGTAGGGGCTTTGCCCCATCCAGTGAAGTTTTAGTCGGCAGAACTTAGAATTAAAATTTGTTGTTAGGAGAAAAAGCGCCTAGACCCTTAAGGAGGGAGGGAGGGGTCTAGGCGCATCCATGTGAAGATTATCGCACGGATATTTTACGTGAATAAACGCGATTGCGGGAAGCCGCTTTCACAATATAAATTCCACTTTGTCCACGCGTTTTCCAAAGGAAATCTTTACCGGCAAACTGGGCTACCATTTGCCCGTTCAAGTCGAAAATGCTCCAGTTTGCATTCTCAGGAACAGACATCAAAACGGCTCCGTCCAAGTGATTGACTTTCAAACCCGCAACCGTAGCGAAGCGGCCAACAGAAATCCTTGAAGGAGTCAGTGACGATGAATCGCCAACGGTCGCCGCCTTCGGATTGTCAATGGCGTCGATAACGTTCACAAAAGCACCGCTCATCATTGAGGTTCCGAACCAAGCGAGGAACTGATCGAAATACATTTCGTTGTGGAGCGTATCTTCAAGCGCACCGGATTCGTCCTTTGCTTTTCCAAAGTAATCGCGGCCTTCGTAGAACTTGCCCATTTCTTCGCTGAATGCGATACGGTCTGCTTTCTCGCCCACCGCCATCGCGGCAGTCGCCCACATGCCGATTGTCAAATGGCTATGTTCGCGGCGATAGCGCCATGTCGTCGTATCCTTCGAGTTGTTAAAATCATACCATTTGTCATCGGCCGGCAAAAGTTCGCCTGCGTTCTCTATTTGGTAGAAGTTCGCCGCTTTCGCTCCACCCTTGGAATTAATGAATGTCAGCGCATTCTTGAGGAACGACTTTGCCCGTTGTTCATCGAACCAGATAGCATCAATCGCGACACGCCACAAGATGCGAATGGCATCCTTGTAAAAGCCCTTGCTTTCGAAATAAGCGTTGTAACCAAGACCAGCCGAACCAACCCAGCCGCCTCCGGGCGTCATCCAGTCCGGCACCATGCCCATGCTATAGCCGGGGCTTTTGGAAATGATTTCGTAGGACTTATCGACAACCTTGTTCCAGCGGTCGCCATTGCTATCGAACTTGGCAAAAATCTTGTACCATGCCGGAGAAAAATATCCCGGATTCACAAACGAGCGCCCGCCCCACCCTGCTCCCGGAGCGAGAATGCCGTCACTGGTCACCTGTTCGGAACTCCACATGCAATCGAGAATTTTCTGCGCATGGGTTTTGTAATCGTAACCGAATTTTGTGGAAGTATATGCTTTCCACTTGCCCGCTGATACAAGTTTGTCTGCAAAAATCAACGCAAGGGCGATATCTTCTTCGGCATCGGAGGCAGCGCCCATTCCAACAATTTTACCATCAACGGACATCTGCCAGTTGTAATAGCATTTTCCCCACATCGTGGAATTGGCCTCGTCCCACATCTTGTTGAAAGAGGCCTGGTCATTTGCATAAAGCGCGACAAGCATGCCGTATCCAACGCCTTCACTCACAGCATCGCCAGGAGCTTCGCTCTTGGGGCGGTGAATTAGGCCTACACCGGCACTATAGGGCTGGATATTTCGGCGAATAAGTCCTTGCCACGTGCTGTCAAGCGCGGCATTCCAATAAGCAGCATCCACTTTGGGTTGCGCATTGGGCAAATCAAGAACTGCGAATGTTGTGGTAATTGCCGCTGCTACGCAGAAAGGCACAATACGAGAAATAAACATATAACCTCCACACACCAACCTGTCCATGCGTATATTTAGAAATTTGGTATGTGAAAATCAAGTAAAAAAAGATTAGATATTGAATATGGCGGTAATGTAAAAAGAAAATTGTGACTACCGTTACAGACGAATGGTCTCGTCACAAATTGCACAAACCGCTGTGCGGTGCGTCACAAAAATCATCGTTTTTTCAGGGAATGCCGCAAACAAACGTTTATACAGTTCCGTTTCGGTTCCCTCGTCCAACGAAGAACTGATTTCGTCGAAAAGCAAAATGTTTCCCGGACGTAAAAGACCGCGGGCAATCGCAATGCGCTGGGCCTGTCCCTCACTCAAACCACGTGCGCGTTCGCCAAGTTCAAAATCAATTCCGCCGGCAAGGTCAAGTACGAAATCCGCACAGGCCACATGCAACGCATTTTTCATTTCCGACTCGCTCGCTTCCGGATTTGCCAACAGCAGATTGTCACGGATGGAGCCGTTCATTAGAGTGTTCCCTTGCGGCACATAGACGAAATTCGGGCGGGTCGCTTCGGAAATTGCAACGTTCTTTCCATCAACGTCATCTTGAGAAACTTTGCGACCTGAATAAATCTGCATTTTCCCGGAGGCCGGTTCGACAAAGCCGAGCAAAAGCCTGAAGAGCGTCGTTTTCCCTTTGCCGGTCTCCCCCATGATGGCCGTTTTGCTAGCGGGCTTAAAGTCATGGGAAAAATCGGCGACAATTTCGCGGTCGCCATTGGCGTAAGCAAAGCGGACGTTTTCCAATTTCACGCCCAAACGACCGTCCAATACGACATCAGGAACGCGCTCACGGTTGCCGCACCCAGCTTCAAGTTCATCCAGGCGGTCGATACTCGCCGTTGAATGCACCAGTTGCGGGACCATCCCAAGCAAGGTAAGAATCGGATGCTGGATTTGCCCCACCAGCTGCAAGAAAGATGACATCACGCCGAACGTAATCGTTCCGTCGCGGAGTCCTAGACCGCCCCATACAAAGGCAAGCAAATAGCCAAGACCAAAAGCAGAACCAATCGCAAAACGGGCGACGGCGGTAAAGCGGGTACGGCGCAGCACCTCATGTTCAAGTTTGTCCTGTTTAAGGTTCAAATGTTTTGTTACCCAGTTTTCGCTTTCAAGCGAACGCAACACCGCATTGAATTCGACGCCTTCCTGCACCTGCATCTGGATTTTGCTTTCGCTTTCACGGATGGCAAGCGTCATCTTCCGCAACCTGCGCGAAATCAACTTGCCAATCACGACCATCACGGGTGTAATCAACAGCAGTGCCCACGCAAGGCGAGCATCAAACCAGCGCATGAGCATGAACGCACCGACAAGCTGAATCATGGTCACGGCCATCTGCGGAATCGTATCCATCTCGGAGTTACTGATGTTTTCAATATCCTTGGATAGCCTTGACGTAACGTCGCCCGAATGGAGTTCGTGACCGTCAAAAAGTTGACGCCTGAACAACGTCTCAAAGTAGAATAACCTAAGAGCGTTCGACTTTTTGACCGTGGCGGCATTCGTCATGTAATAATATACAAGCCGCAGAATAATCACCCCGACCACAGTCGAGACAAGCAACAATATCATACGAACAACATCGTCCGATGAACCTGTGCGAATCGTCTCGTCGATAAAGCGCTTGCTCAGCCATATCATCAAAAGACCGAGCGCCACACGCCCAGTCCCTAACAGAACGCGGATTGCGATGTTTACACGGAACCCACGCGTTCCACGCCATAGCCAGGCGATATAGTTCATTCGATCACGTTGACCTTTTGCCATTCGGCAACGATTGCGGCGACATCGGCTTTTGCCTGTTCCGCACAGACATCGTATTCGCCACACAAGGCTTCGGCCAGTTTATCGGCCGTAAAATCGCCCATGTCGCAAGCCTTTTGCCAAAGCCAGGCTGCGGTTTCGTTCAAGCAAAGGAGCTTGCCAAAATCAAGTGCACCGACACCTTCACCCATGATAACCTGTTCGCCGCACACTTCGCGCAACACAAATCCATTCTTTATACGCATATTAATGAACCTTTCTATAAAGCCAAAGAAAATACCGTCTAAAAGGTAGCAAAGCAAACCAGATTTTTGCAGCCAAACGATATCCAAACGAGTTAATCGAGCACTTTTTGCCGTTTCCACGCACCACCTGAACGACCTTGGCAAAGACATCGACCTTATTACAATATTCACGTAAAGCCAAATTACCGTCGCCCATCAGAATCACGTGGTCGCCATCCAAAGAAAGTACTCGGTGTACAACATAGAACTTGTCTTTCGATTTTCCATTTTCGACAAGGGCAAGAACAATGTCTCCCCTTCGTAAATCCGTCGGTTTTTCCAAAACCACGCTATCGCGGCCTCCGACAATGAACGGCAACATGCTTCTACCGTTTACAGGGAACGTGACGCTTACACCATCCGAAACGAGCCGAATCGCTTCTGCTATAATGGCGCTGTCATCAATTTTTCGAGGGTCGCTCATTCAGCCACCGTCTTTAGGCAAAGTTTCGCGGCGGCCTCGTCAGGCAGACATTTTAAGTACCACACGGGAACATTTGCAGCAAGAGCATTCTCGGTATTGTGCAACCCGTCGGCAATAGAGCGTTCCCAACGCTTTCCAGAAATGCAAGGGAGAATTGCAGCATAAGCCTGCACCCCGCGCAAACGGGAAATTTCGTTAAAAGGAGCCTGGGAAAGCAGCACAAAACCACCTAGTTCACATTCCTCGTTTTTGTAACAGGGCGTCTTTCCACTCCAGGGCGAACCGAAAACTTTCGCAAAGCCCTTGCCGTCCGCCGTCCTGTAGCATCGGACTACAGGATTGTCATCGTTCAAAAGCGTCGAACCTTCATTGTACTTGAGCCAAAGCCTTGCATGCGTACTCTTGCCGGTTCCACTTTTTCCAAGGAACATGTAGCCGCGATCTTGATAGTTCACCACCGCCGCATGGAACAGCGCTGTATCAAATGGTGCCGTCGCAATCGCATATAGTACCATCAGGGCGTTGTTCACCGCAAATTTGAGGTAAGATGTATTCTCGCTGTCTGGCACAAAAAGCTTTGCCGTTTTATAGTCTTTAGAGCAAACTAATGTTCCGACATATTTATCGAACAGATAAAATTCAAAGAGCGATTCTCCATGCTGCGTAATACCGCATACAATCCGCTGACCTTCCTCTTCTTGCCTAGTTTCTTCGACAAACACGGGAGCTTTTGCATCCGTGACAACATCCATCGAAAAAAGGCAATCGCATGCACTTACTGAAAAAGGGGCGTAGTTATCCGCATTTTTTTCAAAAAAATCATCGCTAAGCCCGGCATTTGCCGTTAGCGAAAACACATGGTCTGCAACCCTGTAATATCGGGTCTCTTGAACAGATAAACTCATAAAGCAATCTTCCTACGTTTAATACGGAGCGGTATCACAGAAATAGTCGCCCGCCAATATTTTAATTCTTTAAATATTGCATTGATTGGGTCAAACGGAATCCAGCTTAACGCTCTTAGACGGTCCTTGAACCAACGGACAAAAACGTTGATGCGCGACTGGTGTTTCGGATCGTACTGACCAAAATTTCCGCCATCCAAAGCCAGTTTCATGAGCTTTTTCCCGCGCCAAGCATCTGGAGGGCAAAGCATCAAATCACGGTCGAGTCCAAAGATTTCTTCGAGCATCCACATGACGGCACTGCAAGCTTTGAGCATGTAAAGCGATTTCATTATATCGGCTACTTCACGTCGGTCGCTTTCTGAGGAATGCTTCAGCAAAATGAAGTAGTCCATGAATTGACGAAATCCAAGACCCATGCTGTAAAAATGCTGCTGCAAATGCGAAAGCTGCATGACAAGGGCAAACTTGATAGTTGGCGAATAAAATCCTTCCGGGACGAGTTCCGAGTTCAGAATTTCCTTGTTCAAGTACTTTTGAAGTTCTCCGTTCTTGTACGGGTTCCCGGATGCCGGCTTATAGTGGATTTCCACAGTGACGCCATCCTCGTTCTTCGGCATATGAATATGATGACGACATGAAGTCTCTTCATGTTCCGGGATAAACTTCAGTTTTAGAAGCAATTCTTCGACACTTTTGAATCCACCTTCAACCCAGAAATCGATGTCACCGCACTGGCGACTCAGCGGGTCTGGGTAAAGCCTAGCATTTGCAGCGCCCTTCAAGACTGCTGTACGCCGCCCTTCTTTACTAAAAATCTCGGTCAAGCGAGCCGCTTCCGCATTCATGCGTTTGTTCATGTCGCGGGTCGCTTCGGCATGGGCAGCCCAGTGCATCAGCAACGGCTTTGGCGGAAGATTTTCCTTGGGAAGCTTTTGAAAAACAGTAAAAACCACATCCAGAACAGACTGCCGTTTGGCCTCGAGGAAAAGCTTTTGCCATTCTACAGGTGTCAGTTTTATGGTCGGAGTATCAACGCTCCCAACAGCACAGCGCAAAAAACTAAACAGAACTTTATAAACGGGATAAACTAAATCGGACATATTGAAAAAATAGAAATTACGGTTTATTATACGTTGCGAACAGAAAGTCGGCGGTACTTGATGCGGAGCGGCATGTAGCGCATAAAGCTTCTCCAGTAGTCAATTTCATGCAGTATAGCCTCTATTGGAGAGAATGTAATCAAGCGAATCAAGCTATATCGGCGTTTTAGCCATGTTATAAAATGAGAAGTCTGTTTTTTGGGATTGTATCCGAAATTTCCACCAGCATTTATTTCGGCAAGCATCATCTTGCCGCGGCGTTTGTCAGGCTTGACAAGCATTTTTTCGGGAGACAGTTCAAAGACATATTCCATAATCCACATCACTGCACCACAAGACTTGTATAGTCCAAACGACTTAAGCTTGGATACGACTTCATTGCGGTCTTCGAGCGAAGAATTACGCAAGAGAATGAAGTAGTCCACCAGCTGCTTGAATCCAATGCCGTCTTGAAAGAAATGTTTTTGGATATGTGAAAGCTGCATTATGAGCGCAAACTTCATCGAAGGTACATAAAAGCCTTCGGAAGTAGGTTCCAAATTTAAAATTTCACGTTCAAGATAACTTAGCAAACGTTTTTTTGCGAATGGGTTGAAATTTCCAGACGACGGTCTGTGATGAACTTCTACAATAATTCCATTTTCGTCTGGTTCCAAGCAAATATGATGCTGTGCCCTAAGGCACCTGTCGCTTAAGGCGAAATCCAATTCACCCAAAAGAGCAACAACGCTATCACGCCCGCCTTCGACCCAGAGGTCAATGTCGCCCGCCTGCCGCATATAAGGGTCTGGGTAAAGCCTTGCATTGGCAGGTCCCTTGAGTACGGCGGTTTTGCGGTTATGTGCGGTAAAGAGCTGCGTGAGATGTGCAGACTTGCTGTTCAGTTGCTTGTTCTGGCCCTTGATGACTTCCACTTCACTTGCCCATTGATAAATGAGCTCCATTGGCGGTTTCTGTTCCTTAGGCAAATGGCAAATTGCACGATACGCAACTCCAACCATAAGCTGCCTGAGACACTCCATATGGATGGTTTCCCATTCCGTTTCGTTCAGACGATACGGAAATAATGATGGCCTGCATTCAGGGTCAAGGGCCATTCGTAGGAGCGCGTATAATACTTTATTTTCGAAATTTGCCATTGTAGGGTGACAAGTCCGCTTTAAGGATTTTCATCAGTTATCAATAACTATACCCATTGAATCCGGCAGACTCGTTGGCTGCATAAGCTTGGACTGAACCTTTAACGGATGAACCTTCATCTTGGGTTTCTGATAGCATTTTTTTTCGACTTTTTTAAGCATGTTTTTCCTTTGTTACCACAAGGGCCATAAAAACGAAACAATTATAAAAAAAATAAGAAAAATGTCAACAAGCTGATCCCGGAACGGGGTCCGGGATGACAACGCCGAAGACCGGGATGACAATGCTAGAGGCCGGGACAATGCCGAAGACCGCGATGACAACGCCGGATGCCGGGACGTGAAAAGAAAGATAACGGTTCGCGAGACCGAAAATTAGAAGCCGAGGACGGCTTCAGAGATTTCGTTCGCTTCATCAGAACCATCGTCGGCACGATCCGCGTTGAACTCGCCCCAGCCCTCGCTTGTACCGCAGCCAATCCCGACTTCCATCGTGGACCACTTGAACACGGCATAAACGCGCTCGAAGCGCTCCAAAATTTCCGTCAAGGTATCTTCGGGAGGTTCGTCTTCGACAAGGAACGTCCCGTCAATGGCTAGCAGTTCCGTCTCAGGCAATTCCTCGAACCGGCATTCGTATTCATCTGTCATTATTTCATCGACGGAATAGCATTCCCCCGAATCAACGCTGGGCAGTTCCGCATCCGGAAATTGCTCCATGAAATCCGACCACAAGGCATCCAAGTCCTCCTGAACGCCCACGAACCGAACCAACACTCTACAATCCATATCATCTCCTAACTGACTTGAATATCACTCTTTTGTTCTCTGACGTTTTAGCTTGTTAAGCTTGATTTTGCGACGCCAGCCACGCCTTTGTCCAAACACGATGAACACCAGGGATATCAACGGATAAATCAAATTGAGAAGTCCGCCAATTTTTGAATAGACCGTTTCAGTCTGTTTCGTCGGGACTTCCGTGATTAAAATTTGGTCAAGCCCCAGTTGATCAATCTGAGCGAGGGAAACCTCCTTGCCAACCGAGTTGCTTACAAGCGACATTCCGTCGTTTGTCGTCATGACCAAGTTAACACCCATTTCGACCGAACGCACTCCAATGGTGCGGTAATGGAAATCGTTGATGGACTTCCAGTCCCAGCAAGGGTTGAAATAAAGCTGAGTCGTCGGATCCATATCACGGACGAATTCCGAGAAGTTTCCGTCATAGCAAATTGTAAACGACACCGCATACGAGGAATTGCCAAGGGAAAGAACTTTAGCAGGAATAGGCCCCTCGCCAACAACCGTAGAACCGACTTCTACAACAGGAAGTATATTGTGCTTAAGGTACTCCGCAAGAACTTCTCCATATTTGTCAATAAGAACAGCCTTGTTAATAAGCTTCCCTTCTTGGTTGTTGTCCATATCGACAACTTCAAGCGTCAAAAGAACAGGCAACGAGAACTTTCTAGCCATTTCGCGGACATGTTCCATAAAACGCTGTTCATTAAGATCCTCAATTGTGAAAGCCTCCTCGCTAAACACGAGAATATCGGCCCCCTTTTCAAATGCGGCAATTGCAATTTTCTCGAAAGATTCCACGTTCCGCTCGTAAGTCAGGATTCCCCATTCGCTCTTGTCCTGGTCGAGCTTGGGCCCGATGGCCTGCGCCACTTTTACAGTAGATTGATCTTCATGCCATGTGCTGTAGCAGACGGCACCGCCTACATGCAGCAATATAAGGACACTCAAGGCGATTAGTCCAGCGCGTTTTCCCTCCGGTTTTTTCCAATGTTCAATGACATATACTGCAATGGAGGCCGCCCACGTAATCAAAAAAGTCAATCCGAACTCGCCAATCACCGAAGCTAGTTGCAAAAAGGGCTTGTTATCGTACTGCGCATAAGCCAAGCTGCAAATCGGAATAACGCTGCAAGCCGAAAGAATATAATTCATGGTGCAGAAAATGGCCGGGAATATAAGCGTATAGAGGAACGGACTCTCTTTGTGGCAATAAACCGAGTCCCACACAAAAGGAATCCAAAAGACGCATGATGTAAAGACCATGAAGAGGCCGCCCGCTCCTTCAAAATCAGGGCCAAGCACACCATGAAAACGAATACTGAGACCAACAACTAAAAAAGCGAGTAGAACGGCCTGTGCATAGCTCTTTTGGCTAAAGTGTGCATAGTACAAAAAACAGAACGGCCAAATCCAGACACTAAGAATATAAAGAAACTTTATGTTCGAGAAAAATGGCGGTGCCAATAAAAAGAAGCACCCAAGGATAATCATAAGAATAGGTTTGTTGCAACTAAGGAATTTGCAAAAACGTTTTAAATACTCCATATGCGCCACTCCTTATTGCTCTTCTTATAATAAGAAGTATAATTTTTTTTAGCACTATTAGGGATTGCAAAGAGGAAAAAAACAATAAAAGACCTCGCTTTTGTGATTTTTGCACAAACCGAGCGGTCTTGTTAAAACAAAAAAGGACCCACATTGTGAGTCCCTTTTATTTTCTGGAGGTGAGGAGAGTCGAACTCCTGTCCAAAATCACGTCCATGTACGTTCCTACAAGTGTTCCCTTCGAATTTAAGATCTCGTCTTATCCACGCCCAAGAAGGTCGGCGCGGAGTTTGACCAGCCTAGTAAATCTCGGGAGATGCCCCCAGGCATGACACTTCCCTATCCCATATTGCGTCCGGACGTACACCCCGATGGGAGCGAGATGAGGCCCGGCGTTGCCGTTAATTAGGCAGCGAGTGCGTAGTTTTCGTCAGCACTTATTTTTTTTCAGACTTTTTAACGAGTTGCCCTCGTCTGAGACCTCGACTTGCAACTAACACTTCGGTAACCCTGTCGAAACCAAGGCACCCCCTTGTGTTCTACACAAGGGTGCTCGGTTGAGACAGGCCTGTCGATTAAATGCGAGCTAGCGAGCATTTAAGCTCTTGAGAACGCATGCGTTCGAAAGACCCGGAGGGCAAAATTACTGCGAATAGCAGGAATTTTGGCAAACCAAAGCACCCCCGGTGCTTGCACCGGGGGCGCTCTGGTTGAGACCCGTCGATTAAACGCGACCTTAAGGAGCGTTTAAGCCTTTGAGAGCGTAAGCTCGAAAAGCCC
>JAFWRL010000254.1 GCA_017520105.1 Fibrobacter sp.
CTAATTACAGAAATTACTGTAAAAAAAGAACATACCTAGAACTTGCGTTCAAAGACATCCATATTCATTTCTCTAACAAAAACAAAGGCGAAGCCGAAATTATTCAGCTTCGCTATTCTATTTCATGCCCAAAAGACATTTATTTTGTTACGATTTTTTTTTGCGACGTTTAATGAAACTAGCAAGCCCGACGGCAATAAGGATTCCCGCCGGGAGCACGACTGCAATAGTTAGGAGAATCAGTTTTTGAACGTCGCTCAAGCCCTTGAGCGATTGCTTGAAGTTCTTGAGTTTTGCGCGGATACCCGGCTTTGCTTTTGCGGCGGCTTCATCTTCAGTAAGCGTACCGTCCGCCAGATCTTCGGATCCGGCAAACGGTTTAAAACCGGGAACCAGTGCGAACAACTTAGACGCCGAATCCTTGACGGGTCCGACAAAGCGGTCCACATTCGAGTGCACCTTGCCGTAAACTTTTTTGAATGGGCGTTTCAGTTGTTCGAGCATAATTTTCTTCCGTTTTTTTGAAAAGGAGATTCCCGCTTACTTCGACTGCGCTCAGCACAGGCTCCGGCGGGAATGACACTTCTTTGTTTACTTTTTATAGAGCAAGTTCACGCCGCCGAAGAGGGCTCGCATGTTGGCCTTGAGCGTATCGCTAGAAACGCCACGGCCTTCGACTTCTTCGCCGTTCGCCTTCAAGACAATGCGGCTTAAACCACGACCGGCCCACAACTTGTCCTTTTCGGGAACAACAAGCTGGCGGTACTTCACAAGTTCCACCGGCATGCCGATTTCACGCATGAGCATGAGGGCAGCCTCGATGGGGCCTTCTGCCGTCACGGACTTCACAAGGGCTTCGCCATCCTTCTTGAAGTGGAAAATGAAGCGGTTCTCGTCCGGGATAACTTCGATGTTGTTGAACACCAGGCGACCGTTCACGTTCACGCGCTGCTCGCGGAACACGTCGAGCACGCGTTCGGCGCTGAGTTCGCCTTCCTTTTCGCTCAACTGCTTGAGGATAGGCTGCAGCATGGACGCTTCTTGCAAAGTCATCTTGTAGCCGAACTTCGTGATGATTTCGTACACGGCGGTGCGGCCGCTCTGGCTCGTGAAGCTGAGCGTATCGTTCTGGTTACGGCCAATGATGGAGTAGTCAATCGGACGGTAAGCGCCCTTCTTCATGTCCTTCGTCTTGGATGCACCATCCTGATGGATGCCGCTGCGGTGGACGATGGCTTCAGTACCGATTAACGGAGCGCGGATGTATATAGGCACGCCGCTCCAATGGCTGATGAGAATGGCGGTTTCGTAAATGCGTTCCAGATGCAGCCCCGTTTCGACGCCGGAGTTGTGCAGGCCAATCGCGACTTCATAGAAGTTCGTGTTGCCGCAACGTTCGCCGAGGCCGTTCAATGCGACTTCCAGCTGTGTTGCGCCGACGAAGAAACTTTCGACGGTCGCCGCAGTCGCCATGCCGAGGTCGTTGTGGCAGTGCACGGAAATCGTGATATTCTTGGGCAGAGCTTCATAGACCTGCTTGACCTGATCCACGTAGAGCTTCGGGCGATAACGTTCCACCGTGTTCGGCAGGTTAATCGTCGTCGCACCAGCTTCGACAACGGCCTTCAGAACGTCAATCACAAAGTCCATATTTTGGAGGCAGTCGCCAAAATGCTCGGCACTGAACTCCACATCGCCCTTGTCGCCGACGAGCGACTTGGCGAGCTTGACACAACGCACGGCACGTTCCTTCACTTGTTCAGGAGTCATGCGCAGCACGTTTTCCATCGAGAGCGGGCTTGTAGCGAGGAACGTGTGGATGCGCGGGTGCGGAGCGTACTGGACCGCTTCCCAGCAACGCTGGATATCGCTTTCGATGCAGCGGGCAAGGCCAGAAACCACGACGTTCTTTGCCGTTTCGTCGCCCTCTTCCGCCATCTGCGCGGTGAGCTTTGCAAGTTCCATGACCGATTCAAAATCCATTTCGCTAGAGGCCGGGAACCCGACTTCGGCCCCCTGCACACCGAGCTTCAAGAGCAACAGATATACATCTTTTTTCTGGGCGTTGTTCCAGGGCTTCGGGAGCGCCTGGTTGCCATCACGCAGTGTTACGTCATAGAAGAATGGTTTTCTCGTTTCAGTCATTTTTATCTCCTTGCCGGCTTCAAGACCGCAAAGTTCCTTTAGTTTTCCGATTCAAAAATAGAATTTCGCATTAACAAAAGAACCCGCTTCGTTCTCGAAGCGGGCGCTTTTAGGTTGAAATTCGTTTGAAAATCTTTGAAAAATCCCTAAAACCTCGCTTCGGTAGCGATGCTAAGTAGAAGTAGAAGGTTCAAGATTTTTCTCATGTGCATGAATATACAAAGTTTCGAGAGGAATGGCAAGGGGGCGCGGCTACCAACAATGAATTTACCGATCTATTTTGTAACCACCTTCCAGTTGCATTTTTTATCTGAATCAGAGCGAGTAAGGATTCCCGCCTCCACTAGTTTTTTCATGTCGCGGTGGATGGTCTCTCGCCGGACGCCAAAGCGTTCTGCCAGTTCCGTTTGCAGAATATTCGGATTCTCTTTCACAATGTCTAGAATCTGTTTCTGGCGTTCACTGATTTTTACTGTGACATTTTGCTGTGACATTTTGCTGTGACATTTTGCTGTGACATTTTTACCGAGGCTTTTCGTAGGCTCCTTTTTTGCCGTCCCAGCTTTTTTCATTTTTTCAATCGCAGCATTGTCCTTGACTTTCTTGTAGTCAACATGCAGATTGCGGTTTCTCAGTTCGTTGTGTTCGCCCATTAGCAGGTTACGGAAGAATTTCTCAAGATATTCCGGTTCCTGCCAAATACCCTTCGCCACATTCTTGTTGTTCGCACGGACAAGGGCGGAGCGGCTGTAATGCCGTATTCAACAAGCGTATTGGGTGTATCGAATTAGCGGATTCTTTTTAAATCATTTATACTAAAAACAAAGCCCTCACAATATGGATCCCCATCGCTAGTAACATAAAATTTTTCACACGGGATATCCGTCTTGTACGACCACGGAATGCATTCGCCACAATCATTCACAGCATCGCAACTATACCACAAAGCCGAAATATTATTGCATTTGCCGACACCATCCGCCAATTTCCAACAGCCCTTATTCTTTACCAAGTGAAATTCACCACCTTGAAAACAGTCACCAGATGAACAAGCAGCACCATCCAATTGAATCACATCATCAGAATGACCATAAACAATTACCAAGCCGTTCCTTTTCGCACATTCCGCCTCGATTTCATACAAGCCCTCTGAAAAATCGCGAAGACTCAGAATTTTAGCAAACTGTTTTGCGGATAAAGCCCTTGTCCTCATAAATAAAACGTACTGAACCTCTCGCTTATGCTTTTTTCCGAAACGAGCCAAAGCTTTTTCTGCAATTATATTCGCGTCATCACAAACGCATGCAGTTCCTTCAATGAAAAGGCAAACATCATGAATTATTTCATTCTCCATTGAACGCTCCTTTTTGTGGTTTTACCCATAAAACTACATTCGCAGGAATGTTGCAGTCAAGAGGGGGAACTGTTAGTCGAGACAAGCCGAATTTTATACAAGCTCAGCTTATATATATTAGCCTAGTTAAAAACGGATACCCGCCGCAGTACAGCCCCGAAGTATTCAGCAAGGTTATGGAACAAGTGGACAACTTCGAGGAAAATCAATGACGATCATGTCGCGTTTCTGTCGCTAAAAAATTTTTTGAGATTCATTAAACAAGAATGTCTAACGCCTTTCGGAAAGCTCTTCCAGTATTTCTTTTGTCCAATACCTTTCCAACCTTTCGCGAATCAAATTCATCACATCTTCGAAATTCAAAGGCTCAGTATATTTGATTTTGCGCAAGAAGTTTTTCCAAAGCGAAAGTTTTGATTCGTCACGGGCAAAATATGAGGAGAATAGTTTTACCTTGGAATTGTAGCTTGTTTTCCGTGCATGGAATGTCGCCTTAATGGCCGACCCAAGAACTTGATTGTCTATATCTTGATTAGTCAAAATTTGATAGACGTCAAAGAAATCCTTCATGCGGCTATTGCTTTCGTCTCGCTCAATCATGGCATGGAATTTTTCGGCAACAATAGATTCGATTGAATAGACAAAAATATTCGCTTTAGGCAAATTGTCAAGTAGTGAGGGGTACGACATCTCTTTTACACCAACAACCGAATCTCCGAACCCAACGTCAATGGCGACCCACTGGCGAATTGAATCCAAGTTTGCCTGTATTTTCACATGAAGCCCGAGGTATTCCTTATCATTCATGATGTCATTGACTTGAATGGAGTCAATATCGAAAGTAATGCCGTCTTCAGGACACGTTTGCAAACATATATCAGCAAACATAGAGCGGAGCAGTTCTGGCTTTGAAGGGAAATTGATACCGAGCAAGTCCACATCCAAAGTTGGGCGCGCAATTACGGGATTCAAAGCAAACAGTAATGAACCGCCCTTCAAATAGAATGATGATCTATACTTGCTTTTAGCGAGGCGATACATCAAACGCTCATGAAAGAAGCGTATGAGAACTTGTTGGTAGTTCCCGTGCGCTTTTCTCGTTTGCTCCAGTAGGCGATTTTTTACTGACTTTGCGACATCCTGAACCATCTTAAAGCCCTATTTCCAAATATGTTCTTAGTGTTGCCGCAATACGAAGTTTCTTTGCGTATTCAGTCAGCTTGGGAATGTTCCTATCGCAGCGACGAAGATATGTTTTAAGGATTTCCGCGCATACATCTAGTCCTATTTTATTGCGATATTTTACCGCATCGCAGACGGAGCGTTCCAAGTCGGTGACATGTACCTTATGCCCATGCACTTCTGCTATTGTGGTTCCAAATTTCAGCAGATGATCCGACCAATAATAAAGCGTTATTGGGGGGAATTCGGGCAATACAAGTTTTCGTTTACGCGAAATAGCGATACAAAATGCGCTAGGAATTTGCGTCGTGAGTTCGTAATGTTCCCACGCCGAGTACATGCATAGCACTCCACCGGGCACAAGGATATCTATATCGAGCATCGTGTCGGCCAATACGATGGGTTCAGCAAACACACCTGGACGAAGGCGAAGTAGTTCACCCGATTGAACCTTTTGTAGAATCTGATGATATTGATAAGCGCTCATGTTGTCGCGAAGCATGAAACCTTCGGTATTGCAAATTTCTTTTCCGTCGTATTTGGGCATGTCCTTAATATAATAAAATCACGGCACTTTTGCAAATATGCCGTAGAATTTTAACATTTTTTAGGAACACGAAGTTTAACTACCATCAAAATTTCAACCAAATACGGAAAACGA
>JAFWRL010000255.1 GCA_017520105.1 Fibrobacter sp.
AAGTTTTATAATGAAAGAAGGTATCCACCCTAATTATCAACCGGTCGTGTTCGTCGATGCGAATACGGGTAAAGAATACATCACCCGCTCCACGAAGTCTTCCGCCGAAAAGAAGACTATCGATGGTGTTGAATATAGCGTGATTTCCTTGGAAATCACGGCTGATACCCATCCGTTCTGGACGGGTAAGCAGCATCGCGTGGATACGGCTGGCCGTATCGACAGCTTCAACAAGCGCTATGGTGGCGGTGCTAACATCACCTCTGCAAAGCGTAAGACTCGCAAGGCTGCACCGGTCAAGGCTGAAGAAGAAGCTTAATCTTCTAAAGTTTAGGGCCTCCCTAATTAGGGAGGCTTTTCTCTTATTAACCCTAGAGGACGCAAAATGAAAAAGAAACTTAGCATTTGTGCCGCCGCCATCATCGCACTCGCTATGACTGGTTGCGAAAAGACTGGTACTATCGAAGGTGAAGTTTGCGATGCATTCACCGGTAAGCCGTTGGAAATGCCTACCGTCGGTATGGACTCCACGATTTTCACCACCCTTTCGAAAAAGTACGAGTTTAACCAAGAACTCCGCAAGGGTAAGTTCAAGTTTGTCAAGGTTCCTCCTGGAACTTATCGCGTTTATGCGGGCCGCTCCAAGTATGTCAAGACCCGTACCACGGTCACGACGACGGAACAGAATCCGAATGCAACGCTTCGTCTCTACATTTACAATTCTCAGGTAGAACCGGGCCTGTACCAGGGTACTGCCGAAGGTCCGCTCAAGATTTCGAACCAGTGGGTCGTCTATTCTACCAACTGCGACGAATCTATCGTCGGTTACCGTTTGTCGATGCCGCAGCAGGTCGAAAGCGCTACTGCAAGCATTGCCGAAAAGATTGGCGTCCCGAAGAAGGGCAAGAAGGGCAAGAAAAAGCACAAACCGGCTCCTGCCGCTCAGGTTGTCACGAAGGTCACGAACCTCCCGGATCCGCGTGTCATCGAAGGCAAGCTCGAAGTTTTCTATCGCAATGCTTCCTCTGTGACGACTGCTCTCACGGCAAAGACCTATCCGGCTGTTGTCGCTTCGATCGCCTCCCACAAGGACTGCAAGGGCTTTGGCGCTGGCGAAACGAACGGCGTGTTCCCGGTTAAGGACAAGGGCACTGACCTCAAGGTCGAATACGTTGCCGAAAACCTCTTCAAGATTACTGGCGACCTCCCGAAGGGCAAGCAGATTATCCAGCTCACCCAGGACGGAAAGACGGTCCAGACTTACTATTTCGAAGCAAAGTAAGTTCTTGAAAGTTGCTTGAAATTGAAAACACATGGCCGCAAAGACCATGTGTTTTTTTGTATGAACCGAAAACCACCAGCTAGGCTGGTGGTTCAAAAGAGCCTTCTGGCGTTGCGTCCTCGAATAAAAAGAAATCCCTTGATTACTATTGACATGCGGTCTGCCAACTGCATAACAATAAAACCAAAGGATTTAAAATGAATTATAGAAATAATAACACATTGGCTCATACATCGTGGAACTGCAAATATCATATTGTGTTTGCTCCGAAATTTAGGAGGAAGGTCTTTTATGGGGAAAAAAGGGCCGAAATCGGAGCAATCCTGAGAAAGCTTTGCGAATGGAAGCAGGTCAATATTTTGGAGGCCGAGGTTTGCCCGGATCACGTTCACATGTTGGTCGAGATACCGCCCAAAGTGAGTGTTTCGGGTTTTGTCGGATACTTGAAAGGGATGAGTTACCTGATGATCTACGAAAAGTACAAATCACTCCAGTTCAAATACCGTAACAGGGAATTTTGGTGTCGCGGCTACTATGTTGACACGACTGGTAAAAATACGGCAAGGATTGCAGCGTATATTCAAAATCAGCTGAAGGAAGACCAGTACGGAGAACAGTTGACAATGCTGGGAAAACTTTAGCCCGTTTACGGGCAGCCGGTAAGGAAAATTCGCAGGTGGCAGATTGATTGACGTGACGTGACGCGTTGCTAGTATCCTAGGGCAGGGCCCGCATATGAAGAACCACCGGCTTTGCCGGTGGGTTCCTTTTTATTCAAGAATGAATCGTTTAGAGGGGCCAAATTGTCAATTCGGATTTGCTAAAGGTCGCGAAAGAACTTAAATTAATAACGAGTGTTCGGACATGGTTTAATGGAGGCGTGGTATGAAACCAATATTGTTGTGCGTCGTGTTCCTTGCGGCCTCGGCGTGGTCCAGCGTAAACCTTATTTGGACGGAGTTCCAGTTCGAAAAAGGGTATTTGGAAGTAGATACCGCAAAGATTTGCAATGTGGATACGACCTATATCAACTGCTCGCAGGACAGAGGTCTTGCGTACTATTCGACGATGGATACCACATTCGCAGTTCTTTTCAATCCGTTAATCACAAGGGTGCAGCTTTTTAAATCCTTGAATGTGGACGAACAAAGACAAGCCGCTGCGGGATATGATTTCAAGATGACGGCTGTTTTGCGTTATGAGTTTATGAAGTGGCAGGAGTGGGGTATTATCAAGATGACAAAGGATAGTGCCCAACGTTTGCTGGATCGTATCTTGCCGGAATCGAGAAATGTTCAGGGCCGTAAAATTATCCATAAGAAGGTTTGCGACGAGGAAATGATCTCGGCATGCCAAGGAGAGATCCTTTGGGGTGGGAGTGGTTCACCAGGGCTTACTGAAGATGATGTTTCGCGCCTTCCTCAAAAAAAGGTTTTGCTGAATGCGGAATCCGAAAATCCGGGTACGACTTCTTTGCCTCATAAATTTGGCAAGGAAATTCAGGGCGTGGGAAACGTTCAGCCGGGAACCGGCTACAAAGCTTTTGACATGAATGGAGTTTATCTGTTCCGCGGCTCTTGGGGCGGTAGCTTTACGGCTCAGGGAAAACCGGTCATCCTCAAGTTCGATAACGGAAGAAACGCCGTTTTCCGCTAGTATCCCCAATGCTTGCGGATGAACGAAATCATAAGTTTTCTCCTTCTTTTGGATGTCTGGCTTGACCGAGGTGCGGAGTTTTTTATGCTCCTGCATCCTCGAGACGCTGCACATGACAGTAGGCCAATTCCTTGGTTTTCTCATCTCTGAGGTGCAGGCTGGAGCCTTCGCAGTAGCGCCAGTATTTGCACTTTTTGCAGTCGCCAATTTTGGCCCAGTTGCGGTCGCGCATCACTTGGTAGCGGTTCTGCCACACGTCCCACAGGTCGTCTTTGTAGATGTTCCCTTGGATGTAGTCGCCACGGAGGCTCGGGCATGCCGAGATGCTGCCGTCGCAAAGCACAGAAGACACGTTTACGCCGGCACGGCAGAAGAACGGGTAGTTGCGGGCGTCCTTCTCGTAACTGCCGAGGAATCCTTCGCAGCCGTAGTTCACGTTGATGACATTCAGCGATTTTACTTCGCGGATGAAGTCGAACACTTGGCGGAATTCCTGGTTCGTGAGCTGGAACAGCGGATTGTCCTTGGCGCGACCCTTCGGGAACACCGTCGCGATGCGCCAACGCTTTACGCCAATTTTCAAAAGCAGGTCGAGAATTTTCGGGAGTTCCTTCAGGTTTTCGCGGTTCACGCACGTCATCACGTCGAAGGTGAGGCCTTGCGTGTGGGCGGCCATGTCGATGGCTCGCAGCGCTCGCTCAAAGCTATGCGGGTCGCCACGGAAATGGTTGTGATTCGCTTCGAGACCGTCGAGGCTGATGGTGAGCGAGCGCAGCCCTGCGTTCAAAAGGCGGGTGTAGCGTTCCGGCGTCATCGCAAGACCGTTCGTGACCATGCCCCAGGGGTAGCCGCGTTTCTTGATTTCTTGACCGCATTCTTCGAGGTCGGGGCGCATCAAAGGTTCGCCGCCCGTAATCACCACGATAAAGTGCTTCGGGTCGATGTGCGGGGCGAGCTTGTCCAGCACGTTCATAAAATCTTCGCGGGGCATGTCCGGGATGGCGTCCTTCACGCAGTCACTACCGCAGTGCAGGCAGTGCAAATTGCAGCGCAGCGTACATTCCCAGAAAAAATACGTGAGCGGGTGCGCCTTGATTTCGTTGTGACGGTAAAGGCGATAAGCTTCGAGAGCGAGTTTCTTTTTAAGAGAGAGTTGCATAGGCTTTTAGGGGTTAGGATTTAAGATCTAGTGGTTAGGGAAATTTTAGTGGATACGTTCGCTTTCAACGTAGTATTTTGAGTTGAATTCGTCTTTGGTGTATGAGATGGATTTGCCTTGATAATCCGTGCAAGAAAAAGAATCACTATAACCATAGTCTTCGCATATTGTTCCGTCTTTGCATTCGTAATAATCTACGGAAATGTAATTTCTACCATTCTCGCGTGTGTCGTAAATTCTTGAATGACGTTTGCACGCTATTTGTTCATTGCTAGAACTTGACGGAAGAGGATTTACGCTGGAACTGCTTTCGGGCATCGCGGGCATCGGGTTACATATATCAGGCGGGCATCCATAGAAATCCGGCCCTTCGACGGAAGATGTTTCATCGCAACTGGCCCAGAATAGGGCCGTTAATGCAAGTGCAAATTTTTTCCAGTGTTTGTACATAATTAGGTGTTAGGTTTTAGGTAATAGGTTGTAGGGGAGTGGACCAATGACTAAACTAATAACGTCTTTTCTCATAATATTTCTTTTCGAATTCCTCATGGGTATATTTGATTTCTTTGCCTTGTTTGTCGGTGCAATTCATATTGCTTTCATTCATTATTCTCCAGCATGAAAGACCGTCATTGCAGTTGTAGTAGTCCGTACATTTTGAATCCACGCCGTATAAGGGGCACGAAACGGTATATTCACATGCGATTTGTTCGATTTTTGAATATTCTATGCATTTGTCGATTAGTTTTTTTAACGATGCTTTGAGTGTGTCTAGCTCCTGTTGATAACGCGGATTCACGATTGTTTCGCCGTCGCAGGTTTGCTTCTTAGCAATAACATCTGTGGATGGAGATATATAAGTGCGTTCTACGCGGTCAAGGCAAATAGAGTCTTTTTCTGCAAGGTTTGTTCCGAGTTCTTTCTTGGCGATGTCTAAAAGTTCTTTTTTGTCATTTTCCCACGCTTTATCGAAATCGGTTGGTGTGGTAAAATCGCTTTTTTGACAAAGCGGAGATGGAGGCGTGGCGCTGCTGCTGGATTCCGGCTCCGAACTTGAACTGGATTGATATTTTTCAGGAAATTGTGCTCTGTGTTCTTCTTTTGTATAGAGAATATGATTGTCGTAATCGGTTACTAATGTACTGGCTTCATAGCTTTTGTTGTTTGAACAATTATATACCAACGTTCCAGGATCTACATGTGTACAATGGGATTGGGGTGTTCTATACGCTTTATAGTCTGCATCAAGCCATTCTTTTAGATTTGCATTTATTTTTGCTTCGAGGGAATCGAGCTGGTCCAATGTCAGAGTCTGGTTTTCTTCAAGTGCTTTTTTGTACTCGTCGATTTTTCTTTGAATAGCTTCTTTGTTGCTTTTGGCATCTTCTTCGTCGAGGCATTTGCCACCGTTGATGAAATCTTGAATGCATGTGATGCTTGGGTCGCTTGCAAGCCTGTAGGCGTTAAGATTTAAACTACTGGAACTGGACTCCGCAGCGCTGCTGGAACTTGGGACTTTAGCTTCGGAAGAACTGCTTTCGGCTGCGTTTTCGCTAGAGCTTTTATTGCTGTCGGAACTTATGCCGGGGTCAACAGCGGATGACGTGTCCTGACCGATGGTCGGGAACGTATTTTCGTTTTCGCTCGTGCAGCTTGCCCAAAAGAGGGCTGTGGTCGTGAGCAAAAGTTTTTTCCAGTGCTTGCGAATGTTCATTTTTAGGTGCTAGGTTATAGGTTTTAGGTGGTAGGGGCGTGGTTAGTGGTTGGTGGTTAGTGATTAGTGGTTAGGATTGCAAATAGAACGTTCTTTTTACATTCCTGTTTACTGCATACTGTTTACTAACCACTCATAACATTCCTGTTTACGGCCCAAGGGCCTAACCACTTTCATTGACTATTGACTAATAACTAAACTAGTAACGGTTTTCCTCATAATAATTCTTTTCGAATTCCTTTTGGGTGTATTTGATTTCTTTGCCTTGTTTGTCGGAGCAATTTAGAGTGGTTTCATCTTCATAAGCCCAACAAGAAACACCGTCTTCACAATGATAATATTTTTGGCATTTTGGAGCTGGTTGGAAGGTGCAGTTTTGACCGTTGTCGTCCGGATGAACGCCGTCTTCACAATAATAACCAGAAACTCCGTATTCGGGACACCCTATAGTAAGTGTGCATGCTGTAGGCTCGTTGCTAGAAGACGAATTGTCATTGCAACCACCCCAGAAAAAGGCGGTCAGGGCGAGTGCTATTTTTTTCCAGTGCTTGTACATAATTAGGCTTTAGGTGGTAGGTAATAATTAAAATAATATTTTAGTTGTTGATGGCTAGGTTTTAAACGCTATTTCTCTGTTTCCTTTAGACAATTGTCAATATTCCTTTTTGCTATTTTTTCATTGTAATCTAATATTTCCTGATAACGTGGGTTCACAATTGTTTCTCCGTCGCAGGTTTGCTTTAGAGCTAGATAACCAGTACAATTGCTTGGAAAATGCACTTGAAGTCTTTCTAGACAATTAGATTGGTTGTCTGAAAGAGAATCGCCTTTTTCTGTTTTGATGTTGTTAATAAGATAATCTATTTGTTTGATTAAAGAATCGGTAGCGTCGGTGCAACGGATAAAATCACTTTTTTGACAGAGTGGAGATGGTATTGCTGAGCTGCTTGATAAAGAACTTGAACTGGATTTGTTTTTTTCGGGAAATTTTTTTTCAAATTCTTCTTTAGTGTAAATGATTTTTTTGTCTCTTACATGGGTTTCAAGTGTGTATATTTCATTGTTGGAACAGTCGTAATAGGGAATTCTCTCATACTCCCAGCAATTGTCTTGATCGATGAAAAATGCTAGAGGTCCATACATCGTTTGAGGACCGAGATCATCTTCTAGCTCATATTCTTCTAATTCATCTTCAAAATACTCTAATTCGCTTAAAGGTAAAGTTTTGTTGTTTTCTAAACTGTCTTTGAGTTCTTCAAGAGTTCTTTTGATTGGATAAAGGCATTTCCCATTGCGAAAATTGAGGGCGCACGCTACTGTGGTGTCGCCTGCAAGTTTGTAAGGTCTAGAAACGGTACTGCTGGAACTTGGGGCTTTGGCTTCAGATGAACTGCTTGCGACCGCATCAGAAGAACTGCTTTCGACGGTGTTTTCGCTAGAGCTTTCTGTATTGCTGTTGGAACTTGCACTGGGGTCAACAGCGGATGACGTGTCCTGAGCTATTGTCGGGAGCGCGCTGTCGTTTTCACTCGTACAGCTTGTCCAAAAGAGGGCTGTCGTCGTGAGCAAAAGTCTTTTCCAGTGCTTGCGGATGTTCATAATTAAAGTCGGAAGTAGTCGGTAGGAAGTGGTTGGTGCTTAGGTTTAAATTATATAAATAGAAGTTGAAAATGAATATTTTTTTAATGAATGCGTTCACTTTTTACATAGTATTTTGATTTGAATTCGTCTTCGGTATAGATTGTCTTGTTATCTTGTTCGTCGCGACAGTCAAAAGTTTTCGTCTTATCGTCGGTTTCCAGGAAGCAAACGACCTTGTCTTGGCAATAGTAGGTTTCTGCGCATGAGTAGGGCTTTGTGCATGAAGGGTCGTCGGGGCTCCAC
>JAFWRL010000256.1 GCA_017520105.1 Fibrobacter sp.
GGCCGCCAAGGAAATCGTCCCGTTTGACGACAACCAGACGGCACTCATGGATTTGGACAAGGGCGGAGTCGATGCCGTGTTCCTCGACGAAATCGTCGCGAAGTTCTGGATTGTCTCGAACGCCAAGCAGTACATCGTCTTGGAAGAAGGCCTCTCCGATGAAGTCTATGCTGTGGGCTTCCGCAAGAAGGATCAGGCTCTCCGCGATTCCGTGAACAACGTCCTTGCCGCGATGAAGGCTGACGGCAAGTTCGACGAAATCTCTGCCAAGTGGTTCGGCAAGTAACGGACGGCGCGCATTCCCATGTCTGACTTAAATACTTTACTTCCGATTCTCTGGGGCGGCTTCTGCACGACGCTCGCCATTTTCGGGCTCACGCTCCTGTTCTCGATTCCGCTGGGCCTGCTCATTGCGGTCCTCAAGATGAGCAAGTGGCGCGTGGTGCGCTACCCGGTGTCGTTCTACATTTCGGTGATGCGCGGCACTCCCTTGCTGCTCCAGATTGTGGCGATTTACTTTGGCTCCTACTACCTGAGTGAATATGCGGGCGTGGATTTTTCGTTTGACCGCTTCCCGGCGGTAATTGTGGCGTTTTCGATAAACTATGCGGCCTACTTTGCCGAAATTTTCCGCGGCGGTATCCAGTCCATACCCAAGGGGCAGTACGAGGCGGCCTACATGCTGGGCATGACTCGCACGCAGACGTTCTTCCGCATCATCCTCCCGCAGGTGGTAAAGCGCGTGGTACCCGCTAGCGCCAACGAAGTCATCACCCTGGTGAAGGACACCTCCCTTGCGCAGGTGATTGCGGTGACGGAACTTTTTGCGCTAGCCAAGAAACAGCAGGCCGCCTATGCGAGCATTTACCCGCTGTTCGTGGCGGGCGTATTCTACTATGTGGCGAACCTTTTGCTGAGCGTGCTTTTCGCCTACGTGGAACGCAAGCTCAATTACTATAAGTGAGGCGTGGAATGGAAAACGTGAATACATCTTCGCCGATTCTCGAAGTCAAGCATTTGAAAAAGTCCTTTGGCGACTTGCATGTGCTCAAGGATATTTCGTTTGACCTGAACGCTGGTGAAGTGCTCTCGATTATCGGGCCGTCCGGCTCCGGCAAGAGTACGCTCCTCCGTTGCCTCACACAGCTTGAAACGTTTGAAGCGGGCGAGGTGCGAGTCGATGGCAAGGACATGGTGGTGCCTGGCGTTTCGGCGAAGGGGCCGGCGGTCAAGTACGCTCCGGCGAAAACGCTCCGCGACATTCGCCTATCTACGGGTCTTGTGTTCCAGAACTTCAACTTGTTCCCGCATCTGACAGTACTCCAGAACCTGACGCTCGCGCCTATCCGTGTGCTCCACGCGTCCCGTGAAGAATCCCGTGCGCTTGGCCTTCGCTTACTCAAGCAGATGGGTCTTGAAGGCAAGGAAAAAGCTTATCCGTGCGAACTCTCGGGTGGCCAGCAGCAGCGCGTGTCCATTGCCCGTGCGCTGGCGTTAAAACCGAAGATTCTCTTCTTCGACGAGCCGACGAGCGCACTCGATCCGGAACTCACAGGCGAAGTCCTGAAAATCATCAAGAAACTCGCCGAAGACAAGATGACGATGGTCATTGTGACTCACGAAATGGCGTTTGCCCGCGATGTGGCCGACAAGGTCATCTTCATGGACGGCGGCGTCATCGTGGAACAGGGAACCCCCGACCACGTGTTCCGCGAATCTGGCAACGAGCGCTTGGTGCAGTTCCTGAGCAGGTTCACGAACGCTTGATTTATTGCGCCGTCAGGTGCCCACGCGAATTTTACTTAGGAATAAGGACTCTGCCGTCCGAACAGTATAGGGATGTGAGCGAGCCTTCCGTATAGAGATTGTTCATGTCGCAGGTCTCGGCAATCTTGCCGATTCTTTGCCGCACCTCGTTCCAAGCTTCTAGGGTGGCGTCATCGCGCTTGCCCAGGTTATCTTGCAGGTCCTTTGCAATCAGGGCCTGTTCGACGATTTGCTTTTCGCAGTCGGTATAGTTTTCGTTGGTGAATTTCTCTGTGTCGAATACCGGGTCGCAGTCGTTTGAGTAGTCGTACGGGTCTTCGCCGCCGTATGCGCAGGCGATAGTCTGTATGGCAATGGAAGAAATGAGCAACTGTGCCCAATATTTACGGATAAAGTTGATGGGATTGCCGGCTCTTGCACCGTTCTCCCAAAATATTGAACACGCAAATACGCTGATACGCCTGAATAGTTTTCTCATAATCATCCTCTCTCGCTTCAATAAATTATAATAAAACCTCAAACAATGGTGGCTTTTATTTGAAATAGGTTATATTTGCAGAAGGATAAGATATGAAACTTTTTCGGATTTTCCTGTTTGCGCTGCTTTTTGCGTCAATCGCCTTTGCGGAAGGTGTCGCTCAAGATAAATCGCATTTCTTGGGCGGGCGTATTGCCTTTGGGTTGGGCTATGCATGGGACAATGAGCCGGTAAAGGGCTCGTTTGGTTCGGCAAAAGATGGAATCGGGAAGTCGCCTTTGGCGAATTTTGCGGGGATGGGAATAGAATTTGGCGCCTCGTACATGTATCGGCTGAACAGTTTTGTCGGTTTTGTGGGCGAGGCGGAATTTAAGATGTCTCAATTGCGTTTAGATGATGATGTTTATAGCCTTCCGCCCAAAGAGCCCTCTGGCGACAGGACAAATTTTCTAATGACCATATATGGCTTTTCTTTCCCGGTACTGGTTCGTGTCGTGCCTACATCGAAGTTTTATCTAGAAGCGGGAGCCCAGTTTAACCTGAATATTGATGGCGATATTTCGTCTGCCGATGACAATGATGATGAGTCCTTTGAATTTGATGTAGAACCGTTCGGATGGTCGCTTGTCTTGGGTGGGGGATTTAACATCGGTCGGAATCTTTTCCTTGGAATGCGCTTTGTCTTTGACATGACCCGCATCGAAAAGGAGGGAATTGTCGAGATGACAAGAGGGGCCGCCTATCGAGAAGCGTCCCCGATGAAACTTTGGAGCCTGCAAATTGGTTGTACGGGCTATTTCTTGTAGTTTTCCAGATTTTTTGATTACAACTTCCATAATTTGTTCCTCATTTTTTGTATTTTATCTCTCAACTAGCAGATTTTATAACATTTCGAGTTGTTTAGGAGTACAAATGAAAAAACTCATTCTCGCGTCCACTATCGCCATGATGTGCCTCAGTGCAAATGTATTTGCCGAAGATGACGGTTATGGTAACGAAATCCCGGCTGCAAGGCAGGAAGGCACCGTCGATGACGGTTACGGCAACAAACTTCCTGCAGACGAACCTGAATACAAGACTTATGAAGAGGCCCGTGGTGGTTCGAAAGGCGCTTCTTCGAATAGCGGTGCTGCTTACGGTGGCGCGGCGACTACTGCCGCGTCTGGCAATCCTTCGGAGCTTACCTACCCAAGCCCTGTATTGAATTTCGGTATTCACTTTGGATTCGGTTTTGGCTTTTTGGCTGGGTATCCGACCAATGACTTGTTCACGGAATACATGGGCAAAAAAGAAGACTGGGACAGCTATTCCTTTGATATCGGTCTTGCAGTTAAGTACCGCATCAACGAACTCGTGACGTTCGCTCCCGAAGTGAATATTGGTGTTGGCTTGTCCTTGAGGGAAATCGGTAGCGGTTATGATTGGATATACAAGGAGTACAAGGTTAATGAAAACCGTGCCTTCATTAACTTGAATGTTCCTTTGGTTGTGCGTGTGACTCCTATCCAGCACCTTTTTGTCGAAGCTGGCGGTCGCTTGAACTTTAATTTTGGTACAGGTCATTCCGTCGATTACACGGATAAAGACGGCAATTCGCTCATGGTCTATGATTCGAAAAAGGGCGAATATGTCAAGTATAGCGAAGAACTGGATGAATGGAAGGTCAATACGTTTATCCCGTCCCTAGTTGCCGGTATTGGAGGCACATTCAGGACTAACAATCACGATATTGAAATCGGCGTCCGCTTTAACTATGACTTCGTTGGTCTGGAAAAGGACGACAAGGTGGAGTTCTATGATGAAGAAGCCGGTAAGTTCTTGACGGATGACGATGGCAATAAACTTGTCGTGACCAACAGTACCAAGTGGATGTCGCTCCAGTTCTACATCAACTATTTCTTCCTGTAATTACTGACATTTTTCCTGCATTCGTGTGATTTTATGCCCTCCTTTGTGGACGGGCATTTTTTTTACAAAAAATTTCGGGACAAATCCCAGAAAAAAGCGTGTTAATATAGTAGAAACGCTTTTATAGGAGAAAATGTGATGAACCATAGTCAGGTCGCTTTGTTGCCGAAGCCCGTATTCAACTTGATGCCGCGCGAAAAACTCGAAAGTTCAGGGGCGAGTTCCCTGAGCAACGAGGAACTGCTTGCTCTTATCTTGGGAAGTGGCAGTCACGAATGCAGCGTCTTCGAATTGTCACGGCGCCTTTCTGAGTTTTTGTCGATGGAAACGTCGGTCCCTACGCTTGAACGCCTTAGGAAAATTCGTGGGCTTGGAAAAGTCAAGGCTGCGCAGATTTTAGCTTGTCTGGAACTGTCCGGCCGCTTTATCTTGAGCGACAAGGCTATTCCCGTATCGGTGCCGGAGGATATCCTTTCGCGTGTGGCATATATGAAGTACGAGTCGCAAGAGCATTTGGTTGTAATCTCGTTGAATTCGGCGAATTATATTGTTCGTATTCACGAACTGACGACGGGACTTGTGAACCAGACTCCTGTGCATCCGCGAGAAGCTTTTGCCATGGCTATAGAAGATAGGGCGGTGTCTGTCATATTCGTACACAATCATCCGTCGGGTTCGCTGGAGCCGAGTCCGGAAGATATTTCTATCACGCGAGTGCTCTGCGCCGCGGGTAAAATTTTGCAAATTCCGGTGCTCGATCACATCATAATTGGTAAACGTGGGTTTACAAGCATGTGCCGAATGTTTCCAGATGTTTTCGAAAGTACGTTTTATTGACGAATTCTTGTAAAAAAAAAGAAATGAAATGAAAATTTTTCAAAAACTATGTATAATTTATCAATCTTTTTGCACAAATACGAGTGCGGACTTTTTATTAAAGTGTTATATTTTTACTAAACATTACTATAATATAAGGAACTTTCCATTTACGGTTGGTTCAAAACAAGGAGACTCTATGAAACGAGTAGCAATGGGTTTGGCTTTTGCAATGGCGGTTTCCGCTTTTGCTAGTCAACATGCCCAGACGATAAACAAGACGAGCTTTGTCGGTGTCAACAAGACACAGTCAGCTCAGTCTCTTGGACATTCGAAGCTGGTTTTTTCAGCTTTGGGCGATTATGCATTTGGCAACAAGATGTTCCAGGCCATGCCTGAACAAGATGTTCATCATGCATTGGAGAGATATTTGCCCTCTGGTCAAACGCAGAAGGCTGAAGTCGCAAGCTATATCGGTGTCAACGCTTACGTGGGCTTTGCCATCGGTCTTTTGGATTACTTCGATATCGGTGTGACTTTGCCGGTCTATTACGACCAGTTCAACGGCAATACCAAGTGCACCGAAGCTGAAATCAACAGCTATGCATGCGACGGCAATCCGCTTGCCGGTACAAAGAAGGGTTACATCGGTAACCTGACCGCTAACTTGAAGGCTCGCGCCCCGATTCCGTCCGATATCCCGGTCGATGTGGCTGCTTTCTTCAGATTCTCTTTCAAGACCGCTAAGGAAACGAAGCAGGGTCTTTGGATTCGCGAACCGGAATACATCAGCAAGCAGGGCTTCGCATTCCCGTGGGGTGCCAAGAAGTCTGACTTGACTATTGGCGGTGCTGTCACGTTGGATCTTACCAAGATCGATGCCCTCCCGCTCCTCGTTCACGTGAACGGCGGTTACAAGATGTCCATGGGTAAAGCCAGCGGCCTCGAATTCGAAAACTTCCCGTTTATTAGCGCTGCTGTCGAATTCTATCCCCTCGACTTCCTCTCTGTGTTTGGTGAATTCTACATGGATCTCCAGACCAAGGATTTCGAATGGAACCGTGTGAACTCCCAAACGGGTTATCTTGACCCGCTGGGTGATATTCCTATTAAGGAAAAGCTTGACATGAAGCAAGTCACGGGTGGTATCGTGTTCCACCTGCCGATTGGCCTCGATGTCCAGCTCGGTGGTTCTGTTTATGTGGGTAACGACAATTACCTCCACTATGCTTATGTTCTCGAAAACGACGAAAACCTCACCAAGGCTACCAAGATTCGCGTGAATCCGCAGTACGCTTTGTTCGGTGGTCTCACATGGTCCGGCTTCCTCCTTCCGCAGGACCGCGATGGCGATGGTGTTGCTGATGCCGATGACCGTTGCCCGGATGATTATGGTCACCGTTTGAACTCCGGCTGCCCGATGGGTAACCCGGATACCGACGAAGACGGTGTTTGCGACGCTTGGGTTTCTGAAAAGGGCGTTCTTAGCGATTTCAGCAACATTTGCTCTGGTATCGACCAGTGCCCGAACGAAAAGGGTAGCAGCACCAATGGTTGCCCGACCGACGATCCGGATGCCGATAAGGATGGCGTTTGCGATGCTTGGGTCAGCCAGAAGGGTATGCAGGATCAGTTCAAGGATATTTGCGAAGGCATCGACCAGTGCCCGGCTGAAGCTGGTACGCTCGTCAACAACGGTTGCCCGGAAGACAATCCGGATCCGGATGGCGACGGTCTCTGCTCTCCGTGGGTAACTGACAAGAACAAACTCGAACAGTACACCGGCGTTTGCACCGGTTACGACATGTGCCCGGGTGAAGCTGGTGCTGCTGGCAATAAGGGTTGTCCGTGGGATGATCCGGACAGCGACGGCGACGGTATCTGCGATGACTGGGTTGTTCAGAAGAAGCTCGGCTACTACTTCGAAAAGGCTGCTGAAGACGAATCTGTTGCTAAGGAATGGTTCATCTCCAAGACCTGTAAGGGTCTCGACAAGTGCCCGCTCGAACACGGTGTTGCTGCTAACGATGGTTGCCCGCTCCCGGATCCGGACCTCGATAAGGACGGCGTCTGCGATGCTTGGGTCACCGAAAGAAATATGTTCAACCTCTTCGAAGGTGTCTGCTCTGGTATGGACCGCTGCCCGGCTGAAGCTGGTGACGACGGATTCGGCTGCCCGAAGAAGAAGGTCGAAAAGCTCGAAGGTATCTCCTTCAAGAGCGGCTCTGCTACCGTCAACGCTAATGCTAAGAGAATCCTTAAGGGTGTCGCCCAGAAGCTCAAGGAAGACGAAGCATACAAGGATCTCAAGATTGTGATCCAGGGTCATACCGACAACCGCGGTAAGGCTAAGAAGAACCTCAAGCTCTCTGACCGCCGTGCTAAGGCAGTTATGAAGCAGCTCACGAAGTTCGGCGTTGCCAAGAACCGCATCAAGGCTGTTGGTCTCGGCTCTACCTGCCCGGTTGACGATAACAACACGGCAGAAGGTCGCGAAATGAACCGTCGTATTGAAATGCACTTCGTCACACCGGAAAATGACGGTATGAAGTGCGAAAGCAACTACGTTGGTGAATAAGACCGGACTCTAAAGTCTTAATCAAAAGCCCCAGGCGTTAAGCTTGGGGCTTTTTCTTTTTACTTGTCATGTCCGCGACGTGTCATCCCAGCCAGCCTCTACTTAACGTTGTCACCCCGGCCTTGTGCCGGGGTCAGTTGTTTAATAATTCTAAATTACGCGGTATGACAAAACTAGATGAAATTCTCTCTGCAAATAACTTTAGCAACCACGATCTCGTAGAGATGCTTCCCGCAAACTTGAACCATAAGATGGTGCAGAAGGCCCGCCTTGGCAAGAAGCCCGTGCCAAAGCACACGCAGGACTTGATTCTGCAAGCTTTGAACAAACTCCTTTTGCAAAACGCCGCCGAAGTCGAAGGCAAGGTGGCGAAGCAGTACAAGCGCGTGGAAGTGTTTGAGAGCGGTGAGGTCGCACCTCCGGTGCTTTGAGGTGTGTGCAATGAGCAGTGTGCAGTGAGTAATTTATATTAGGCGGCTTTGCCGCAATTAAAAAGTTCAAAGGGACATAGTCCCGACCTCAAAGCGAAGCGGCCTCAACGCTCACAGCTACTAACCACAGTTTACTAACCACTTCCTACCGTTTGCCAGCAATATTCTCTCGTCTTTCGTCTTTCGTCTTTCGTCTAATTATTAAATTACAATCATGCAACAGTACTTAGACTTACTCCAAGATATTATCGACAACGGCGTGGACCGTTCCGACCGCACTGGCACCGGCACACGCTCCGTATTTGGCCGTCAGATTCGTTTTGACCTCTCCAAGGGATTCCCCTGCCTCACGACAAAAAAGCTCCATTTGCGTAGCATTATTCACGAACTGCTGTGGTTCTTGAAGGGCGATACGAACATCAAGTATTTGCACGACAACAAGGTCACGATTTGGGACGAATGGGCCGATGAAAATGGTGACTTGGGTCCAGTCTATGGGCACCAGTGGCGCAGCTGGCCGACTCCCGATGGCGGACACATCGACCAGATTGCAAACCTCATCAACAGCCTCAAGAACAACCCGGATTCGCGTAGGCACCTCGTTTGCGCATGGAATGTCGCGGAAGTCGATAAGATGGCTTTGCCGCCTTGCCACTGCCTGTTCCAGTTCTACGTAGGCGGTATTGGCGCTAGCGGCAAGCGTAAATTGAGCTGTCAGCTTTACCAGCGTAGCGCGGACATGTTCCTGGGTGTGCCGTTCAACATTGCGTCGTATTCGCTCTTGACGATGATGCTTGCGCAAGTTTGTAACTACGAAGCAGGTGAATTTGTCCATACGTTTGGCGATTTACATTTGTACAGCAACCACTTTGACCAAGCCCGAGAGCAACTTTCGCGTACTCCACGAGCACTCCCGACGATGAAGGTCAATCCAGATGTGAAGGAGTTGTTCGAATTCAAGTTCGAAGATTTTGAACTTGTCGATTACGATCCGTGGCCAACCATCAAGGCTCCGATTGCTGTGTAATGAGCGATTCTATCGACTTTATAGGCGATATTCATGGGCACTGCGATGAACTCGTAGTGCTCCTTAAAAAACTCGGTTACGAAGAACGTAATGGGGCTTTTTCTTATCCCGGCAATGCGTGAACAGTCGTTTTCTTGGGCGATTACATCGATCGCGGGAGTCAAGTTCGTGAAACAGTGAATCTCGTGCGTGCGATGCGTGACGCGGGTTCCGCTATTGCGTTAATGGGAAATCACGAGTTCAACGCTTTAAGCTTTTGGCATGAAAATGGCGATGGCGGGCATCACATTCATGCGATTCATGGAGGCTTTTTGCGTGAACACACTTTTAACAAAGTAGCGATTCACGTCAAGACGGTCGAATCTTACCGCGGGCGTAAAACTGAGTTTTTGGAAATGCTCGATTTCTTAAAAACGCTCCCGTTTTACTTGGAAACGGAATCGTTTCGTGCGCAGCATGCATGCTTCGATTTAAAAAGTGCCGAAATATTAAAGGCAATGAAACTCCGCTGTTTTGCGGATGGCAATTTTGATGAGCTAATAGCGCGTGCAAACGACCAATATAACGAATATGACGATTCGCTTTACCATCCGATAAATTTATTCTTAAAAGGGCCCGAAATGGATTTGCCAGAAGGACTCACCTTCTGCGATGGAGAAGGAGTGCGTCGCAAGCGTACACGTCTTCGTTGGTGGATTGATCCTATGGATGCAAATCTGCAAGAATTGAGTTTTCAGCCGGGAGTCGAATTGCCCCCGCTTGACGTGGATCTCGACGTCCATAAGCGCGATTTTTACCATGAAGAAGAACGCCCTGTTTTCTTTGGTCATTATTGGTTGACGGGAACACCTTCGCTTATCCGTGATAACGTTTGCTGTTTGGATTACAGTGTTGCAGGATATCGTGGTGACGGGATTCTTGCCGCCTACCGATTCGATGGCGAACAGAAACTTGATGCAAGCAAATTCGTGTGGGTCAACGCAAAGTAGCCTCGAATAGAAAAGTCTATCAAAACCACGATTTGAATTAAAGGGAACAAAAAATGGCCGCATCGCTGCGGTCCCTTTTTTGCAATGTGTAATTTGCAATGAGTAATGTGAAATGAATTTAATCAGTCATTCCACACCCCACATTTCACAGAAACCAGTGTGCAATTAGAAATGTGTAATGTGAAATGATTTTAATTAACCATTACACATTCCACATCCCACATCACACATTAGTCCTTTCCGTAAACCTTTTCGGCGTAGGTCACGGTGGCGCCGAGGTATTCGCGGTTCATCTTGGCGATGTAATCGACGGTGATACCCTTCGGGCACGCAGCCTGGCATTCGTAAAGGTTCGTGCAGTTGCCGAAGCCTTCCTTGTCCATCTGGGCGACCATAGCGAGCACGCGCTTCTTGGCTTCGACCTTGCCCTGCGGCAAGAAGCTGAGGTGAGAAACCTTAGCAGAGACGAAGAGCATTGCAGAAGCGTTCTTACATGCAGCGACGCAAGCACCGCAACCAATGCAAGCAGCAGCGTCGAATGCGCGGTCGGCATCAGCCTTCGGAACCGGAATCGTAGAAGCTTCCGGAGCAGCACCGGTGTTGACGGAAACGAAGCCGCCAGCCTGGATGATGCGGTCGAAAGCGGTACGGTCCACAGCGCAGTCACGGATAACCGGGAATGCGGCGGCGCGCCACGGTTCGATCACGATGGTATCGCCATCCTTGAACTTACGCATGTGCAGCTGGCAAGTGGTAGTGGCATGGTCAGGACCGTGCGGCATACCGTTGATGACGAGCGAGCACATACCGCAAATACCTTCGCGGCAGTCGTGGTCGAAAGCGAAGCCTTCCTTGCCCTGCTTCATCTGTTCTTCGTTCACAATGTCGAGCATTTCCAGGAAGGACATGTCCGGAGAAACATCGTTGATCTTGACAGTTTCGAACTGTCCCTTGGTCTTGGCATCCTTCTGACGCCAAATCTTCAAAGTCAAATTCAGTCCGCTCATTATTTGTAGCTCCTAGTAGCAAGGTGGACGTTATCAAAGGTAAGAGGTTCCTTGGAGAGTTCCGGTGCGATACCGTCGCCCTTGTATTCCCAAGCACCGACGTAGCAGAAGTTTTCATCATCGCGCTTTGCTTCGCCTTCCGGAGTCTGGCTTTCTTCACGGAAGTGGCCACCGCAAGATTCTTTACGATGGAGAGCGTCGAGAGTGAGGACTTCGGCGAATTCGAGGAAGTCGGCGACGCGGCCGGCACGTTCCAGGTTCTGGTTGAAGGAACCTTCGGAGCCGAGCACGTTGACGTTTTCCCAGAATTCCTGGCGGAGTGCCGGAATCTTTTCGAGAGCCGTCTTGAGGCCGGCTTCGTTACGAGCCATGCCAACGTATTCCCACATGATGTTACCGAGTTCACGATGGATATCGTTAACAGTGCGGTGACCCTTGATGGAGAGGAGCTTGTGGATGCGTTCTTCGGTCTGCTTCTTGCAGTCTTCGAAAGCAGCATCGGATTCAGAGACCTTTTCGAGCTTGGTACCTGCGAAGTAGCCGCCGATGGTGAACGGAATCACGAAGTAACCGTCGGAGAGGCCCTGCATAAGAGCAGAAGCGCCGAGGCGGTTTGCACCGTGGTCGGAGAAGTTTGCTTCACCGAGAACGAAGCAGCCCGGGATAGTGGACATCAAATCATAGTCGACCCAGAGGCCACCCATGGTGTAGTGGATAGCCGGGAAGATGCGCATCGGGACCTTGTACGGGTCTTCGTCTGTGATCTTTTCGTACATCTGGAAGAGGTTGCCGTACTTGGCAGAGACGCCTGCAACGCCCATGCGCTGGATAGCGTCGGCGAAGTCGAGGTACACGGCCTGCTTGGTGTTGCCCACGCCGAGGCCGGCGTCGCAGACCTGCTTGGCGTTACGGGATGCCACGTCACGCGGGACGAGGTTACCGAAGCTCGGGTACTTTTCTTCGAGATAGTAGTAACGATCTTCTTCCGGGATCTGGTCCGGAGAACGGGTGTCGCCAGCCTTGCGCGGAACCCAAATACGACCGTCGTTACGGAGGGATTCACTCATCAAGGTGAGCTTGGACTGCAAATCGCCGTGGCGAGGAATGCAAGTCGGGTGAATCTGAGTGTAGCAGGGGTTAGCGAACAGAGCGCCGCGCTTGTAGGCACGGAAAGCAGCCGTTACGTTAGAACCCTGAGCGTTTGTAGAAAGATAGTAGACGTTACCGTAGCCGCCGGTGCAAAGGCAGACTGCATCTGCAACGTGGCTTTCGAGTTCGCCAGTGATGAGGTTACGGACGATGATACCGCGAGCCTTGCCATCAATCACGACGAGGTCCATCATTTCGCGGCGGGGGAACATCTTGACCTTACCGGCAGCGACCTGGCGCATGAGAGCCTGGTAGGCA
>JAFWRL010000025.1 GCA_017520105.1 Fibrobacter sp.
CCGCACGCGTGCAGGCAAACGCCAAGGTGCAGGCAGATCTTGCAGCCCTTACCGCTGCCGATTTCGAACGTAAGCCAAGCCGCCTCGATCGCCGCGTCGTGCAGAAAGAAGAATTCAAGTTGCCGTCGTTCCCCACGACCAAAATCGGTTCCTTCCCGCAGACAGCCGAAGTCCGCGCAACCCGCGCCGCATTCCGCAAGGGTGAAATCTCTCACGAACAGTATATCAAGTTCAACCAGAAAAAAATTGCCGAATGCATCAAGTTGCAAGAAGAAATTGGTCTTGACGTAATTGTGCATGGTGAATTCGAGCGCAACGACATGGTGGAATATTTCGGTTCCAAGATTGACGGTTTCGTGTTCACGCAGAACGCCTGGGTACAGAGTTACGGCACCCGTTGTGTGAAGCCACCTGTCGTGTGGGGCGACGTGAGCCGCAGCGCTCCGATTACAGTTGAATGGTCCGTTTTCGCACAAGGTTGTACGGACAAGCCGGTGAAGGGCATGCTTACGGGGCCTGTCACGATTCTCAACTGGTCTTTCCCGCGCGAAGATGTTTCCTTGAAGACGCAAGCACAGCAGATTGGCCTTGCCATCCGCGACGAAGTTTTGGATCTCGAAAAGAACGGCATCAGAATCATCCAGATTGACGAAGCCGCTCTCCGCGAAAAGTTGCCGCTCCGCAAAAGCGATTGGCACAAGGAATATCTCGATTGGGCTATTCCGGCATTCCGCCTGGTGCATGCGAAAGTCAAGCCCGAAACGCAAATCCACACGCACATGTGCTACAGCGAATTTGGCGACATCGTGCGCGATATCGACAACATGGATGCCGACGTGATTACATTCGAAGCCAGCCGTTCTGACCTCAAATTGCTTGACGCCTTGAACGAAGCGAAGTTCGAAACGCAAGTGGGCCCAGGTGTTTACGACATCCACTCCCCGCGCGTTCCGTCACAACAAGAGATTGTCGATGCACTCCACAAGATTATCGCAAAGGTCCCGCAGCAAAATGTCTGGGTGAACCCCGATTGCGGCCTCAAGACTCGTGGCGAAAGCGAAACCACAGCTAGCCTCAAGAATCTCGTTGCCGCCGCAAAACAACTGCGCGAAGAATAATGGTGACCCCGGCACACACTTGCGGCCGGGGTGACATCGCAAAAAACTTACACCTCCTGATTTCGCGATGATGCAATCACATTTACGATAGAAGGATTCCAAGTTCGCACCAGTCTATCATCCTTTGCATTGAAGCGAAAGCAGAAACCAATCAATCCCCGCGTGCAAATACGCCGCGGGGATTTCTTCCACATCAGATACCGTTGAATATTGCAGCTATAACAGATTATAAATTAAAACAATCTCGAATTGACCCATTGCTTTTTACAAGCATATCTTTGGAACACAACCGATATTTTAGTGACTGAATAACTTATATTACCATCGAGAATTTGGAGGCCACAAATGAATTTAACACTCGAACGCGCAAAAGAAATCAACAAAAATCATGTTACAGAAGAATCGCTAATAATCCATTCGCTCAATGTATGCTATGCGATGGGCGCAATGGCAAAACATTTCGGCGAAGACGTTGAACACTGGGAAGCCGTAGGCTATTTGCACGATTACGATTACCAGGAATTCCCAGAAGAACATTTGCGACACACCGAAAAAGAGTTGCTTGCACAAGGCGTTTCCGAAGAAGATGTCCGCGCCATCATGAGTCATGGCTTTGAAATTGTAAACGATGTAGAACCCAAAACGAACATGGAAAAAAGCCTTTTTACAGTCGATGAACTCACAGGAATCATCCAAGCATGTGCACGAATGCGCCCGAACGGAATTCTCGACCTCGAAGTAAAAAGCTTTATCAAAAAATTCAAGGACAAAAAATTCGCCGCGAAATGCAATCGCGACTACATTCTAAAAGGTTGTACATTGCTCGGCATGGACGTAAAAGACGTCGCCGCAATCTGCATCGAAGGAATGCGCGCCCACGCCGATGAAATCGGTTTAGCAGGTACCACAAACTAACAAACTGTTATTAAATAACGTAAAACCATTCATCACCAGGTTTTACTTCAAGTTTTTTGTAATGGTTACTTGCTGTACGAAAATCCATTTCAGGATTTTTTATGCTTACACGAGTGTTTGCCTGAATAGAACTTGTGATGAATGTGTTACCACCGATAATAGCGTTTTCCCCGATGACCGTTTCGCCTCCAAGGATTGACGCTCCTGCATAAATAGTTACGTTATCTAGAATTGTCGGGTGACGCTTTTTCCCAGAAAGTCTTTGGCCGCCTCTTGTCGAAAGCGCGCCAAGCGTCACGCCTTGATAAATCTTTACGTTCTTGCCGATAACGGCTGTTTCGCCGATAACAATACCAGTACCGTGATCGATAAAGAAATACTTGCCGATGGTCGCGCCTGGGTGGATGTCGATACCTGTTTTGGAATGGGCGTATTCGGTCATGAGTCGCGGGAGAACGGGTACATGCAAAAGGTAAAGTTCGTGAGCAATGCGGTAAATTGTTGTCGCCATGAGGCCTGGGTAGGCGAGGATAATCTCGTCGAGGCAACCGGCAGCGGGGTCGCCGTCGTATGCGGCGTGCAAATCTGTTTCTAGAAATTCACGGACCTGCGGAATCTTCGCGAAAAATTCCTTACAAATTCTATAGCTTTCGATTTTTCGGTCTTCGGAAGTCATGGTTCCGCGAAGCTTGCAATAATCCAAGGCAATAGCCACCTGCTTGTGCAGGTGATAGAATGTGTCTTCAATGAGAACCGCAAAACTGTTTTTCGGATTATAAATTTTATGCGTGCGGTCTCTAAAATGTCCGGGATAGACAACTCGAATCAAATTTTGCAAAATCGTTTGAATCTCGGCCTGGTCAGGTCGATTGTATATATCGATATTATCAATATGTTTATTGCCGTTATAGTCGTTGAAAATAGTTTGTACGGCTTTTTCGACTTCGGATTCTTTGATAAGTTCGTGCATAGATTGAGTTGGAAGTAGGAAGTTGGAAGTAGGAAGGTAGAAGTAGGAAGTTAGACGTGAAAAGTGTTATTGCAACGTTCACTTCTGCAAGCTCAGTGAACTTTTTAAGGTCCCAAAGCCCGCCGATATGCGAAGCCTTTCTACTGTCTACTTCCTACTGTCTACTGACCACTAATTACGCGAACGTCTTCAGCGCCCTCACGAGAGCGTCGATGTCGTCCGGCGAGTTGTACAGCGCAAGCGTCGGGCGTACGGTACTTTCGTAACCGAAATGCCTGAGCACCGGCTGTGCACAGTGGTGACCTGTACGCACGGCGACACCGTAGGCGTCGAGCCTCTTGCCCACTTCTTCGTCGGAATAACCGTCGAGCTTGAAGGCGAGAGCAGATGCCTTATTGAGTGCCGTACCTACAAGGTGAAGTCCCTTGACGGTCTTCAGTTCCTTGAGGCCATACTGCAGCAGTTCATGTTCCCAGCGGAATACGCAGGGCATTCCGATTTCGGAGAGGTACTGGAGTGCAGCACCGAGGCCAACAGCGTCGGCGATGCTTCCGGTTCCCGCTTCGAACTTGTTCGGGATTCCGTTGTAAATGGTGCGTTCGAAGGTCACGTCGGCAATCATGTTGCCACCGCCGTGGTACGGGCGTGCCGCTTCCAGCAATTCCTTCTTGCCGTAAACTACGCCGATACCGGTCGGAGCAAACACCTTGTGTCCGGAGAACACGAAGAAGTCTGCGTCGAGGGCGGAAACGTTCACCGGAATGTGCGCGATGGACTGTGCACCATCAATGAGGATTCTCACGCCGTGCCTGTGGGCGATGGCGATGAGTTCCTCAATCGGGGTCACGGTGCCGAGCACATTCGAGACATGCGTCACGGAAACGAACTTGGTGCGCTTCGTGAACAGAGCCTCGTAATCGTGCAATTTGAGCTGGCCGGTAGAATCGCAGGGAATCACCTTGATGATGGCGCCTGTTTCTTCGGCAATGAGCTGCCACGGCACAATGTTGGCGTGGTGTTCTAGGATGGAGACGATGATTTCGTCACCCGGCTGGAGCGTCGGTTTCACGTAAGCGTTAGCCACCAGATTGATTGCTTCAGTCGTACCGCGCACGAACACGATTTCCTGCGAAGACGGGGCCCCGATAAAGTCACGCACGATGTTGCGGGCGTTTTCATAGGCATCCGTCGATGCAGCCGCTAGCGTATGGGCACCACGGTGCACGTTGGAGTTCTCGTTTTCGTAGTAGTACTTGAGACGATCAATCACCACTTGCGGGCGCTGCGTCGTAGCACCGTTATCGAGCCAGACGAGCGGATGGCCGTTGACCTGCTTCGAAAGAATCGGGAAATCGCTACGGATTTGCGCAAGGTTCTTGGAACCGATGCGGATGGATTCGTTCCTGGAATTGGCACCCGCATTCGCATTGCCGGCCTTGTTCACGGAATCGCCACCGAGCGATGTCGGAGCGTCAATCGTGCGACTCTGTTCTGCGGCCTGCGTCTTGGAAACAACCTTCGGGGAATACCCCGTTGCAGGCGCGGGCGCTGCCGGGACATCGCCGAACTGCGACACAAATTCCGCTTCGGGAGCTGCAGGAGCTTCCACGGAGTTGAGCCATGTATCGCTAGAATTGCCGCCGTAGGCAAACGGTGCCGAAGAGGTCGGCTGGTCGCCATAGGTCGCAAACGGATGTTCCCAGTCGAATGCGGGAGTCTGGTTGATGGCTGCTGCTCCCTGGGCTGCACTCACGCCCTGTGCGGCAGAAGCGTTCTGCACTTCGGGTGCCGCGGGAGTTGCAGCATAAGCACTGTCCGTCAAGTCGGGAAAGTACTCATTTGCCAACTGCTCCAGTTCAGCCGCATTGGGAACTCCGGCGAGTTCTTCCAGCGATCTGGTATCTGGATTATTCGTAATCATAGTATTCGCCAACCTCTACGTCTTCGAGAACTGCAATGGCGTCGTCGGCAAGGATAGCCGCAGAGCAGTACAGGGAAAGCAGGTAAGAAGCAACGCCCTTGTTGTCAATGCCGCGGAAACGCACGGAAAGGCCACGAGAGTGCTCATTCTTAAGACCGGCCTGGAAGAGGCCAATCACGCCGCGCTTGGCTTCGCCAGTGCGCACGAGCAAGATATTGGTCTTGCCGCCCTGGGACTTCGGATTCTTCACGCCGTCCACGAGAAGCTTGTCGGTGGGAACGAGAGGAATGCCGCGCCAGGTGAGGAACTTGCCACCGGCGATGTCCACGACAACGGGCGGCACGCCACGGCGGGTGCATTCGCGTTCGAAAGCGGCAATGGCACGCGGGTGAGCGAGGAAGAAGGACGGTTCCTTCCAGACCTTCGAAATGAGTTCGTCGAGATCGTCCGGAGTCGGGCGGCCGTCGGCGCGGAGCGGCTGGATGCGCTGGGAATCAGCCACGTTCTTCAGCAGGCCGTAATCGTCGTTGTTGATGAGCAGGCTTTCCTGACGTTCGCGGAGCGATTCGATGGCGAGGCCGAGCTGTTCCTGAACCTGGTCATACGGAGAACTGTAAACGTCTTCGATGGCCGTGTTCACGTTGATGATCGTGGAGATGGAGTTCAGCTTGTATTCGCGCGGTTCGGTTTCGTATTCGACGTAGCCTTCCGGAATAATGTCGGTTTTCTTGGTCTGGCTGCAAAGAACATCAAGCGGGGTTTCGCCTTCCACGACCATGTTCACACGGAACAGGCCCGTTTCGAGACCCTTGAATTCAAGGAACTTGGTGAGCCACTTGGGAGTAAGTGCACCGAATTGCGGCTTGGTCTTGGTGACGTTCGCCAGGTTATAGGCAGCCTTTGCGCCAAGCGCATTGATGCCAGTGTTCTTTTCTGCTTCATTTGCCATAG
>JAFWRL010000257.1 GCA_017520105.1 Fibrobacter sp.
GCGACATTGGCGATATCTTCAACGAAGGCAATACCAACGCTGTCGATAACGAAGAACTCATCAAGGTGAACAAGAACATCCGTCAGCATCCGGTTGAAGAAATCGGCGCTTGGTTGCGTGAAAGAATGAGTGGTATGACGAAGGTTGTGTAATCTTCGCGTAACGACTTAGTTCGCTTTTAAAATCTCGTCAGGTGACCCTTGGCGGGATTTTTTTGTACGGAATGAAATTGAATGTGGCGGGTTACTTCCCGCCGACGGGGAACATCGCGAATTCCAGCTGGAACACTTTGTCGCTGTTCTGGTCTTCTTCGGCGATGAGCGCGATTTCTTTGCGGAAGGCATTGATGCGTTCCACGATGCGGTCGTAGCCTTCTTGGCTGATGCCGAGGGTGAGTCCCGAAATGTGGCGGCTGCCCGGCATGTCGCGGTCGATGGAGTCGGCGGCGAGCTTTAGGCAATGCTGGTGGAATCCGCGGAGGGCAAGTTTCGATGTGCGGTCGCCTGTGGTGATGGCGCTTTCGGTCAGTACGTATTTCCCGTTTTCGTCCTTCTTGATGAGCTCGCATTCTTCGAGCAACTTGACGGACTTTTTCGCCTCGTCTGCGGTGATGTGCGGATGGACCATCTTCGCTAGCGCCTCGTAATCCCCGTTAAATCCGAACATCCCGATTAGACTGCGGATGGTAAGGTGCCGCCAATGCGAATACACCATGTACTGCGCATGCCCGAGAACGTGCTGCTTTTCGGCGAAGCGCGCGACCTTGAGCGCGGCCTGCATTTCTTCGAATGCGGCGTTCCGTTCGTCGGTCGTTTCTGCCTGATTGAACTTCACGAGCCCAATGAAAAATTCCGTCTCGTGTTTGCCGAGCCTGAGCCCCGATGCGACTTTGGGAATGCTCTGGTTCGACAGATTCTTGTCGCCGTTCATCACGCGGCTGATAAAATCTTTTGCCTTGAAACCGATTTTGTCCGAAAACACGCGAAGCGAAAAGGCGGGGTTCGCCTCTTTCTTCCCGTTGTAATAGTCTCTCAAAAATTCCCGGTAGTCCAGGTATTCGAAGACTTTTCGTGTCGGTTTCTTATCGGCCATGCTTTAAATGTAAGAAAATAATTCATTTTGGGGTATTCCCGCGCCACTTTCCCGTTGTCCAGAAACAACGATAAATGGGAGTGTTGTTTCAAAGAGTTTTGAAATCGCGGTCTTCTGATTTAGATTATATAAAGGGGGAATAATCCCCCTGATTGCAGCCCGCGATGCGGTCTTCCATCACCCCCAATGCGGGCTTCAAACGCCAGCCCGCAACGCCTGGCTTAATTGCCTCAAGGAAATGGGACGAACCAAAAGTTGGGTCAATGCAACCAAAAGTGAGGAATAATGGGTATGAAAGGTTTTGGTCAAATAGTGCTTGCGAGCGTTGTCTCGTTTTTGGGGATTTCTGCAGTGCACGCGGCAGAGGCTTCTGCGAAAATTCCGACAACGGAAGTCGTAAATCTTCCGTCCGATGCCGCTTATGGTGGTGGCGATAAAATTGGTTCGCAGTTGGTTGCTGCGACATATAATGCGGGCGAAGGACCGGGCGTCTGGATTGTGGCCGATGGTGGTTACAGACTTTATCATAACGGAGCGCTTCTGGCCGAAGATAACCAGGCGGGACGCGTGCGGTTCGTTCCGATGACGTTCTTGCCGGGCGAAAATGCAATTTCAGTCGTGGGCGTGAACGGCAAAGGCGCCCCTGGCGTTATGGTGCAGATTGACGACCTCGACAGGTCTTACTATTCCGGCGCTGACTGGAAATCGAAACCGGTCGTCGGTAATAATTCCTGGAAAAATAAAGGCCGCGACCTCTCGCAGTGGGGTGGCGCTACGACGCTTTCTTATGCGAACAACAAACTTCCGAGCGGAGGCTCCCTGAACGGCTTTGCCGCGAATACGCAGGCCAAGTGGATTTGGACGAGCGCCGAAACGGATCCGACGGCGGTGCTACTTTATACGTTCTATGTGAAAGCGGAAGGTTTCGGAGCTTCTGCAACTGGCGGCGATGATGGCAAGATTGTTGTCGCAAGCGATTCTGCGAGCATCCGAAAGTATTTACAAAGTACCGATGCGTTGACGATTCTCGTGCCCGAAGGCACTTACGATTTCAGGCAGTTCCGCAATGCTGTTACCGAGGCAAAGAAAAAGAGCCGCACTTGGTGCAAGACGACTTGCACGGAGAAAAATCGCGTGACAGGCAAGACGAATACGTTCTACCGCATCACTTTCAAGGCGAACAGCTGCAGCGATTTGACGGAAGCGGGAGTGCAGATTGTGCAGGAAAGCGAAAACCTGCAACAGTGGGAAAATTGGATTACCACGAAGTCCAACAAAAGCTTAATCGGCATGGGCCGTGGTGCGAATTTGCGCGGTGCCGCTATCGCGGTGCGTACAAACGAAGGCTCTGGAAATCATATTTACCGTAACCTTTCCATTTACGATGTAAACCCGCATTTGATTGAAGGCGGCGATGGCCTTGAAACCGTCGGAACGGTAGCAAGCCATATCAAGAAATTCTGGGCGGATCATATTAGCTACAAGTGGATTAGCGACGGCATGGACATGGAATTTGTCGATGAAGCGACTATCAGCTATTTGGATTTTGACGGTGCGAATGAACACAACTGCTGGGGAACGGACCCGTACATGGCACTTGTGGAAGACGCTCACTTGACTTACGCGAATAACTACTGGCACAATACTTACGGTCGCGTGCCGAAAGTGACCGGTGAAAACAACGGCTCGCAGGTTCATCTGTACAACCAGTACGTGGATTACAACCGCTTCTTTGTCGCAGGAGCCGACGGTCACAGTACAAATGCCAAAGCTTACGTGCGTTACGAGAACAGCTATATTGATAATGGTCAGGGGTATTTGGCCGAATGGGGCGATAACGGCTACGTGTATTTTAGCGGTGTAACTTTTGGCAATGGAACTAAGCAACAGCATCGTTACAAGGGAACGGTGACGCAGGGTGTCCCGAATGCGGCGACGTTCAATCCGAGCTACAGTTTTGAAAAGCGTACGGTTGCAAATCTCCCCAAGGAAATTCCGAACTTGGCTGGGGTGGGAGGCCGCTATGGCAAGATGCCGGAATACAATCAGAAGTTTGGGCAGAGCAACAAGGCGGCAAGCGTTACCTTGACTGCCCCTGCGGCGGGTGCGAAGCTCGATGCCTCCGCGACAATAACATTGAAAGCCGACGCGAAGGACAACGACGGTTCCGTGAAAAGTGTCGCGTTCTATGTGGGCAATACGTTGGTGGGCACGGCAAATGCTGCTCCGTACCAGGTGAGTGTCGAAGGCGTGGAGCCGGGAACGCATTCTGCGGTTGCTGTGGTGACGGACGATTCCGGACTCTCGTGGATGAGTGAATACGTGACTTTTGCCGTGGAGGGTACGGTCGTCTCTTCTTCGAGTGTTGTCGAAGGTCCCGTGGCATCTTCATCTTCACGTCATTGCGAAGAACAATCGAAAGATTGTGATGCGGCAATCTCTAGCAGTTCGCGCTTTGCTTCCGAAACAAGTAGTTCGGCAATGCGAATCGTATCTCCGGTACGGCAAGCGACTGAAGCGGAAGCTGGGTTTTACCGCGTTTTCGATATGCAGGGGCGCCCGCTGTACTCTGGCGAACGCAAACCCCACAAAATGAGCACTTCACGCGTTATCGTGGTGGAATACACCACTGCGGGCTCCGTAAAGCGACGCTACGTACAATAAAGTTTTCTTTTTGAGGTAAATCTTATATATATTGGTAGCAATGAGGTCCTGTAAAAACATAAAGGCTGTATCGCTTGCTTTTAAGGCTGCATCTGTGGCGGCCTTTATGGCAATTTTGGGCGGATGCTCTGACGACCAAGTGGCAGGCAACAGTGCCGAGACGGGTTCTCCGGAACTCGCGGGTGTTTTGATGCTTGACGATGGAAAACCGGCCTCTAATGCGCATGTGCAATGCGTGCCGCGGAACTTCGACGCAACTTTGGAATCTTTGTCGCCAACCTTTACGACGGAGGCCGATGACGACGGATATTTCCATTTGGATTCCGTGCCTGCCGGTGTCTATGCGCTTGAAGCTTACCATGAAGAATCAGGCAAGCGATTCTTGATGCAAAACATCAAGGTGGTTGAAAATGATTCTGTCGCTGTGAACGAAACTTTAGTTGCTCCAGGCTCTGCGGAATTGTATTTGTACGACTCCATGGATGATGATGCGGTTGGTGTTGCTACCGTTCTTGGGACGACGATTGTCCGAAAAGTTGTTGTGCGCAATAGCCGAGTGCTTGTCGATAGTCTCCCGACCGATACGCTTTCGTTGTTGGTCTATTTTGAAAAAGATACCGTCGATTATAACAAAGTATTTGTCTCATCGGACGATACCGTGCGAGTGGCAAAAGATTCCGTGACGAAAACATTCGTGGCTCCACTTGCGCTCCCAAAGGGTTCTGATTCGCTGCAATCCTTTATCAGCGATATTCCTCTGGCGCTTAGGCTGACTTCTGAAAACTGCGATTTCGATTCGCTCGCGAAGTATATCGCCGATGATTATGGCCGCTGGGAAGTTGTGCGTATTTCGCATGATGGAAAACGTAGCAAAAAGCTCCCGATAGCAAAACCGTCTGTGGATACGCTTGCCAAAGAAGCAGTCTTCTGGGTGAGCGTCGATTCGCTGAATGTGGCAGATTCGCTGGAACTGTTTTTCGACAGTTCGATTGAATCTGCGTATGCGTTGGACGTGTTCCCGACGAATCATGACTATGGTGTTGTTTATCATTTCGATAGCGGGCTTTCGCCTGTCGAAGATGCTGCGGAGAAAAGTTATTTTGTAGGAACATCGACTAAGGCGTCCATGACGGATGGCGTTGTCGGGCGTGGCATTTCGTTTACGACAGAAAGTGACGTAGTGGTGGAAAATTCTGCTTCGCTTGATACTACGCGTAAATTGAATCTGGTTTTCGATATCGAAGATTATTTCGGTTTTTCCGTGTGGGTCCAGCTGAAATCGCTCGACAAGGAGCAATATGTCTTTGAAAAGTTCAGGGAATATGCGCTACGCTATGTGCCTGAAATGGGCTTTGTCGTAGATGTTTATCATATTGCGGCCGAAAATGCAAAGGACAAGGACGCCGTGGATACCGCCAATTACAAGATTTCCTGGGCTTCGGGAGAAAAGGACATTCGCGCTGGGGAATGGGCTTATGTTGCCTTCAGTAAATCGTCTTCGTCCAAAATAGTATTCTATGTGAACGGCCGGAACGTCTCGGTCGATGGCGTGCGTAACGATTGGGTTGGCGATTACAAAGCCTCGAATCTTAAGATTGGCGGCTTTGCAGGGATACTCGATGAATTGATGCTTGGTGGTGGATACCGCAATGCTTCCTGGAACTATTTGACGTATCTCAATCAGCGTCCTGAAAATTACTGGCCGGTACTTAAGGCTCGGTAATGGAATTCATTCCTTCGAAAACGATTTCGTCGATTTGCAGGAATGTTCCGCTGCTGACGAAGATGGAGAATAAACCGATTTCTTTTGCGATTTCACTGAAACGGACTTGATAGCTTTCGCTTTCCAAGGTCTCGTTGCCGGGGCGGATTACGATTTCGTGCCAGTCCTCGCTCGCCTTTGACTTCCATAGTGCCTTGCGGAACTTGTTGTTACCGATATCCTTGAAATGTTCTAGCGCTACCGAGAATTCGCAATCGCCACGTACTTTCAGACGGACTGCCGTGAGCTTGCTTAAGTCATAGTATCCTGTGTCAAGTCCGATGTGGGTCCCGAGCAATACGAATCCGGAATCTCCTAACGCAAATTTTAACGAAATGTATTTCCCGTGTTCGTCGCCGCTGATTGCTGTTGCGAATTTATTCGAACTGTCGGGAGTAATCCATTTGGCGTCGTTGCTTGCGTTGAAGTACCAGCCGTAATTCGGAACCGTTTTGGCGATGTTGTTCAGGCTGTCGCCGTCCTCGAAGTCTTCGAATACAAATTCCTGCGTGATTCCCGGCATGCGGAATAGCGTGTCCGCGGTCGTTCCGTTTTCGAGTGAAACGGTTGCTATAAGCGAATCTCCGGCGACAATGTCGAATGTGCCTGCGGGCACGCGGGAGAATACGTATTCGTTACCGTTGCGGGTGGCCGCATAGGGAGTGGATTGCAGTGCGATAGTTTCGTAAAGCTTGGCATAGTCTGCTTCTGCAGCTCCCGTGCGCACGGTGATGCTCGCTGCGGGTAAAAGCGAAATTCTTGTCTGGTTGGTGTCGAGCGGTTCCCAGACCATTAGCGAAGAATCATTACCGGCGATTCCTTCGATGAACCCGTCCGAAATAACTGTATCAAAGTGCGCTTCGCCCAAGGAATTTGTCGCGGCAGAATCGATGACGGAAATAGTTTCTTTGGAATATAGCTTGATACGTGCATTTGCAACTGGTGTGTGGGAGGCATCGACGACGATAAACGCAATTCCGTTTGTGGTCTCGCTAGTCGCTCCAGTTAATTCTGGATTCGATTCTGTACACGCCCAGAAGAAGGTTGTCAAAAGCATTGTCGCAAAAAAACGTTTCATCATCAATCCTTTTTCTTCATCATCGGGAACAGTTGAAAATTTAATTGATATACGCTACCGCAGATTTGGGAGGGCATCGCATTGACCATTTTTACGATGTCTTGTCTCGTCTCGGCAATGATTTCGCGGATTTTTTGAATCTGCGAGGAATCAAGCGCCATGGTGAGAGTACTGATGTCGCGTTCATTTTTCGGGGTTTCTGCAATGTAGCGCTGTGCGAGCTCGGTGATGCTCTTTTGATAGTCGCTGATGGATGCGCTCAGCCAATGCTCCTTCGTCTTGATGTGAGCCTCTGTCGGTGCGATGCGACCGTTGTTCTGCTTGTATGCAAGGCCAAGTTGCAATAATGCATCGACTGCATTTTGCACCTGCGTTGCGGTGAGCTTTGGAATGCATAATTCCCCAAGGGCGGCGGCGTCTTCTGGGCCTCGATAATCGAATACGTCCAGTGCCGAGCGGATCATGGGGTAGTACCATTGCTGGAAATAGCGGTAACGGGCTTCGTCAAGTTCGCGGCTTGATGCGGGACGCAGTTTCTGGAGCGTTTCGAAATGCTTGCGTACCTGGTTGTCTGTTTTTGCCTTGCAGTACGCGACCATTTCGCGGAAATACTCCGCTTTGCTATCGTTGTAGCGGAAAAAATGCACGAAGGATTCGATGCCGTTCGTCGAAATGTGGCGTTTCCCTTGCAAAATCTTGAGCAGTAGGCTTGCATCCATGCCAATCGCGGAAGCGAATATGCGGTAACTGAACGTCGGATTGTGCGATTTTTCCAATTCGTAAAAATCCAGCAAAAACTTGCGGTAATCGGAATAGTCGTATATGTTAATCTTGTTCTTTGCAAACATGGGCAACCTGCATTCAAGGATACATGTCTGTTTATAAGAAATATTTTTTATATGTAATACATCGTTTTTTTTTGCAATTCTGTTGACATTTTTGTCCACACATGGAATTCTTTCTCGGGTTGAAAAACAAAGGAAATCGCTTTTTTAGGTCTAGCGTTTGCCACGACATCGCTTGCCGACAAGTACGAAGTCGAATCCGCAACGCTTACAGGTGGCTCTGGATTTGTCAACAGTAACGATGTCTCGGGAACGGGTTATATGACGTGATTTCCATCGATGACATGCCCGGCTGGGACAAGTATAAACCAAGTGTGATTTCCGACACAAATATTACACGCGATGTCGAAACTTTTCGCCCTGGCGGGAATGCGGTTACCACGGGAATTTTCGATATGAACGGTTAATACGTGGGCCTTACGGAACAGGGGCTCCCGCAGAAACGCTACATAATCCGTAAGAAAGTGGAAGGTCGTACGCTGTTCGTGCCGTATAAAAAGAAATAGCTGTTTTTGAATGCCCCCGAAGAGTCGTTTGTGTAATGTAAAAAAAAGGTTTGTTTGGGGACCTTTTTTAATATATTTACACACACTGATTGGAATATGGAGTGTAATGGGAAAAGTTTCCTTTAAAAATGTAATTGCCGCGGCTGCAATTGTTGCATGCAGTGCGGGTGTTGCTTTCGGTATTACCCCGAATACGCTTGTCTCAGGTGGATTGCCTGCACATACGGGCTTGACGACAACAGATTATCTCACTGACGGTTACCTGACCAACTGGAAAAGTAGCAGTGCCAAGGAAATCGCTTTGAAAGTGGGCGAGGGTCCTAAGAAGCTCTTGATCAACTGGGAGTCTTTCGGTGATTGTGCCTGGGCGACTAATTTCACTTCGAATTGCGGGCATAGCGGTGTCGCTCTTTCGAATTTCAAAATCTTGACATCGGCAAATTCCACCGATGGTAGCGATGGCGACTGGATCGAAGCGGCGAATATCAAGGACAATCCTGTGATGGCTCGCGGCGTGGAAATTGATTTTGATGGAAAATCATGGTTCAAGTTCGTGAGCGATGGCGATGTCGGCAAACTTCTTGAAATCGAAGCGTTCGACATGACGGAAGGCGGAACGGATACTTGGTTCTTTATGGGCACGAGCATTAGCCAGATGGGAATCAAGCAGCAAGAAACGGATTCGACGACGGCGCAGCTGATCCACGCTCGTTACCCGGATTATACGCCGGCCATGCTTCGCGGTGGCATCGGTTGCATTAACAGCACCGAAGTTGTGGCGCACTTGAACGATTACCTGAAATATGCCGGCAATGTGAAGTTCTGGGCAATCGAAATGGGAACGAACGATGCCTGGGGCGGTGGCGACTGGGATCTCGATGCATACGTCAAAAACATGCAGACGATTATTGATTCGGCGAAGGCTCACGGAATCACTCCGATTATTGCTCGCATCATTGCGACAAATCCCGAAAAGTCGGGATGGCAAATCAATTCGGCGTTCATTGATGCCGTAGATAAACTCGTTGAAGATAACAAGCTGCCCAAGGGTCCTGATTTCTACAGCTACTTCTTGAAACATCCGGAATTGCTCGGCAATGACGGTGTCCATCCGAATTCGGAAGGTGGCGGACAGGCGATGCACCACTTGTGGGCGGAAGCTTTGGCCCCGCTTTATGCGGTCGGTGACACGGCGAAAAAGGATACGTCCAAAGGGAACAAAACTACGGGGCTTGTACGCCGCAACGGTGCTGCAAGACTTGTGTTGCCGATGGTTTATACGCAGAAACGTAATGTTTTCGTCGAAAGAATTTCTGGACAAGCAGATGTCAGCTTGGTTACTGTGACGGGGCATGTTGTTGCCTCGAAACGCAAGTTGGGCGCTGTTGGCGAATTGCGCTCTCCGGTTGTGTTTGAAAATGTTCCCGCCGGTCGATACATTGCTGTGATACGCAGCGGTTCCGCGCGGATTGTCAGGCACGTGCGAGTCTGGTAAGTTCTTCCTTTTGGCCGTTGTCTGCGGACAACTCTACTTTTTATGAATTCTACCTTCAATGTAAAATTGAAGGTATTTTTATATGTACAGAAAGATGTGTATGGATGAGTATGGGATGTTTCGGTTCTTTTTTTCGAGTTGGAGTGTTGAGTCTATCCACCTTGGCGCCGTCGGCATTTGCCGCAACGGTTGTCAAGGTGGATTTTGACATGAGTGGCCGGAATTCGAGTGAAGTGACCGAGCCGAATTACGTGCCGTGGGTCGTTTCAGGGGCTGCAAGCAAGGATACGACCCTGAACGGCGTAAAAATCATGGTCGCGAAAGGTAGCGCCGGCACGAACCTTAGGGCGAACTGGTACAAGGCTTCGGTGCAGTCGCCGAGCTACGCCAAGTTGGTGGGCGACGGCGTGATGGTCGAGGATGGTAATTCCGGTGGCGAAATCAGCCTTACTTTTTCGAACCTTTCGGCGGGAACGCATTCGCTGCTTGCTTACCTGAACAATGTGGACGACCTGAGCAACACCACTTACAGCAACATCGATGTCTATGTGAACAATGTGAAGCAGACGACGGTGAAGCCTACGGTGCGAGCGCTCTCGACGGCGGAAGCGGCTACGGCGTACGTGACTTTCAGCGTGAGCGGCACGGGTGCATCGACGGTGATTGCTTTTAAGCCGGGAACGAGCGCAACTTTCAAGAACGTGACGCTGAACGGATTCGAACTCGATGTTCCCAATGCTGCGGCGCAGGCGAAGAATCCGTCTCCGGCGGACTTGGATATGCACGCTTCGCATGGAAATGGCGCCTTGACGCTTTCTTGGACGGCGTCAAGCAGCGCGAAAAAGCACCAGGTTTACCTCGGAACGGATTCTGCTGCGGTGGAATCTGCGACAGCGGCGATGACTGCGGTGAAAGCTCTTTATAAGGGTGAACAGACCGCGACGACTTACAAGGTGACGGGCACGAACGTGCTTACGAGCTATTACTGGCGTGTTGACGAAGTGGACGGTAACGGCAATGTAACCAAGGGCAACGTGTGGAAATTCCAGCCGGGTCGCCTGGCGTTTGACGGAGCCGAGGGCTATGGCCGCAACGCGGTCGGTGGCCGAGGCGGGAAGGTCGTTTACGTGACGAATTTGAACGATGACGGTGCGGGTAGCCTGCGCGAAGCATGTACGGCAGATATAGGCCCCCGCACGATTATGTTCAAGGTCTCGGGCATGATCCAGCTGAAGTCGCGCCTGGTCTGCAATCACGATTACACGACGATTGCGGGGCAGAGTGCGCCGGGCAAGGGCATTACCATCAAGAGTGCGCCCATCGGCTTTACCGGCAGCGACATGATTGTGCGCTTTATGCGAGTTCGCTTGGGTTACGGTGCGACTTTCGACGGCATGGGCCTCACGGGCGGCAACAACAGCATCTTGGACCACGCAAGCATCAGCTGGACAATCGATGAAGCCTTCAGTAGCCGCGGTGGCAAGAACATCACGCTGCAGCGCACGCTGATTTCAGAAGCGCTCAACATCGCAGACCACCAGAATTACGCCGCAGGGACGGGGCACGGATACGCGGCGACCATCGGCGGTGACATTGGAAGTTTCCACCACAACTTGCTAGCCCATAACGCTGGCCGCAACTGGAGTTTGGGTGGTGGGCTTGATGGCGACGGCTACTATGCGGGGCGTTTGGATATATTCAACAACGTTGTCTATAACTGGTACAGCCGCGTAACGGATGGCGGTGCGCACGAGGTGAACTTTGTGGGCAACTACTACAAGGCGGGTGCCGGAACCAAGCTGCTCGACCACGTGCTGAGTGCGGACCTCGAAGGCACCGGCAAGGGCACGCAGGAATACTACTTCCACAATAACGTGTTACAGCTGAGCAATGGCAGTTTCAAGTGCGACGGAACGAACGACGAATGTGGCCGCCGCTATACCTTGAGCAACGGGCAACAGCTGACTTGGAACGTGTGGCATAGCGGGCCGTATTTCCCCTCGTACGCGACAGTGCAGTCGGCGAAGGCTGCCTACAAGGACGTGCTTAGCGATGTGGGCCAGCGCATGCCGGTACTCGACAATCACGACCAGCGCATGATCAACGAAACCAAGAACGGGACTTTCAGCATGAAGGGCTCAGTGGGCGGCATCGCGGGCATTCCCGACCGCGAAACCGACGTGAAGGATACCGCGGACATCAAGGGCTGGGAACCGTACCCGAGCACGAGCTGGGCTGCCGATTACGATTCCGATATGGACGGGCTCCCGGATTGGTGGGAAAAGATGTACGGCTACAATCCGAAATCCAGGAGCGGCGACTTTAGCGATGCCAACAAGGATCGCCTGGGCGATGGCTGGACGGAACTCGAACGCTATTTGGAATGGATGGCTCGAGCCCATTACACCTTTGCGGAGGGCGAAACGCAGGTAATTGACCTTTCGCAGTTTACCCGCGGTTACGATGGCGGCACATACACCGTGTCTGCCCCGAGCGGCGTGACTGCGGCTGTTTCCGGTTCCAAGATGACTGTAAAACTCGCCGATAACTTTGCGGGTGTGGGTTACGTGCAGTTCACGCTCAAGGACAATGCGGGCGACACCTTCAGTCGCATGATTGGCGTGACGCAGATGCTTGCTGAAAGTGCCGCGACACCCACGAGCAGTTCTTCTGAAGTTGGTGAATCGCAGTCCAGCTCCTCAACGCCTCCCACGGGCATTACCTTCGCCGAAAGCACCATGAAGCCGTTCCACATGAGCGTCAATGGCAACGTCGTGCTCCTCGCGGGAATCCCGAACGAGGCAAATATCGCCGTGATGGACATTAGCGGCAAGAACGTGATGATGCAAAAAACCGTCGTGCAGACCCGTGGCACGGCGACGGTTGACCTCCAGCCCTTCGGCTGCGGAATCTATCTCGTCAATATCCGCGGAGTTGCTACGAACGGCAAAAAAATGAATAAGACCGTCAAGGTGATGCGGAGGTTGTAACCAATCTTGAAATAGTTCCGTTGTAGTCCATAGACAACTCTTTATTTGCTTGTCTATGAATTATTCGAAAAAATAGAATGTATTTTTTGTAGGGAATTCTCCTAAAAATGGTGGACGATATGGGCATGTTGTTTGGTTCTCGCAAGAGTGTTTCGGTTCCTGTGCTTTGTCTAACGCTTTCTGCGTTCGTTTGGGCGGCTACAGAACCTTTGGCTTTCCCTGAAGCGTTAGGCTTCGGTGCGCATGTCACGGGTGGCCGTGACGGTACGGTTTATCACGTTACCAACCTGAATGATGATGGTGCGGGGTCTTTCCGCGATGCAGTCAGTCAAGGGAACCGCATTGTCGTCTTTGACGTGGGCGGTATCATCAACATCAAGACGGCTGTCTCCATCAAAAGTAACATCACGATTGCGGGGCAGACGGCTCCGGGCGAAGGCATTGCCATTCACGGCGGCAAACTCAGTACTGGCAAGCAGAACAACATCATCATCCGCTATTTGCGAATACGCCCCGGCGAAAAAACCGCTTCTGAAAAGGATGACGGCTTGAACCTTTATGATTCCAAGAACGTCATTGTAGATCATTGTTCGGTGGAACTTGCTCCGTGGAACAACTTTGGCGGAAGTTCTGATAATAAAGATTATCGCGTAACGGGCATTACCGTGCAGAATTCGCTCATTGCAAACCCCATCGGCCAGCAGTTCGGTGCGCATATCGAGTCGGTGGATGGCACTTGGGCGTGGTATTACAACGCGTTCGTCAATTCGCATAACCGTAATCCACTTGACAAGATTAACGATGTGTTTGTAAACAACATTCTTTATAATTTCGAAGCGGGATACACAACGCATACGAGTACGCATTTCAATCACGATATTGTGAATAATTACTTTGTCTATGGTCCTGCGGGTAAGAATGAATGGTTCCAGGTGGATAAAAATCAGAGTATTTATGCCAATGGCAATATGCTAGACAAAAATCGTGATGGCGTGCTCAATGGTAGCCCTACGAGCATTTATTACTATCAGGGCGTGGGTGAGGAACTGTCGAAACCGTGGAACGAACTCACGACAACTGGACCTATGCTGAGTGCGGCGAGTGCGTGGCGTTACGTGACATCGCAGAGTGGAGTTTTGCCTTATGATGACATTGATTCGCTAATCTGGTATCAGGTGAATACGCTCGGCAAGGCTGGTGCGCTCGTGAAAAGCGTTGGAGCCATGGGACTCAAGACGAATAACGGTTGGGGAGAAGTAATTGCGGGGAAGGCTGCCACCGATTCCGACAAGGACGGCATGCCGGATTACTTTGAAGAGGCTATGGGCTACGATGTGGATAAGGATGATGCGATGACCAAGGAAAGCGATGGTTATGTGCGCATCGAAAAGTATATTAACTGGCTCGGTGCCATGCATACGCAGATCTCGGACGAGGCTTCGCGTGACTTTGATTTGCGAACTATTACGCACGGTTTTTCGCAAGTCTCGCCGAAGTACAGTGTTTCTGCAGCAGAAAACGGAGAAGTTGAGTTGTTAAGCGATGGCTACACGGCCCGCTTTACGCCTAAGGCGAATTTCAATGGACTTTCCTCGTTCAAATATACCGTTAAGGGCAACGACAATACGGAATATACGGGTCGCGTTGAAGTGCTGGTGGAAGAGGTCGTTGCTGCGCAAGATTCTTTTATCACGCACATTACCGACTCGTTCCGCTTGCGCGGGGAAGCCGTTACTATAGGCGTATTCGACATGAACGGCCATTATTTGGGCCATTCTACGCAAAACCTCCCCAAAGGTCGCTACATCGTGCGC
>JAFWRL010000258.1 GCA_017520105.1 Fibrobacter sp.
ATGACCAACAATCCTTTCATCGTCATACCCTTCCGCTTTTCTTGGTATATTTCCGCCAGAGGAATCTAATTCATTCATTCCGTCATGCGTAAAATCTATGCCAACATCATAAACACCAACCGTTACCCCTTCCCCAGTATAATCAGCATTTGCAAGCCAATCTGTAGTCACTCCCACAGCTTGTAAAGCCTGTTGCCATATAGAATCATTTTGCAGTTCCGTCAAGTTTATGGCATCACGGCCTTTGTCATTAAGCGGCACCCCCTGTCGATTTACATGCACATATCTCACATCCTTATGTTTTTCCAAGCACTGCACAGAATCCTTGTGGACTTTCGCCAAAATAACCCTACGGTCGATATAGGCGCTGTCGCCGCTGCAATTCTTAACAACATTTTTGCACGCGTTCATCGACAAATCAGGCCAGCATTCCACCACCATATCAATAACGGGGTGCTCTGTGACAACAGTCGTGCAAGAATCATTCGCATCACAAGTTTCTTTTTCCTCGTAAATGTCACCCAAAGAAAGTTCCAAGGAGAGGCGCGTCGTATCATCAGCAGCAAAAGCATTATAAAAGCCATGGACAGTCGAGTTTAAAATTTTCTTTTTTATCGGTACAATAGTTTTGAACAAATACAAACCCTTATCCTGATAACGCGCTGATTCAAGGCGGTTCACTCCCTCACTGTCCAATTTCTGTTCTTCTTTGGTTGTCAGCGCTTTATCCTTGAGCAGCCAAAAACGGCCCTTGAGCGTCTTTGATGAATCCTTCGCTTCATAAGGAGGAATCACGGAAATCGAAGAACGATCATACCAATAAACATTTACTGTATCACGTTTCACAGCGACAGGGTCATTTCCCCATAGAATGTTTCCATCGTCATCATAAACAGCCATCTTGTAGTTTTCTTGAGTGGCCGCATTTGTCTGATACGAATAATCATGTGAACAATCCCATGCAGGGTAATTTTCCTTCATTATCCTAAGATGAACGACTGACGTTGCCTGAGCAGGAATAGTCCCATGAAATTTTAACGAGATAGCGGCGTATTCAGAGCCATAGTAAAACGAAGGTGTCACGGAATGCACTACGGAATGGTAGTCCACAACCGCCCTAAGTGTAGAATCAATCCCGAAGCTACCATACTGCATCCCAGAACAGGCCGTATCATTAGGATTCGCCTTGCAATATTGGACTCTCGGATTCTCAGCAAAATAACGAATTGTCGGATTTACGAGTGGCGAATTCGACAAGTTTGTCAGCGACAAACGATATTCCACCCAATTCCATTCGGTACGGTGTCGTTCACTCAAAAGCCGAACAGAGAACGTGGATGCCCAAAGCGAACAACTCAAAAGAAATAACAAGATAAACAAAATTCGGCACAATTTCATTCAAATAACCTTTATTTAAGATAAATTTATATTATCATTTTATTTTGTCAACAAATATTTAGTTTGTAACGTTTTTTTTTACAAACAACACAAAAATTTTAAAGACCCGATGCGAGCGCGTCGGGCCTTTTCTTTTACTTTTTCCCGCATTTACAGAATTGCTCTGTGCAAAAATCCCGGTACGATGACCGGGATCACAAGCGAGAACTAGATTTTCAAATTCAACTTAGATTTTCTTCAAGATAAACATGTGGCCAGGAGCCTTAGCCGGGTCAAGACGCACATAGTTCTTATTGCCGCGCCAGACGTAGCTTTCATCCGTCACGACATCCTTCAAGAAGTAGAACGCATCTTCGCTCAGGCCGAGCTTAGCCATGTCAAGTTCCACAACACCTTCTTGCACGTGATCCATATCCATGTTGCACACGCAAAGAATCACGTCATCGCCGGACTTCTTGGAATAAACCATCAACTGGTCATTCTGCGCATAATGGAATTCGAGGTTATCGTATTCCTGCAATGCAGCATGTTCCTGACGAGCGACGTTCAAACGACGAACAAAGTCTTGAATACCCGGGCCACTCCAGTTGTGTACTTTGTACTGATATTTTTCACTATCGGCGAGTTCTTCCTTGATCGGGCTCGGGATGTTTTCGCAGAGTTCATATCCGTTGTACATACCCGTAAGGCTCGAAAGCGTCGCGGCCAAGAAGTAGCGTTGCTTGAACGCATTTGCACCTTTGTATGCAAGATACTTCGGGAAAATATCCGGCGTTGTCGGGAAGAAAATACCACGCATGTATTCCTTGGCGTTGGACTGCGTGAGTTCCTTCAGGTACTGTTCGAATTCCCACTTGGCAGAGCGCCATGCGAAATACGTGTAGCTCATGTCAAAGCCAGACTTCGCCAAACGATGCATCATCTTCGGGCGGGTGAAAGCTTCAGCGAGGAACACGAGTTCCGGACGTTTTTCCTTGACGTCTGCAATCAGCCATTCCCAGAACGGGAACGGTTTCGTATGCGGGTTGTCGATACGGAAAATTTCAACGCCTTTATCAGCCCAGAACAAAATAATGTTTTCGATTTCTTTCCAAAGTGCCTTGTAATTATCGTTGTAGTAATCGAACGGATAAATGTCTTCGTACTTCTTGGGCGGGTTTTCTGCAAACTTGATGCTGCCATCCGGTTCGTGATAGAACCATTCCGGGTGCGACTTCACATACGGATGGTCCGGGCTGCAGTTGAGAGCGATGTCCAAAGCAAGACGAAGTCCCTTAGCGCGAGCAGTCTTTGCAAAATGCTCGAAGTCCTTCATCGTACCGAGTTCAGGGTCCACATCGTAGTGACCGCCGTTCTTGTTACCGACAGCGTAAGGGCATCCCGGTTCAAGCGGATTACCCTTCTTGTCAACCTTGGCATGGAGCGCATTGTTCGCGCCCTTGCGGTTGGTAACGCCAATCGGATGAATCGGAACAAGATAAACTGTATCGAAACCGAGGCCGGCAATGTAGTCGAGTTGCTTTTCGCAATCTTTCCACGTGGCACTCTTCTTCGGGTCCGTTCCCTGGCTCTTCGGCCACATTTCGTACCATGTGCCCACGCGGCTGTAGGTCGGATCGACGCGGAGCTTCATCACCGGGCTTTCGGTCGGAACGTCCTTCGGTTCCTTGGTCCATGCGCAAATTTTGTATTCGTAGTAGCCAATGTTGCCGACTGTAAACGTACCTTCCCAAAGGTCGTTATC
>JAFWRL010000259.1 GCA_017520105.1 Fibrobacter sp.
CGCAAGGAATCATCTTGGTGCCCTGGTGAATCAGCTGGTAGAAGGCGTGCTGGCCGTTGGTACCCGGTTCGCCCCAGAGGATCGGACCAGTCTGGTAGTTCACGCGCTTGGAATCGCGGTCAACGGTCTTGCCGTTGGATTCCATGTCGGCCTGCTGGAAGTAGGCGGCGAGGCGGTGCAGGTACTGGTCGTACGGGAGCATGGCGTAGCTAGAAGCGCCGAAGAAGTTGTTGTACCAAACGCCGATGAGGGCGAGGATGACCGGGAGGTTCTTGTCAGCCGGAGCGGTCTTGAAATGCTGATCCATTTCGTAGGCGCCCTGGTGGAGCTTCATGTAGTTTTCGAAGCCGATGCGGAGGGCGATGGAGAGGCCGATTGCAGACCACAGGGAGTAGCGACCGCCCACCCAGTTCCAGAATTCGAACATGTTTGCCGGGTCGATACCGAATTCGGTAACGGCTTCGGTGTTGGTGGAGAGCGCGACGAAGTGCTTTGCGATAGCGGACTTGTCGTCGTTAAATGCCTTGAGAACTGCAGCCTTTGCAGTTTCGGCGTTGGTCATGGTTTCAAGAGTCGTGAACGTCTTGGAAGCGACGATGAAGAGCGTTTCTTCGATGTTCACCTTCTTGAGGGTTTCGGCCATGTGGGTGCCGTCGATGTTGGAAACAAAAAAGACTTCCGGGGAGGTCTCGCCGGCAATCGGCTTATCGGCATACGGCTTCAAAGCTTCGGTCACCATCACCGGACCGAGGTCGGAACCGCCGATACCGATGTTTACCACGTACTTGATGGATTTGCCGGTGTGGCCTTTCCACTTGCCGCTGCGGACGAGGTGGGTGAATTCTTCCATGTGCTTGAGCACGGCGCGGACTTCGGGCATCACGTCCTTGCCATCGACGCAAATCGCCTCGTTACCTTTGTAGCGGAGCGCGGTGTGGAGCACGGCGCGCTTTTCGGTGGTGTTAATCTTTTCGCCTGCGAAGTACTTGGCGCGCATGTCTTCGAAGTTGGCGGACTTGAGCAAGTCCTGGAGTTTCGCCATGGTTTCGTCGGTGATGATGTTCTTGGAGTAGTCGAGGAAGAGTCCGCAGGCTTCAGCGCTGAACTTTTCGGCACGAGCCGGGTCCTTTGCGAAGAGTTCCTTCATTTGCCAAGTCTTGGCGACTTCGGCATGGGCCTCAAGGGCCTTCCATTCCATAGAATCTGTCAGTTTAGACATAGATTAATCCTTTCCGCACACGCGGGTTTTTGTTACGGGAACAAAGATAGAAAAAAGGGGGAAGTTTCCCCCTGATTGCAGCCCCGTACAAGGTCTCTGAACTTGTCGATATACGATACTTGGCAACTTTGTTGCCCTAGTAGAGTTGGGTTCGTAAGAGCAGGGCCGGGTCTTCCATCACCCCTTCAAACGGGGGACTCCCCCGTAACGCCCCCCCCTAAATCATCAATATAATTGATAATTACAATGAAAATTATGTATTTGACATTATGGATTTTGGGAGGTAGATTAGGAACGTAAACAAGAAACAATAACCTTTCAAAAAGGAGCCTATCATGAAAACCGCGTTCTCCCAAATGTCCATTGCTGCCATTATGATTTTTGGTTCGGTGTTTTTCTCCGGATGCTCGAACGATGAAAGCTCGCCTCTTGCCGCAAGTATTGATGGCAAAGATGCGGTTTCCGAGAATGTGGCGATGCCGAATACTTTCTCCGATAAACCGACCATCGAAATTACTGGCAAGGCTAGCTTCGATATCGTTTCCTTGAACGAAAAGGTCGTTGCCGAATACAATTACACGGCGGTGCCTGCTCGCAAGGCTCTCCTCAAGACGGGTGCCGAGTTGCTTGCTGACAACCTGTTCGATTCTGATTTTCCCTACAAGGGAATTGCCGAAAAAATTCTTGGCAAGGGCGAAGACTGGCTTGATGGCATGATTGATGGTTATACGATGGGAATGTGGTCCAAGGCGAAAAAAGCTTTGTTGGGCTGGCTTTTCCCGGAAGAAAAGTCGGAATTCAATGTAGAAGAAGCATTCCAGCAAGTGAATGCCCAGCTTGCGAATATCGAGGCCATACTCCAGGAAATGCGTTCCGAAATTGACAACCAATTTGCAAAAGAAAATTACGGAAAAAAACTGGAAGAACGCAAGAATCTTTATAGTGTCCTGAAGTGCGGTCTTGACGAATTGAACGGCAAGATTATCAGTATCAATAATGACAATGTAAAGTATCCTACCGATGAAGACAAGTACGAAGCGCTCAAGGCGGCGGTGAAAAAGTGGGGCGATGAATCTGTAGGTTCTGCTGTTGCAGTTATGCCTGCCCGTCAGCACGCCATTAACTTGATTGAACTGATTACGAAGACGACGGATCTTCCCGGTAAGGATGCTCGCGTTTCGGACTTCTTGAGCATTTACGACCAGTATGCGGATCGCAGCCTTGTCTGGGAACAAGAAGGTTATGTCTGGCGAGCCCTTATGCGAGCTCAGGACGCCAAAATGGTGATGCAGCTTGTCATAGCATCTGTCCTCTATTACTCCTTGATCGACGATAATCCCGATGCTGTCGAACGTATTTATAAGAATATCGCGGAATATCGCAACGTGGTTGATGCAAATCCGATTGTCCGCCATTCGACTCCCATCTATATCAAGTATGGCTCTAAGTATCGTGGACAAATTTTCTCTGGAGAACTTAAACAAATTAAGTATAACGAAGTTTTAAGAAACAAGTGGCTCTATAGTGGATCTTCTTCCGATAAGCAGGCGGACAAGAAGTATGCGTTGAATCACAACACCTACAAATGGAATGCATCTAGGCTTTATGCCGGTGCCGCTCCGAAATCGAATAAAGACGCAGGAGCCATTTGGAGCGATGCATCTAACATGGGTATGCCGGAAGACTTCTATAATGAAATCTATGAGGCTTACAAGGTGAATGGCCACTACAAGAGCCTTATGGATGTGTTCAAGTCTGTGGGATTCAAGAGCGGTGCTACCGGAGTCTATAAAAAGGGCGAGAACGAACAGTATTTTGTCACTAGCTATCTCCCTCATACGGTAACTCGTCTGGTGAGCAAGACAAAAGCCGGAAAAGTCAGTGGTTCTAGGGATAAATATAGTTGGGGCTATAAGATTGGAGTCTCTGCGGTGCTGGCCAATACCGAAGGGAATGCACGGATTGCTTTAGGACTCATCCCTTACAGTGGCATTGGTGTGTATGACGATATCAACACGCACACGGTTGACTTTGCCGAATACAGCGCCTCGCTTGTAACTCATCACACAAGTACAAAAGGCGGTGGCTACAGTGAAGACGTGTCTGACAGGTATGCGTTCGTCTGGATGACAAAGAAGGAAATTCTTGAAAAAACTGCGTTGATTACTGTAATGTCTGCGGAGACCCGAGCTAAAGCAATTGAACAAGCGGATTACGCTTACCGTTCCTTCTTCATCCCTGTTAAGACGAATAAGGTCGAGGAGGTGAAATAAAAAAGCAAAAGAAAGAATACTCAAACAAGCAACCCCTTCGGGGGTTGCTATTTGTTTTTATTCCGATAATGTATTATGGGGAGTCAAGATTAATGTGAAGAATTAATCAATAATATTTATCAATAACTAAGAAATTATGTATTTGACTTTATGAATTTACGTGGTTATATTATAGATGTAAACGAGAACATCACCAAGTACCAAGACTATGGATGGGAAGCGAAAGCCTTTTAAATAGTCAAAATTAGTTTTCTCAAAAATTTTATCTAGATTTAAAGAAGTTGTAAGCGTAGTGTCAAATGTTCATTATTTCTTGGAGAATTAAACATGGATACTTCAATTCTCGATAAGGCAATCGTTTTTGCTGTCAAGGCTCACCAAGGGGTTGAACGCAAGGGAAAAGGCTTCCCTTACATTGTACACCCGCTGGAGGCAGTTGCTATTGCTGCAACCATGACCAACGATCAAGAGCTTCTGGCGGCCACAGTTCTCCATGACACCGTCGAAGATACCAAGGTCACGCTCAAGGATATCGAACGTGAATTCGGCAAACGCATTGCAGAGCTTGTTGAAGCGGAATCCGATATCGAGTTCGAAGGCAAGAGCCGCGAAGAAAGCTGGCGACTGCGCAAGGAAGAAGCTATCGAACGCCTTTCTACAGCGGACAACAATGTGAAAATTGTGGCTCTTGCGGACAAACTGAGCAACATCCGCGCCATCTACCGTGACTACCAGGCCATAGGCGATAAGGTGTGGGACTTGTTCTGTGTCAAGGATAAGGCGTCGCACGAGTGGCATTTTCGCGGGCTTGCCCGTGCCTTTACGAGCCTCAAGGGAACATTTGCCTACACGGAATTTATCGAAACTATTGACAAAGTCTTTTGATTGTATTGGATATCTATCGACCGTAAAAATAAGGGCTTTACTTCTATTAATCAATAATATTTATTAATAACTGAGAAATTATGTATTTGATTTGATGAATCTCGGAGGGTATATTATGGACGTAAACAAGAAACGTCAACCTACTCAAAGGAGATTTATCATGAAACTCGTTAACATAATAGCTATGGCAATCGAATGCATCCTGTTCCTCGTCGTTATATGCTTTGCTTAAGCCTCTTCAGTTGATATTAGCTGTCAGTACGAAGTGGTTGAAAAAATTATATATTGAACCATAAATAAAAATGATGAATCGGCTGAGGAGCAACGATGGAACTGACGCATATTAAATACTTCCTAGAAGTGGCGCGCACCGAACACGTGACCAAGAGTGCAAAGACTCTCTGCATTGTGCAACCGGCATTGACGCACGCCATCCACAAGCTCGAAGACGAGCTTGGCGTCAAGCTCTTCAAGACTCAAGGTCGAAACATCAAGTTGACTGAAGCCGGCAATTATTTCTACAAGAAGGTCAAGCCGCTCTACGAAGACCTCGAAGCCCTTCCGGCAAGACTCAGGGCAAAATCGGACTTGCAGACGGTTACGATTAGTCTTAAGGTGCTAGCCGCATCTTCGTTTGTGACCAATGCTGTGGTGCAGTACAAGCGCAATGCGCCACCTAACCTGCGTTTTTACCTTGTGCAGAGAGAAGAATCCTCCCTGTACGATATCAGTATCCAAACATTTGCCCATTACCGTCCAGAAGAGGATCCCGACGTCGAGACCTTCGTGTGCTCCGAAAAAATCTACCTCGCCGTCCCCAATACCGCGGAATACAGGAAACGCGACAGCATTTCGCTGCACGAACTGGGCGACACCAACTTTATCGGTCTGTACGGTTCCAAACAACTGCATATTATTTGCGAAGATTTCTGCCGTCAGATCGGTTTCAAGTCCCATGTCATTTTTGAAAGTGACAACGCCCTCGCTGTTAAGGACGCGATTGCAAGCGGTATCGGTGTGGGTTTTTGGCCCGAGTTCTCGTGGGGTAAAATCAACAACCGCAAAATCAAGTTGTTGGAAATAACCGATGCCGAACTCAAGCGTGACATCGTGATTTCTTGCATCAAGAACAAGCAGGACAACAGCCATGTTCAAGGCTTCTACAAGTTCTTGGTGAGCATGTTGAAACGCGCTTCCAAATAAGAAACTTATTTTTTCATGAAAGGCAAAGTCTGGGCCGCCCGGTAGAGGTTTTCTGCACGGGTGCGGTTATTCTTTGACTTTCCGTTCAGGGCTTCGAGGAATCTTTCAATGCCGTCGATACCGGAGCCCTGTTTTAGGGTATATACTGTACAAAGACTAATGACTCCTAGCGAAGAATTGATGATATCCAAATCCGTTCCTGCCAGTTGGAATGCCGCCAACTGATAAGCGTCGTCGGAATTATTGGTTAGCATCCGGTCCACATCGCCAAGCGTCTTGAATCCAAAGTAACTAAATACGCTCAAGAATCTCATGTGCGATGCTTCTAGGATTTCTGCCTGATTGATTGAGGCGATGCGCTTGTTCAACGCGTCAAACGGTTTCAGTTCTAGATATTTTCCAAAGGATTCCGAATCCAGAGTGACCTCGTCAAATTCACCCGAATGCACCAAAGATTCTACCTGACGGCGGTATTTGATTATTCCTGTACGAATGGCGCAGAATTGTTCATCGACTAATTCAAGCATACCTGCCAGGCGGTTCATGTTCCGCAAGTATTCTCGCGGGATTTCAAAGGTTGTCTTGTAACCTGTATCGTGGTTCAGCACGGACCATACGTGCTGTAGTGCGGTGCGCATCTGCACTTCAAAACGGATTTCGTTCAATTCCGGGTATGCAGGATCTTCGTAAAGTTTTTTCGGAAGGCGACAGATATAATGCAGCGAATTATAGCCAAAACTATGGATGTCATGCATCTTGCGTTTGTCGATACTGTTTTCCCAGTCTATTTCGAACAGGTGGCCGACTATTGCCGCAATCTTGTCCACTTCGTCGTTGTAGAATGTGATAATGCGGAGGCCCAGGATGTCGGTCAAGTCAAGCAGTTCGTTATACTTTCCCGCTTTTCGGTCCAGTTTGCCCGCAAGGCTGTCTTCTGCCTTGATTCGGGCTTCGATGGCGTTGATGTAGATGTGATTTGAAGTGATGTTTTTCGTAAGAATATTTTTGACTATATCCAACAGCTTTTCGAATGTAGCATGCTTGTCGCGGTATTCCTGGAGAATCAAGGTCTCCTTCGGTGGAAGCCCGTATTTTGCAATATCCGTCTTTTCCATAAAGCACCCGTTTGACAAAAACATTTTTGATTGACCGTATAAATATATATGAAAATTTCTAATATATTTTAAGTTGAGGCTTTTTAACGTTCGACTATAAAGAGGGGCAAGGATGAGTTTTAATGTTCGTGGCTTGGCGTTCAAGCAGTCGGTATGGATTCTTATCGGCGTCACTGTAGTATTCTTCACGATTTTCTATGTAGCCGGTATGCAGTTGCATGGAGGCCTTTCCAAACTGGTTATCCAGAAAGGCGAAGAAATCAGCCAAGCGAATGTGACCTATATAGACAAGCTGTTCAATACGGGTCGTAAGATTGGTGATGATATCGGGGCGAACTTAAGTTCGCATGAAATGACCAAGGCCGAAATGGACGAGTTCCTGTTACAATCGCTGGGCAATGCACGCAATATCGTTCCGCAGATTATAGCCGTGGTCGTTGCATACGAGCCAGGAATGGGGCCCGAGACCGAGAGTGGTGAATTTATGAGGCTTGCTCGGTATGTGAACGATTCTACGGTGCTGGTTACTGGTGCAGATTACGAGAAAGAGGAGTGGTACAAGAGTACTAGAGATGCGAAAACTAGCCGCTGGCAGGAGCCCTTTATTGGAGTTTTTGTCCATGAACCCATTGCCGTCTATACGGTCCCAATCATGCGCAAGAACGAACTGGGTGAAGAAATGCTGGTTGGTGTCCTGGCTGTCGATATGTCCATAGACTTCCTCAAGAATACGGTGGACTCCATCCCGGTTTCTGATTCTGGTTACGCGATGATTCTTTCGGCAAAAAACGCCATTGTGGCGCATCCGAAAAGGATTGACCTGGGAGCGAGCGATACCCTCGTCGTGCAGAAGGTCAAGACCGAAAATGGGGGGGACTTTGACCGGGTTTCCCAAAAATCGGAACATGGCCTTTTCCGCGGATTTGTCGGAAGTGGCGAATTGTCTGCAATCTACTACACTACTATAAAGTCGAACAATTGGACTTTTTTGGTGGTTTGGCCCATGCAGAAGTTTCTGGAAGACCAGGGCGCACTCCTCAGGCTTATCGGTATCATGATTGTGTGCGGGTATATCCTCATACTGGTGTTCGTCCTTGTTATTTCGTTTAGGGTCTCTCGCCCGCTTAGGGAACTGGCGCAATCGGTGGATAAATTTGGTGACGGAAATTATGATGTGGAACTTCCGAATGTTAAGGGGCACGATGAAATTGCGCTGCTCACTGAGGCCTTCTCTCGCATGCAGGCCTCTATCAAGGAAAATATCAACGCACAAAAGAACTTGGGCCGTATTGAACGTGAACTTGACTTTGCAAGGAACATCCAGCTTGCGATGCTCCCCGAAAGCGAGAAAGACGAGATTTGCGATGATGACCGCCATGAACTCGCTCCGTTTATATTGCCTGCGAAAGAGGTGGGCGGCGATTTTTACGATTTCTTCAAGATAGATAACGACCATCTTTGCGTGGTTGTCGGTGACGTATCTGGCAAAGGCGTGCCCGCAGCGCTTTTCATGATGGTGTCGCGAATTATTCTCCGCACGATGATGAAAAACCTCAAGTCTGTTGTTAAGACTTTTAACAGTACGAATTATGCGCTCGCAAAACGTAACAAACAGAATATGTTCGTGACGGTGTGGATGGGCGTTATTGATTTGCGTTCTGGCCATGTTGAATTCGCGTCGGCAGGGCATAATCCGCCGGCTGTTCGCCACGAAGACGGCTCGGTTGAGTTTATTCCGAGTAGGTCCGGCTTGGTGATTGCAGCGATGGAAAATGTTCAGTATCGACAGCAGGTTTATGATCTCAAGCCGGGTGACACGCTGTTCCTTTATACTGATGGCGTGACGGAGGCTACCAATAGCAAGAACGAACTGTTTGGCGATGCAAGGCTATTGAAAACTCTCGCGAAGAGTAAGGGCTTGAAAACGGCGGATGTTTGCAAATTTGTGAAAAAAGAAATAGACTTGTTCGTACAGGATGTACCGCAATTTGACGACATTACAATGTTGAGTGTGAAGTACATAGGCAATGGTGAACCGGTCTGGGAACGCTATGAGAAGACGATTGATGTGGTCAATGGTGGAAAACACGAACTTAAGAATTTTGTAGATAAAATTTTCTCCCCCATGGACGTGTCCGCGAAGGAGCAAATGCGGAATGCTTGGGAACGTTACGAGAAGATAGTCGATGTAATCCCTGAGAACCAGGTGGTTCTCACGGCGTTTGTCGAAGGAATCCTTGCTCACATGGAAAGGTCTGCGAAGTCCCAGATGCAGATAAATATCGCCATTGATGAAATCTACAGCAACATTGTCAAGTTCTCGGGCGCAACGAAAGTGACCCTGATTGTCGAGGTTCGCAAGGCGACATTGACTGCTAAACTCACATTTATCGATGACGGCATGCCTTATGACCCGTTGAAGAACAAAGATCCTGATATCACGCTCTCGGCGGAAGAACGAGAGGTGGGCGGGCTCGGCATATTTATTGTCAAAAAGACCATGGACAGCGTGTGCTACCGCAGGAACGGCGACAACAACGAACTTGCCATCACCAAGACCCTGTAAAGTTTATAAATTAAGAAAAGAGGATTATTTATGAATATCATCAAGGAAAAGGAAAATGACTGCCTGACAATCACTCTTGAAGGCAGGCTCGATACCTTGACCGCCCCGCAGTTGGATGCTGAACTTCAAGGTGCATACGAAGGTGTCAAATCGCTTGTTTTTGAATTTAAAAAACTGGACTACATTTCTTCGGCGGGGTTACGCATTTTGCTTGCTGCGCAGAAGATTATGAGTAAGCAGGGGTCGATGGTCATCAAGAATGCTTGCGCTGAAATCCGCGAAATTTTCGATGTTACCGGATTCAGTGACATCTTGACATTGGAATAAAGTAAAATTTTACAGGGCCTGCAGCAAAAGGATGGCTAGCACCTGCCCGCTCAGAATTCTAAGGAGCATGGTGAGGGGATAAACCGATGCGTAACCGATGTTTACGGCTTCGCTATCTGCTTGCCCGTTTGCAAAGGCAAGTGCGGGCGGATCGGTGGTAGCGCCAGCGAGTACACCGCAGAGCGAAAGGTAATTAACCTTAAAAACCAAGAGACCCACCACAGCGACAATCGCTAACGGAATAAAGGTAATGAGTGCGGCAAGCGCCATGTAGTGGAGCCCGTCACCGTTCAAGAGCACGTCGAAGAATTTGATTCCGGCATTTAAGCCCACGCAGCTAAGGAAAAGCGTAAGCCCGAATTCGCGGAGCATTAGGTTCGCGCTGCTTGCCATGAAAAAATTCAATGGACCTATTTTGCGTTTACGGCTAAGGACGATGGCGACAATCAATGGGCCGCCGGCGAGGCCTAGCTTGAGCGGTGTTGGCATTCCTGGAATGGCTATGGGGATACTCCCGACGATGACTCCCAAGAAAATACCCAAAAATGCAGGCAAGATTTCGGGAATGTCTAGTGCGGTAAGAGAATTGCCCAATTCCTTTGCGGCAGCGTCAATGCCTTCTGCCGTACCGACTACCATAAGTTTATCTGCGAATTTGATTCGTAAATCAAGGCGACCCGTGAACTTGAATCCGCTGCGTGTCACGCGGCTGACGTTCACGCCATAGCGTTCAGCGAGAGCCAAGGAACCAATTGTGTGACCGAGAATTTTTTTGTTTGTAACAAGAATCGTTTTTACTTTAATAGCGGCCCCTTGTGCAACCTTTCCATCCACCAATTTTGTGATGGGCGTTTCGAGACGGCTGCCGATTATCTTTTCCATGGAGGCTACTGCGTCGGGCATGCCGACAATGTGAATCTTGTCGCCTTTTTGTAAAATGGTTTCGCTGTTAGGAGTCGATATTTTTTCGTCACGAAGGAGGCGTGTAACTACAATACCGCGAGAAATTAAATCAGGAATGTTTTTTAACGCTGTTCCGTATAAATTCTGATTTGTAACTTCAAGGCTGCAAGATTCAATTTCTTTGGTTGTAGCCGCAATTTCTGCAGAGTAATCTTTGGCAGCTTTGTTTGGATTTTGTTTGAAGATGACTCGCATTAAAATCATGACTAGGATGATGCCAATGACGCCGAATGGGTATGCGACAGCGTATCCGATGCCTGTAAGGGAAGTATCGACTCCGGCGGCGGCAAAGGCCGAGTTGGCGGCTCCAAGAGAGGGCGTGTTCGTGACTGCACCGCAGAGCATCCCGATGAGCACGGGGACATTGTCGTGCATGTCGGTAAAAAAGTAAAGGCAAAGCGTCACAAGAACGCCGAGTAACACGATGCTTGTCGAAAGAATGTTAAGCACAAGCCCGTGACGGCGAATGGAATCAACAAATCCGGGCCCCACTTGCATGCCGATGGTATAGACGAAAAGGATGAGGCCGAATTCCTGAATGAAGTGGAGAACATTCGGCTCGACGCGTAGCCCGATATGCCCAAGGCCGATGCCTACGAACAAGGCGCCTGCACTACCGAGGCCGATTCCCTTGACTTTGATTTTGCCGAGCATGAGACCAACGGCGGCGGTGAGCGCAATCGCAACAACTTGTTGCCCAACCGAAGGCTTTGCGAATAAGTCAATAAGCCAATTCATAGTTTAGATGATAGACGAAAGACGATAGACGAAAGAATACGTCTTATGTATATCGTCTGAGGTCTATGGAGGTTTAGGGTTAGTGGTTAGAAAAATTATAGTAAACGACTTAAATAAAATCTGTACATTCGTTGTCTTGTACTATAAATAATTCATTTTTATTTTTTTTATTTCTTGATGCAGCGGACCGAGGCGAAGATGTTCTTGTTGAAGTGTTCGTAGGTAACGCTCGTGTCGGTGATGCGTAGCAGGTAAGCTCTGGAATCGTCGTAGCTGTCTTTTGTCCAGAAGCTGGCGCTTGCTCCCTTGTCGGCGAAGTTGCCATCGTAGTATTTGAACCCGGCGAATACCGCGTTGAATCCGGCGGAGTCCTTGAATGTCGCGGGGGCGTTGGTGGCGAAAGTGGTCTCGAAATCCTGCTTGGTCGGGAGATCCCATCCGGTGGGGCATACGGCGCCAATCGAGGAAGCGTAAGTGTAAAGGCGACCGTCCGTATTGCAGTTGTCGTGTTGGTTTCCGTAGCAAACGCTGGAATCCGGGGTGAAAACATCGAGATTCTCGGCCATCCAGATTTTATTGCCCAAATTGACGGTCTTGTAAGTCTTTTCGGGGCAGGAGAGCGTGTTTTTGTTGGCGTCGTAAGTGCATTCGCGGTTGTCTTGGCATGCGGTGAGTTCGATGGCGGTGAGTGCGGCGAAGATTATGGTTGTGAGGACTTTTGTAATCGGCTTCATAAATGTTCCTTTGTTGATTCGTTTTTTTTTTTCGCACGCAAATTTAGAATTGACCATCCATATTGACTAATATATTTTTTGTATTGAAACAATCAATTTTTTTGATGAATTGGCCGTGAAGGCGCTCTACGGATTTAATCAACTACATCCCATCTGCGATGAATTTTTTTTAAATGTGGAAGAAAATTTCTGAAAATTGTATATTAATTCCATAATCAATAGGTGTTTTTAACCAAAGGAGAAAAAATGTCCAGAATCAAAGAAGCTGTTGTATTGACAATCGGAATTCTCGGTCTTGGCGCATTCCTCTACTGCGCCATGATGCATACAAAGGATCGCGACCGTGTTGTGTCGGTCAAGGGCCTTTCGGAACGAGAGGTTAAAGCGGACTTTGTGATTTGGCCAATTGTGTATAAAGAAGTTGGAAACGATCTTTCTGTCATTTACGATGGCGTGCAGGCAAAGAATGCCGCGCTTGGAAAGTTCCTACGCGATAATGGCGTCACGGATTCGGAAATCAGCTGGTCTGCTCCAGAAATTGAAGATGTTCAAGGGGAACGTTATGGAGACAACAAGCGTACGTTCCGCTATATCGCTACAGTAGTGACGACGGTAGCCTCGAAGAACGTGGACCGCATCCGTGAAATCATGGGCAAGCAGGGCGACTTGCTCAAACAGGGTATTGCGTTTGCAGGTGATGATTATCGTTACCGCAAGATTTACAGCTTTAACGGTTTGAACGAAATCAAGCCTGCGATGATTGACGAGGCGAACAAGAATGCCCATGCTGCGGGTGAAAAGTTTGCTGCGGATTCCGATAGCAAACTTGGTAAAATCAAGACAGCGACGCAGGGCCAGTTCTCCATTAGCGATCGCGACGAGAATACGCCCTACATTAAGAATGTTCGCGTGGTCACGAGCGTCCAGTATTTTTTGGAAGACTAAAAGCGTTATAAAAATTTAAATTTTGGGCTATGAAACAGCCTATTCGAAATATCGCCATTCTTGCTCACGTTGATGCGGGCAAGACGACGCTTTCTGAACGGATTCTTTTTGCAACGGGCGAGGTGCACCGCCCGGGGCGTGTGGAAGATGGCCTTGCCACGATGGATTACATGCCCGAAGAAAAGGAACGTGGCATCACGATTGAAAGCGGCGTAGCGCATTTCGAATGGAAGAACACTTGGTTCAATTTTATTGACACGCCAGGGCATGTCGATTTCGGTGCAGAAGTCGATATGGCGCTTACGGCAGTGGAAGGCGCTGTACTTGTGGTGAGTGCCGCAAGCGGTGTCGAAACGCAGACGGTGGCTGCATTTCGCAAACTGCACGAATCGCGAGTGCGTACGATTTTGTTCGTAAATAAGTTGGACAATCCCGATTATTCGCTAGACGAAACGCTCATCAACATTGAAGAAACGCTTGGCGTGCGTCCGGTGCTGATGTCTGTACCGCAATTCAAAAACGGCAAGATGTGCGGCATGCTGGATGTGCTGAGTCAAAGTCGGTTGGTCCATTCGGATATTGGTGAAGAAACTGTTGATGAGGATTGGGCGACGGATGCGTCGGCGGCAGAAGAACGTGCGCTTTTGAAAAAGTATTACGCCGAAGCTGTGGAATTTGTAAGCAATTTTGACGATGAAATTTTATCGTTTGCGCTTGAGAATAAACCGGTGCCGCCGAAAATGCTTTTGCGCGGGCTTAAAGCGCTTGCATCAAGCGATGAATATGTTATTTGTTATGCAGGGTCTGCGCTGGAAGGCTTTGGCGTTCGTAGTCTCGTGACGGCGCTTTCGTTCTTTTTGCCGGAAGTCCCGACGTTTGATGAAAATGAGCTTGGGCAGGTGGTGCGCTTGAGGCATTTCCGTGGGATTGGCGAGATTTCGCTGTTCCGCAGTCATGTGGATTTGCCTCGACGTGATTGGCCAACGGGTTTTGAATTTTCACGACTCAAGGCGAACATGTTGTTGCCTGTTGATGAAATTCGTTCGGGCGATATTTATGCGATGCGTAGCCCATTCGAGACGGAACTGGGGCAGGTGATTAGGTTAGACGACAAATGCGTAGGTCGAGAGTCGCGGACAAACTTGTTTGGACATGACCGAGGCCAGCATTTGGGACTTGAGCGTAGCGAAAGTCCAGAGACGAGAGACGAGAGTGGTTCGACAAGCTCACCAACCTTGTGTCATCCTGAGGAGCGTAGCGACGAAGGATCCAGTGAGGTTAATTATTCCATTGGCGAGCGTTATTTGCCTCTTCTCCAGACTCGTGTAGAATGTGTACGTGTGGAAGACTACGCCCATGTAGAACGCAGTTTGTCTGTGCTTGCGCGAATGGATCCGAGTTTCCGCGTGCAGAAGGACGATGGCGGATTCTGGTATCTGCATACGGTGGGCGAGGTTCAGCTTGAAGTTTTGCTGGAGCGTTTGCAGCGTGAATTTGGTTGTGAGGTTCGCGCCGGAAAGCCGGAAGTGCGCTGGCAAGAACGTTTGTGCCGTAACGTTGGACCGGTGGAAAATACGTTCCAGATTGGACCGCATAAAATGTCTATTAGCATTTCGGCTTCTCCGCTGGATGGTGACGCCCATGACATTCGCTTGTCCGCAGAATTTATGGAAAATGCTCCGCGTGAAATTTTGGCGGGAGTGCGTTCGGCGCTTTTGGAATCGACTGAAAATGGCGTGCTTGGCAAGGGACCGCTTGTAGGTGTGCGTTTTGAAGTCCATCGCTTTGAATGGACCGAAGGGGCGCTCCCGCCGATGATCAAGAAGTGCTGCGCTGATGCCGTTGCCAAGCTTGTGAAACCTGCGGACGTTCAGCTGTACGAACCGGTCATGGAACTTTCGCTCGAATGCCCTGTGAATTTTGCAGGTCTTGTGACTGGCGATATTCAGGCGCGCGAAGGTCGCGTGAAAGAAATCGATGGCGATGGCCGCACGCATTTTTTGAAAGCTGAAATTCCCTTGCGAAAAATTTTCGGTTATGCCACAGGCGTGCGCAGCATCAGCAAAGGAACCGCTGTTTATAGCTTGAAACTGCTCGGCTACAGAGCGGCGACGGTGTAGTTGTATTTCAATGTGATGGGGGATTGATGAATGTTTAAAAAAATTCTGTTTTTGGCGATTAGTCTTTTTTGTGTGACGTCTTGCTTTGCATTTAGCAAGGCTATTAAGCTTGGTGAGCCATACAATGGTGCTGTAAAAGATTCAATCTTTGTGGACGATGCTTATGGCAACAAATATATTGTTGTAGAAAAAGGTTGCGCTACTTGGTTCTATGAAAACGCCGACGTTTCGACCAATGAACGAAAATCATCGAGTGAATTGCACGCTACAGTTTTTGGTACGGAACCTTTGACGGATAGTTCTACGGTTTACGGAAAATGGCAAAAAGATTGCGAACAAATTGCGGATAGCGTTGACCGGAGTTATCCTAATTTTACAGGTGCGCTAATATATTTGGGTATAGGGGGCTTGGGCGGTTATCTGACATTTCGTTCTTATGAAGGCAATGTGACTGCAATTGTTGGAAGAGCTTTTGGTATTTCATTACTTGCGAGTGGTGCTTTTCATTTTGTAAGGTATATTGTTCAAGGTGCCCGCGGCGATGTAAATAAAAAAGCGCAAATGCAACGTGGTTTGGCTGATGAATATGGTAAGCAAAAACACCGGTGGGAACTGAAAATTAATCCTTTGATTGATCCGCAAAATTTCGGTGGTGGCTTGTTGATGCAACTTATGTTTTGAATAATCTTGAAGAAAACGTCGAATCAAGATTATTTTAAAGTAATTAAGTAAAAGTTCGCGCTGAAAAAAAAGATTCCGGCTTACTTCGACTCTGCTCAGCACAGGCTCTGGCCGGAATGACAAGCTTAATCATAAAACGTTTACTGCGACTGGATCCTTCGAGGCTTCGCCTCTCAGGATGACGTTATAGCGTTACATTCTGGCGGCCTGTGAACAATAAGCCCTCAATATTAATTGAGGGCTTGGCTTTGTATCACAAACGGTTTTGTTTCGCGCGACGACGGAAGTGCTCGATGAGCGGGGCGACCGTTTCCTTGAAGTCGTCGTGGGTCTCGATGCGGACAAAGTCAATGGACATGCGCTGGAAGAGTTCCTTGGTGGCTTTGCCTTGGCGCTTTGCTTCGCGGGCGAATGCTTCGCGGAAAGCGGCATCGCCGGTATCGATGAGGAGTGTTTCGCCGGTTTCGGGGTCTTCGAGTTCCACAAGGCCTGCGGACGGGAGTTCCATTTCGCGTGGATCGACGACGGACACGGCGAGAACGTCGTGACGCTTGCGGAGAATCTTGAAAGCGTTTTCGAAACCTTCGTCCAAGAAGTCGCTCATTACGACGACTACGGCTTTGCGGTTCAGAATTTTGCCGGCGTATTCGAGGGCGACCTGCGTGTTCGTGCCGTGGTGCTGCGGCTTGAAGTAAAGAATTTCGCGGATGAGGCGAAGTACGTGCTTGCGGCCTTTTTCGGGCGGGATGAACAGTTCGACCTGGTCGGTGTAAATCAGCAGGCCGACCTTGTCGTTGTTCTTGATGGCGGCAAATGCGAGGAGAGCCGTGAGCGTTGCCATGACTTCGCCTTTCATTTGCTTGCCGGAACCGAATTCCGAGCTGCTGGACGCATCGACCATGAGGAGCATGGTCATTTCGCGTTCTTCGATGAATTTTTTGACGTAAGGAGTGCCGGTTCGTGCGGTCACGTTCCAGTCGATGGTGCGCACGTCATCGCCGGGCATGTACTCGCGGACTTCGCTGAATTCCATGCCGTTCCCTTTGAAGGAACTGTGGTAAGCTCCGGTCATCACAGTGTCGAGCGTGCCGCGAACGCTGAGTTCAATGCGGCTTACGGTCTTTAAAACTTCTTTATCGAGTAATTCTTTATCGGCCATCGTAAATCTTCTAGTTTAACGCTAAAGAATATACAAATATTGCGCAGGAGAGACCACGAGCTTGGACTTTTCTAGCAGGATATCGAGCTTGTTATTGGAATTGATGTTGAAAAGAAAATCTTTTTATCCTAAATTCTATGAAAGTGTATAAAAAAGGAGGAGTTGGTGAAAAAGTTGGTTTTTGCGATATTGTCGTTATTGACATTGTGCTCGTGTTCCTCGGATGAACCTGCCGAAACGCCTGTTTCTGCCCCTGTTGAGATTAACTGGTCTCTTTCGGGTGTTTTTGGCAATGCTATTGTAGATTCTGTTAAAACAGACACGGAATTGCGAGGTATGGTAAAATGGTCGGATTCATCAACGATGCATTTGAATGGATTTGATACGGCGTATTTTGAGAAAAGAATAATTCTAGATCATTTGCAGGATGGTGCTGGTGCTGAAGTCAATATTGACGATAATGGATTTTTTTCTTTTGATAATTTGGAAGTTTTTGGATTATGCGAAAATACGAATTCTGTCAAAATTATTCCGATAGCAAAATCTGGAGTTCGTTTAAAACCCTCGTCGTTGATTTTGTATTCGTATAGCGATGGCTATTATCAATATCAGTAATTTTAAGAAGGATTTTTGTTTATGAAAAAAATATTTCTATTGATTTTGTGTGGTGCTTTATTGTTTGGGTGTAGCGAATCGGTTTCGAATTCTGATGTTGTATTTTCTAATTCTAGTTCAATAGAGGGTGGTGCTCGAAATGCGACAGATTCTTTTTATGTAGGTGTTCTGCGGTATGATGGGACTGGCAGCATTTTTGAAATGTCCGCAAACCAAGAAAATAGACTGTTTTCTTCGGTACTTGGTGATGGAGGGCATTATACCATTCGGCGTAATTTCTTTGTTGATACGGTTGTTTTTAGTGTGTCGATTGCTCATGCGGGTTGTTTTGATCCGAATTTTACATATAAGATGGATGACAAAAAATTAGATGTAAGCGTATCTACTTCTGGTCGCGTAGCCATTGCTTTGCCAGATACGGGAACTCATTCTATAGAGGTTTCTGCTCCATCAACGTGTCAGAAATGGAGTAATGTTTTTGATATTGTTCCATCTGAAAAACCTGGTTCGGTATTTCGTTCTACAGATATTTTTTATCTTAAAATGTCGCCTTCGGTATATAATATGCAAGAGATTCCTTATAAAAAAGGATCTTTATTTTTTCATATTGAGCCGTCTGTAGAATCTAATTATTTTATGGGCGATACAGTTTTGTCAAAGTGTAAATTATTTCGTGGTGACGATACGTTGATAATCCCTATATCATTTGAAAAATATAAAGATCGTTTGGGAGTCGTTGCAGATGTAAATGCAGATAGTGCTCAACTTGTGAACTTTATGGGAAGTGAAAAACAGGCTTCTATTATTTGCCCTCTTTATTATCAATCATGGTATGTTTTTAAGTCTGTAGATTCCGTAAAATATTTTGGTCCATTTCGTATATCTTTTATGAATGATGCTCCTCAGGTTTTTATTGGAGAAAAAGATGGCAATTTTAAAGTTCTTTGTAAAGCCGAACTCAAAGACTATCATTTAGTTGTTCGTGTAAGGGAACGGACTACGAAACAGTTTTTGTACAATACGTTGTATCATCTGGGATCTGATTATGATATGCCGTTGAAATATTTTTATCCAGTAGATGCTCTTGGTAAAAGTGTAGATATTGACTCCGTCTATGTTTATGTCTTTCCTGTGATTTGGGCTACGAAGGAATCTATGAATATTGTGTCTAATATAAAACCTTGCGAAGATCATAATCGTTGGGCAAAAGAATCTCAAGAGCAAACGGAGTTTTTTGAAAAAATACATAAAGATTACTTTACTGATTATAAAGATTTTAATCCGCGTACATGGATGTCTATGGCGAAATGGGAAAAAGAGAAAGTTTTAACAAGAGAAGATACTATTGGGTTTAAGGGGGAATATTTAAAATTTGTTGATGTTCGTGATAGTACGGAGTATAAAGCTGTTTCTATTGGTGGACTTTATTGGATGGCTGAAAATTTGAAGTATGTGTCAGAAGAATCCAGTTGTTACATGGACTCGACTGAATATTGTGATGCTTATGGGCGCTATTATCCTATGGGTGGACTTAAATCTATTTGCCCTGAAGGTTGGCGAGTTCCTTTTAAAAAGGATTTTGAAACCTTATTGTTGAATACTGGAGAAGATTCTATTGGAACAGATATTCTCAGTAACACTTATCATAAAGCTTATACAAAATTGATGTCCATATCTGGTTGGAAATCGAATACTGGGGAAGACAAATTTGGTTTTGGTGCTTATCCTTATGGTGCACATCATCAGTCGTATGGCATTGGGACTGCAGCTGCTTATTGGTCCTATATGGATGGTTATGTGTTTCTAATAGAAGCTGGTAATGGTACTGATATGATTCATTTAATGAGAGATGTGTCGATTGTAAAGAGAAATGTTCGTTGTATTAGTGATAGCACTGATGATTTTTTTAACTTTAATAATCGGCTAGTGTCGGAATGAGATTTTTTTACGTCAGTTCTTAATAGTGTTCTTTGCCGTTTTTTATCGGTGGTGATTCGCTGAACAATATTGTAAATTTACTACTTTATCTAAAAAGTTTTGCGTTCTTTATAATCGGGAAGCCTATGCCGTCTTCTTCTTTTTCGAATTCAAAAGTTCCGACGATGGTGATGGATGTGCCTTCGCTTGGGTATTCGCTAGGGAATTTGCGGGATTTTGCGAGTTCGAAGGCGAGGCCTTGTGAACAGCAGGCGAGTGCGTCTTTGATGACGCAACCGAAAAAGCGACGCCCAGTTTCTTCGTCTTTATAGCTAGAGAATGCGCCTTTCATTTTGATAGTTTTGCCGATGTATTTTTTAGGTTCGGTAACCATTTGAAAAACCATGGAATAGACCATCGTACTACTCATTCGCGTGAGATCGATGTCAACGTGGTTAGTGGAAACATTCCCAGCGGCAATACTTGACGTGAATAGCGAAAATACGTAGAAAAATAGAACTATAAGTAATTTATACAAAATTCATTCTCCGATGAAAAATTATGGATTCTTCCCCTATCGCTACGCTTCAGGGTCAGGATGACGTAGTGCTGTTAAATTCTCCTGTTGCGAATAAAATTTGTAATGTAACAAATCAAAAATGCGACAATGTCCATTGCGACAATCGTTGAACCCACGGGTGTTCCGGCAAGGATGGCGATGAGAATCCCGATGAGCGAACAAATGACCGAGATAACGGCGGCGGCTACAGTTACCGAGAAAAAGCTTTTGAATACTCGCATGGCGGAAAGCGCAGGGAATACGACCAATGCAGAGACGAGTAACGCACCGACGAGGTTCATGGCGAGAACGATAATAACGGCGATGATGACGGCGATGAGCAAGTTGAATGCGTTGACATTTACTCCTGTAGCTTGTGCAAAGCTCTCGTCAAAAGTGATGGCGAAAATCTTATGGTAAAAGAGAACGAATGTTACAAGGACGATTGCAGAAAGAATGATGCAAAGGTAAACGTCTGTCGGCTTGAGCGTAAGAATAGACATGGAGCCGAATAACGTTGTGCAGACATCGCCTGCGACATTTGCGGATGACGAAAAAATGTTCATCAGCAAATAGCCGATGGCAAGAGCCCCTGCCGAGACCATGGCGATGGCGGCATCGCCTTTGATTTGCATGCCCGCGCGAGAATCTTTGCTGCCGCAAAGGAGTAAAATGGCAACGATGACAGTCACTGGCAAGATAATGAGCATGTTGTTCGTGACCTTGAGAACCGCTGCAATCGCGAGTGCTCCGAAGGCGACATGAGAAAGACCATCGCCGATGTAGGAGTACCGCTTGAGAACAAGCGTTACGCCTAAAAGCGAGGAACATAATGATATGAGCGTTCCGACAATAATCGCATAACGAACGAAAGGAAAGTCTAGATAGAAGAATAGTTTGTCGAGCATGGCACTATTTTGTCAAAATTCAGTATTTGGGTGGAGTTGCTACGAGCGGCGTCTATATCATGCGTGACCATCACGATGGTCATGTTCTTGTGTTCGTGAAGGTCTTTGATGATGTTGTACATGTTTTGCGATGATTCGGGATCGAGTCCAGTGACGGGTTCATCCAAAAGCAACAAACGTTCGGCGGCGCAGAGCGCCCTTGCTAAAAGAACGCGCTGCTTTTGACCGCCCGAAAGTTCGCGGAAACTTTCTTTCCGCAAATTTGTGGCGTGCGTCATTTCCAAACACTCGTCTGCACGCTTGCGAAGGACTTTCCCGTAAATCGGCAACAGCAAACTTTTGCCTTGAAACGCCAAAAGTACGATTTCTTCGACGGAAGCGGGGAAGTCTTTTTGCGTAATCGTGATTTGCGGCAGGTAGCCAATCTGATTTCGCTTGAGGTTGTCGCATAGCTCGATTTTTCCGGCTTTCGGACGCAAGATTCCAGCGAGGCCGCGCAAAAACGTCGTCTTTCCGCAGCCGTTCCTGCCGATGACGCAGAGATAATCGCCAGCGTTGATTTCGTAATTGAAACTGTTGACAACGTTCTTGTTGCCGTAACCGAGCGTTAGATTGAGGCACTTGATCATATTAATTCAAAGCCTTTTTCAGAATTTCTAAGTTTGTTTGCATTATCGTCAAATAGCTTTCGCCTTTGGCAATTTGCTGTTCTGTTACCGATTGCATCGAATTGATGGTGAGAATTTGTGCGTCTTTCGAGTTCTTGCTTGCGGCAAGGACTGCGCTTGCGATTTTCTTGTTCCCTTTTTCGATGGTGAGGATTGCCGGGAGCGAGTCGGAATCCATCTTGTTTGCGAGGAAAGCGATTGTCTCAAAGCTTGCCTCGCTTTCGGCGGAGCAACCAACAAACGCGGCATAATACTTAATACTGTAATCGTCCACCAGATAGCGAAAAGGAAATCGGTCACCGAACAGGATTGTTTTGCGGGTTGCCTTTTCAACGGTTTCGCGGTATTCTGCGTCGAGGGCCTGAATTTGGGCGACGTAAGCATCAGTGTTTTGCTTGTAGATGGTTGCGTGGGCGGCATCGAGCTTGGAAAGTTCTTCGGCGATTTTCTTGACCATTATTTCGGCGTTTTTCAGCGAAAGCCAAACGTGTTCATCATTTTCGACTTCTTCATCGTGATGATGTTGCTTGTGCTCGTCATTGTGGGTCATTTCGGCAGGCTCAATGACCTTATTGTGTTCGTGTTCTTCTTCAGCTTGCATGCTTTCGACGATTTCTTCTGCTTTTACACGGTCGCCAAGAACATCCATCAAATTGATTTCAATACGGCCCTTCTTTGGCGAGGCTGCGAGGGCGTCTTTAATCCATTCGTCGGATTCTCCGCCTACGTAAATCACCATGTCGGCGCTTGCGATTTTTGCGACATCGTGAGCCGTGGGCTTGTAACTGTGCAAATCGACTCCGTTTTTCATGAGAAGTTCTAGCTTTACGGAATCTGCCTGATTGCCGAGAATGGACTTTGTCCAAGAGAATTCGGGGTAGATGGTGGTGACCACAGAAAGTTTATTTTCTTTGGTTGTATTGTTTTTGGATGTATCGCCGCAAGCGACAAGAGCGAATAAGGCTGCGACAAAAATGGCGCAAGCCAGGGAATAAAATTTTTTCATTTTTATCCTTTTATGGAAGTTGAATTAAAAGAAAGTTTGTTTATTTGTAGTTTTTTTCAATTCAATAAAAGGATTTTTTGCGAGACTAGCGTAATCAGGCGCAGGACAATGACTGCGAAACGCACTAGTTTAAAAAGAAAACAACGGCAAATGAAATCAATCGGTGCTTCGACGAGTTCGAAGCAAAATTCTGAAATCAAATCTAGACAGTGATGGATGTGGTGACAGACGTGGCAATGCTCACCATGACAATGGTGTTCGACGTGACGCTCCGTATAAAAGAGCGCCATCGCGACCATCAATTTGTCAAGTAAATTGAACATTATTTCCCTAACCTGCTACATGCGGCGCAATGGCCGAGTAAAACGGATTGCTGCTGATCGAGAACAAAACCGTTCAGGCGCGCGATAGAATGTTGCAAAAGGCGGAGTGCCGGGCCTTCCAGGTGGAAAAACTTGCCGCAGTCTTTGCAGACAAGGTGCATCTTGGATTCGCAGCGGCCAGGGCCCGTGTAGCGGTATTGCAATTCCTTGTTTTCCTCGGCTCCCACGATCTGTACGATGCTTGATTTTTCGAGACGCGAAAGATTACGATAGATGGTGCTTGGTGAGATGTTTGGCAATTTGCGTGCGACATCGGAAGCCTTGAATATCCTATCCGGATTCTTGGCGATTAAATCCATAATCATCTGTCGTGTTTGTGTTTTGTATTCCACTTTTGCCTCTTGTGCTGTGCAAAATGAATCTGCAAGATTATGTTTCACGTCGAATTTGCGGGTAAATTCAATTTGCGAATCATTTGCAAATTCAAATATAGCACAAAAAAGAAATTTTGGCAATAAGCAAAAATTCCCAGTGTTGCCACTGGGAATTTCTGTTCTAAGGAGGAGGTATGAAAAAGTTCAAGTTATTTGTGCCGTGCAAGTGCACGAGGCGTTAGCCCGGTTACCGTTAGGCAATGGTAATCTTGCGGGCTGCGGCCTGTGCTTTCTTCGCAAGGTCGAATTTCAGGATACCGTCTTCCAAGGAGACTTTTATGTTGTCGGTATCGATGTCATCCGCCAAGCGGAAACTGCGTTCGTAGGTGAATTTTTCGTCCTTGCGGGCACGTGTTGCCTTGACGGTCAAGATGTTCTTTTCGACCTGGATGTCCATGTCTTCTTTCTTGACGCCTGGAATTTCGACTTCAAGCGCGAATCCTTTTTCGGTCTCGTAGTAGTCGGCCTTCGGCGTGTAGGTGCAATCGCACTTTGCGTTTGCTGCGTTCAAGCTGTCAATGAAGTTCTGGATACCGTAGAAAGCGTTCGGAATAATCTGTGTGTTCATCATAATTTTAACCTCTTTTTGTTGCGGGCTCGGCGTTTACCGTTGGCCCTTTTGTTTCTCGCTGTACCTTAAGCGAAAGCCGTGCCAACTTTTCCGAAAACGTGTTGAAAAAGAAAAATTATTGGAGAAAAATGTAGCGCGTACGCAAAAATTGCCGTTTTTAAACGAATTTCGTCAATTTTTAGATTTCGAAAAACGCTTTCCTGAACAGGTTGTACCGTTTTTTCTGTCTTGTCGTGGGATGTATTTCATAAAGAAGCGGTGGGTGTTTCGCTTGTGAAACGTTCGATAGAACATTTTGAAATAGGAGAAAAAATGAGGTTTTTGCCCGCTTTTTCCTCTTGCTATTACAAAAAGTTTTGTCTCGCTATAGATTTTCTCTATAAGAAAGCTATTTTTCTTAAAAAAATTTATAATCTAGCAGTTTTCCCTATTGGTTTTATAGGTTTTAGTTTTTAAATTATGCACATCAAACGAACGAGGTGACCCGAAAGGGATAAAAGCCTGGAGGATTTCGCTATGCGATGTCGAATGTGTAACCAAAGCAAAGGTGGGCGGGCCTAATACCGCCAAAATTTAACGCTCAGAATTGAGCAAACCTATTAACAATCGCGTCGCCCGACGCCAACAGTAACAAAAC
>JAFWRL010000260.1 GCA_017520105.1 Fibrobacter sp.
ACTGTCCCTTTACGTTGGTCGCAAGCTTGATGCAGTCGGCCTTGAGCGTATCGAGGGCGTAAGCCGCTTCGGCGATGGACTTTTTCACGTCGGGCAGCGGGAGTGCCGCGCAGTACATGAATCGACCGGGGTGTTGCTTTTTCAGGGATATTCCGACCTCGTTCACCTTGCGGATGATGGAGGCACTTTCGTTCGCGTCGCCGAAATAGGGCTGCGGGGCAGCGAGCGTCAAAATAGATGTCTGCACCTGGGCTTCGTCCATCCATTTCAGGTGGGCGCTCACGTCCCATTTGGGGAGCGGAAAACCTTCGTCCAGCAGAGCGTTATGCTTTTGCAAATTTGCCAAATAATCCGCAGGAATCACGTGGGAATGAACGTCGATGGCACCGCCGGCAAAGGCGGCCGCGGCCATGGAGGTTGTCAAAACAACGCTTGCAGCTAAATGTTTTTTGAAATTCATAGAACGTCTTCCAGCCATTTTTCGATTTCTTCGCGGCTGGTGCCGATGGCGAAGCGCTTGCTTTCGAGCCAGATGGAATTGGGCGTGAGTTCCTGCAGCAGCTTGGCGCTTTGGCCCAGCGGGCTTGAAGCCGACGTGCAGAAGGTGAGCAAGGTCTTGCCCGAAAAGTCGTAGCTTTCGAGGAACGTGCTTATGATGCGGGGAGCAATCCCGTGCCATATCGGGTGCGCGATGATGACGGTATCGTATTCATCCATGTTCTCGACAACGGTTGCGATTTCGGGGCGGGCGGATTCGTCTTTCTGTTCGCGGTCGGCACGGCAGTCCGTATAGTAGGCGATGTCTTCGTCGGTGTAAGGAACTTTTGCGGTGATTTCGAACAATGTTGCACCCAGGTATTCCGCAGCGTATTCGGCCAGTGGCTTGGTGTTGCCCGTTCTGGAGAAGTAAGCCACGAGTGTTTTGCCACGGGGTTTAGTCGCCGATGCCTCGGAACTGGATGTCGCCGAACTTGAATTAGCCGAGCTGCTCGAAACGGTTGATTCCGAACTCGAAGAAGATTCGTTCTTTGAAGTCGCGGAGCTTTTGCCATCTTGCGAGACGCTGGATTCGACAGCGTCCCCAGCGCCTGTCGGCGAAGACGAGCTGTCGTCGGAACATGCGGCAAAGAGGCTCAAAAACAGAGCCAGGAGCAAAGTCGAAAACAACGCGGACGATTTCATCGGACTACTTCCTAATGAACTTTTCGTCGGTCTTGGGCATGGTATTGTCGGGCGTGTAGCGCTCGACCGTCATTTTCAAGTCGTACTTGTCGCGGAGTTTTGCAATCGTCTTCATCATGGGCGAAGCGTGGTGCACGTCGATGGCAGCCTGGCTTTCCCACGCATCAATCAGCAAGATGGTTTCGGGATCGTCCAGCGACTGGAAATATTCGTAGCGGATGTTGCCCTTCTCGGCACGGATTTTCGCCACCGTTCCGCTAGAAACCATCTCTTCGGCGAACTTCTTTGCCGCCCCGTTCTTACCCGTATAGCGCAGGTTTACCGTAATGTTGCTCATGGCACTCTCCGCAAACACGCTCGCAGCGAGCGCAAGGATTG
>JAFWRL010000261.1 GCA_017520105.1 Fibrobacter sp.
AGCCCCGAAACAATCAATTAAAAATGGAACCTGAAAAGGTTCCATTTTTGCTTCGTCTAAAATGATACTGAGCAACTCACTAGAATATTACCGCATCACGGCATCGCCCATGACGACGCGGTTTCCGCCAGCCTGCATGGCCATCTGGAGCGAGGCTTCCGCTGTATAGATGAGCGAACCAGCGTCCTTGGCGTGGGTAGGCATCACGGCGACGCCCATGCTGAGCGTAGTCGCGAGGATTCCTTCGCCGTAAGCAATTTGGAGCTGCGAGATTTCATTGCGAATGCGTTCGGCGCGGTCCCTAGTAATACTGAGGTCTGCACCCGGCATAATCACACAGAACACGTCATCGGAATAGCGGCACGGGATGTCTTCGCCACGGATGTAGCTAGGCAGACGTTGTCCTAACTCCCAGAAGAGCTGTTCCACGGCATGGCGGCCTTGCGAGTTCTGCACAGCAGGGATAGCGTCGGGATAAAGCATCACGATGCCGATGGGCGACTTGTGGCGCATAGCAGCAGTGATTTCGCGGTTGAGCGACTCTTCCATATAACGTCTGTTAAAGAGTCCGGTAAGTACATCGCGAATGCTATGTTGTTCAAAACGCATGTTCAGGTCTTGATTTGCGACATAGAGTCCGAACGCAGCAGAGACAATACTCACCTTCGCCTGCCAGTATTCCTTTGTCTCGGTTTCGGGGAGTTTATCCACCTGGATTGTCAAGATGCCAAAATGTTCTTCGAGACCTTCCACGGGAGCACAAATAGCAAGGCCCTTCGGGCGGTGGTGCAAGTGAGTGCAGCCACTGGAGACTTCGGGCGAACTGTAGTCGGTTACGACGATATCACCAGTGTTAAAGCTAGCGCATTCGGCGGGTAACACAGTCTCATCGCTGATGACGTTCGGGCCAAAGCGGAATATCTGCGAAAGCTCGGTCTGCACACCGCCGTACATATAAAGTACGCCCGAAGCATCGGGGAAGAGTTCCGGCAAAAGCTTCTGCATAGCGTCGATGACTTCGGTGAACGGACGGTTGCGAATGACGGCGAGTTTAAAAGCATTCCAAGTTTCGAGAGGGAATCCAACCTTGAAGGCGGCCACATCAAGTTGCTTGACGGACACGGGCACAGACTGTTTGAGAGCCTGTGCAGCGGGGATAGCCCCCGGCGGGAGGTCGGGTTTCTTTTCTTCTTGCTGGTGGATAGGCACAAACTGCGTGACTTTCGGTTGCGGCCTGTTCAAGACTTCGTTAAAATCGTTCTCAATCGATTCGATTTGTCTCTTGCAGACAGTGTAGAACACAAAGCCGAGCACTGCCCCCCAAGCACCGACAAAAATAAACTTCGCCCCGATGGACATTGTTTCTTCGGGGACGACGTAAGCGACAATGACGCCCATCAAAAAGGCGACCAACCAAAAAATATATTTGACGATATTCATATTATAAATAATATTAAAATATTACGGGCGATGGAGATAAAGTCCCTTCAAAAAGGTGTAAAATTTTCTTTTTTAAAGATTCCTTTAATTCTATATTTGTTCGCATGACCATTCTCGAAAAAATTGCGCTTGCGCTCCCGGCAGTCGAAAGCCCAGCCCGTTATATGGGAGGCGAAGCGAATAGTGTTGTCAAAGACCATAGCAAGATGCTTGCTCGTATGGCGTTCGTGTTCCCGGACACCTACGAAATCGGCATGAGCAACAACGGGCTACGCATTCTGTACCATGTGCTGAACCGCGAACCGGACTTGCTTTGCGAAGTGGCTTTTGCACCGTGGGACGACATGGCGGCGGAGATGAAGAAGTTCGATATCCCGCTTTACACGCACGCAAGCTATACCGCAGTCAAGGATTACGAGGTGGTGGGGCTCACGCTCCAGACGGAGCTCAACTTTACGAACGTGCCCTACGTGCTTGAGCTTGCTGGGATTCCGGCATGGCAGAAAGACCGCGCCGAGAGCGACCCGATAGTCGTTTCTGGCGGACCTGCAATGGGAAACCCGGAACCGGTTGCCGACTTCTTTGATGCGTTCATGATTGGCGATGGCGAAAAGCTGATTGTTGAATTTGTACGGTGCGTGGGCGAAGGCCGCAAGGCTGGTCTCAAGCGTTCCGAAATTCTAGAGAATTTATCTAAAATAGATGGGGTGTATGTACCGAGTCTGCGGGAGGTCGTCAAAAACGAATTTGGCGTTATCGTTCCAAAAGAACCGGCAAAAGGTTCTTACGAGCATACAAATGGCGTGCGCAGACAGTTCATTCCGTTCCTGGATCCGAAGGATTACCCCATCAAGAACTTGATTGCAAACATGCAGCTTGTTCACAACCGCTTTAGCGTGGAAGTGATGCGCGGTTGCGCTCAGGGTTGCCGTTTCTGCCAGGCGGGCATCTGGTATAGACCGTGCCGCGAGCTCAACCCGGACGATGTTTTGGACATTGCAAAAGCGGGCATCCAGGCTACAGGCGAACGCGAACTCGGACTTTTGTCGCTTTCTACCGCAGACTACAAGCCAGTTGAAGCATTGACGGACTCCATCATCGACGACCCGTTCTATGACAACGTTGACGTGAGCCTGCCAAGCATTCGCGTGAACAGTTTCGGACAAAGTCTTGCAGAAAAGGTCGCAGCCCTCAAAGGCGGCCGCAGTGCCACGTTTGCGCCCGAAACGGGTTCCGAACGCATCCGCAAGATGATCAACAAGACCATCAGCGACCAGGACATGTACGATGCCGCTGAACACGCGTTCTCTAGCGGATTCAATAAAATCAAGCTCTACACGATGATTGGGTTCCCGACCGAGAACTTGGACGACATGCAGGCGTTCTGCGATCTCATCTTCAATCTCGTGAAGATTGGGCGTAAGTACAACCGCGGCATCCAAATTGCAGTAAGCATCGGCATTCTCATTCCGAAATCATTTACCGGGCTGCAATGGGCGCCGTTTATGGACAAAGAAACTGCACTCGGTCACATCCGCTTTGTTCGTGAAAAATTCTACAAGCACCCGAACGTCAAAATCAACTGGGCCGCTTGGGAAACGAGTTTCCTCGAAGCGGTCTATAGCCGTGGCGACAGAAGCCTCGGGCCGGTCATCTACGCAGCTTACAAGAAGGGAATCATCTTCGAAAGCGACAGTTACCGCTTCGACTTCAACAAGTGGCTCGAAGTCTGGGACGAATGCGGGTACGACACAAGCTGGGTCTATCGCGAACGCGAGAAAGACGAAGTGTTCCCGTGGGACTTCATCCACGCAGGCACGTCCAAGCAGTACTTGCGCCGCGAGTGGGAAAAGGCATTCGACCCGACGTCTGCACCGGTGCCGAACTGCAAATGGGGCGATTGCCAAAAGTGCGGCATTCCTGGCTTTGGCCAAGAAATCGTTCTCGCCGACGACCCCGTCCGCCACAAGGCGCCAAGCCGCACTCCCGACGAAATCAAGAAGCTTGTTGCAGACCGCAGACCAAGCCAGAAAGTCCACTACAGCTACAAGATTACATTCAAGAAGACTGGCATCAGCAGATTCCTCCCGCACCACAACATGCTCAGTTTCTTCGAGCGCACGTTCATCTGCGCCGGCATCCCCATCAAGTTCAGCGAAGGTTTCAGCCCCAAGCCCCGCATTGTGAACATGGGTGCCTTGCCGCTTGGCCTCGAAACGTACTGCGAAGTCATCAGCGTTGACTTGCTGCAACCCCTCGACCTCTCGCCCGAAGGCAAGCAAAAAGTCATCCAGATGCTAAGCGCTCCGTTCCCACGCGGCATGGAGATTGTCGATATCGAGCCTTTGAAAGAAAAACTTTCGAAGCATTTCCCGAAGGCGATGGTCTATCGCCACAAGCCCGAAAGCATTCCGGCCGATCTCATGCAAAAGTTCGAACAAAAGCAGTTGCCAATTGTCACGAACCACCGCGGCCAGCAGATGGACTTGAACGAACAAGTTCTCGGAATCGAGATTGTGGACGGGACGATGACAGTCCGCGTCAAGTGCAACAACCAAGGCACGACGCCTAGCCCGTTCGTCATTTTCGCCGGGTTGCTCGGCATCGAAATAGACCCGGCCAAGCTCGACGAAGTATCGCGCCGTTTCCTCGTCGCAAAAATTGCAATCGAGTGGTGAGGGGTTAGTAGGCAGTAAGAAGTAGGAAGTAGACAGTAGGGGCTTAGACGAGAGAAGCGTCATCCTGAGGAACGTAGTGACGAAGGATCCAGAGAAGTTAGACGAGAGACCTACAAAAAACATGCTACTCCAAACTTTGGAGCAACAAAGCAAAAGTCCCTCGACTAAATCGTTGGTGAAAGCAGCAGTTATTCTGCCGGTAGAATAATTTCAATGTGGTTCGTACTGACGTTGAGGAAGTGCGTACGGAACAGATCCTTCTCGTTCCTGTCACAGACGCGTACCTGAGTCACTGCGATAAAGTCCTTGTTTTCACGGATATAGTCCGTCAGGCGCTCGTCACGCAGCGTGTCAATCTCGCCCGTAATGACAAAATTATCTGTCCACATTTTTACTAACATACCCTTAATATATAAATGTTATTCCAAGTAAGATGATAAAAACTTTATTTTTTAGTCCGCAAAAGCATTTTATCGTATATTATTCAGTAAATGTGCGAATAAAAAGAGGTTTAATATTATGGCACCGAAAAAAATCCACCCGGTTCCGGGACAGATGGCTTATCACAATCCCGAATTCATGGAAAGCGATGCAGCGCGTACTATTCGATTCCTTTCTGAATTTTTGCAGCCTGACCAGATTTTCAAGCAGGAAGATATAAAGAACACTATCGTGTTTTTCGGTTCAGCCCGAACGCTCCCGCCTGATGAAATCAAGAAGCGCCGCAAAGGATGCAAGAACAAGGCTGAACTCGCAAGACTGGATCGACTCTCCAAAGTAGCCGAATCCTACAATGCCGGACGCGAGCTCGCCGCCCGCCTCGGCAAGTGGATTAACAAGCAACACCAAGGCTATGCCATCATGACCGGCGGAGGCCCAGGTATCATGGAAGCCGGCAACCGCGGAGCCACCGATGTCGGAACGCCCTCGATTGGCCTGAACATCAAGTTACCGTTCGAACAACATTGCAACCCGTACTTGGACGACGCGCTCAACCTGCAATTCCGTTATTTCTTTATCCGTAAATATTGGTTCCTGCGCATGGCCCGTGCGTTGGTAATCTTCCCCGGTGGATTCGGGACTCTCGACGAAGCGTTCGAGATGCTCACGCTTATCCAGACCGACAAATACGCCCAGCAGATGCCGGTCGTCATCTTCGATTCGAAGTTCTGGAAGAAGGCTATCAACTGGGATTACTTCGTCGAAACCGGCATGATCAACCCCGAAGACTTGAAACTTTTCAAGTTCTGCGACACAGTCGATGAGGCGTACGACTTCATTACTGACGCCCTTACGAAACAAAGCGAAGGGCAGGTCACGTTTGCCCGCACCCACGTCGAAGAATTCGAAAAAAACAAGAAGAAAAAGTAGTTGCAGTCACGTCATGCAGCCCCGTAAGGGGAAGCTTCCCGTTAAGTCTTGACGAGTTGTCACCCCGCACACTGTTGCGGGGTCGTCTTATTTTTCTACATTTGGGCCATGTTTTGGAACAACTTGGCTGAAACGATGGACAGGGTATCGCGCAACTTGGCGCTCCGTCCGCACTACACCATGGAAGAATACCAGCGGTGGTTCGACCATAACCCGGATTTCAAGCACAACGGCGATGCCGAACGCATCGAGCTTATCGAGCCGCTTTCGCTAGAAGGCACCAACCAGCTTTACCGGGCGAAGCTTTGGTTACAGCACCCCCGCGACGAAAAGCGCTACGACGAAAAAGAAATCGTCGTGAAAATTTGCAAGTACTGGGCGCATTCCGGCAAAAACCGCCTGCACCGTTTAAACATGCTCCTGAGCGCGTTCCAAGACGAAATCCGCATCAACAACCTCGTCCGCGCCACGAACATCGAAGGCGTGGTGCAGACTTTTGGCGGAGGCATCGCGGGTCGCCACCCTTACCTCAAGCTGGAATTCATCAAGGGCTGTTCGCTCGACAGAGTAATGAAACCGAAACTCACCGAAGACGAAATTGTCAAGCGTGTGGCGCAAATGGCCTATCTCGCGAACACCATCAGCCAGCTCCATTACTATCAGGTTGTCCACAAGGACCTCAAGCCCAAGAATTTGCTCCTGTGCCAAAATCCGGCGCACAAGAACAACCATAAAATCTTGATTTGCGACTTTGGTTACGCCCAGGCAAAAATGCGAGAAACGGTCACCGAAGGCGGTGGCCTTGCGACTCCCTGCTACAGCGCACCCGAACTGACCCAGGCTAACGAAAACATCACCTACGCGGTCGATTACTTCAGCTTTGGCGCTGTCATGCACGAATACCTGACCGGGCAGAAGCTCTACCCGAAAGCAGGCGACATCTACAACGAAGACAGCCACCTCATTACCAAGCGCTACCTGGACTACATCGAGAGCGGTCGCGAAAACGTATTCTACGACGACCGTTTCCCGGAAATCCACGACTGGATTGATGCCCTCACCACATTCGACAGCACCGAACGCATGAAAAAGAGCCCGAATCTGTTCGCCCTCGCCCACAAGCTCCGCGAAGAGGTCAACGCCCTCGGCTACCGCGACGTCAACACAGATTTCTTGTGGAACCAGCTGAACGAATACGGAAATCGCACATTTTAGCCCCTAAGCCAATACCACTCTACTGATGATTTGTTTATATTCATTAGTATGAAGAAAATATTGAGCATTCTCTTAGCGCCTTTCAAGGTGTTTAAATTTCATCACTACTTGACGCTTATTGCGCTTGTAGCTATTGGAGTTTTTAACTTCAACACGACCCTCAACCCGACAATCCAACAGTTGCGGCAAGAAAAAGACCTCCACCAGTCATTCGACAAGTGGTGGAACGAGGAACGCGCCGAGGAGTTCAAGAGGGTCGGACTCACTCCGGACAAGAACACCAAAAAACAGGAATTTGAACTTTACAAAGAACGCTACCGCGTCGAAAACCCCACCCCCATTATCGAGGACCGCATCGAGGAAATGAAGGGAGAGTTCCTTGACTGGTGGGAAAACCAGGGCGGCAAGGAGCAATACGCGGCAGAGCACAAATCCTACCCCACCGACAAGCAGTTCGAAGAAGAACGCAACAAATGGATTAACAACTACACAGATAAATTCATTCGTTACCGTTGGGCGTATATCCCAAGCCGTGGCAACACTGAAAGTTGGCTTACTTGCAGCCTCTTGCTCCCGAGCGCCTGGTCCTATATTTTCTTCGTCATCTTTTTCATGTTCGCGCTCATGCAGCTCGAAAAGCGCTGGAATACGCTGTATGTCTATGCCTACGCCATCGTGGTTGCCATTATAAGCGGGTTCTTTGTCGATTTGCTAGTCAATACGTCATTCTTCAACCAGTTCGCCTCCGGGCGCTACATGGGCGTAAGCCTGATGCTCTGCTTCTTGTTTGGCGCCAACACGTTCGATAGAGAAAAGGACGCCATTCCGTCTTACGTCTGCAAGATTTCGGAATTCGCTCTTGTCATCAGCATGGCGATAGACTGGTTCCTGAACCCTGGAATTTTCAATGCGGTGGCCGCCGAATCGCCGATATTCTTTGCGTTAGGCGGAGTCGCGGGTTACTACATGCCTCATCGTAGCACAAAACCGTCAACGCAAAACAGGCGCGAGAACGCAGAAACAGTGTCTCCGGGCGAACGCACCCGCAAGATGATTAGCAAAGGTCTTGAAGCCGCGAACAACGGTGAAACCGAGAACGCCGCGCGGTTGCTGCAATACGGGTTGACATCGCTTTTGCAAGAAGAACCGATTAAGGCTCAAGACGTAAGGGATTCCGTGAACAGAATTGTAGGCTGCTATATCGAGGTTCCAAGTACGCAGTGGATTGAATGGGGAACCATAGCAAAGCAAAAGGGTGTCCCCGAAGCCGCTATCGTGCTTCTGGAAAAAGGTATCGCCAAAGAAACCGACGCAGGGATTCTACGCCGCGCCCGCTTCGACATCGGCGAACTGCGCATACAGACAAAGTTGGATGTGAATGTTGCCATGGAATACTTGAGCAAGGTTCTCGAGGACAATGCCGAAGACAAGCTCGCCGAAGACGCCAAGAAGCTCATGGAACAAGGCAAGGACATCCTCGTTCAACAGGCATACTCCCCGACCAGAACGTTTAAAGTATCGAACTAAAACGCAGCAATCGTCATTCTGAACCCGCATAGCGGGTGAAGAATCCAGTGCATTTCACCTAGAATCAACTGGATCCTTCGTCCTTACGGACTCAGGATGACGTCAAAAGACACTTGCTTGACTTTAAATGACGTCAAAACAGTCTTACTTCACGATAAACTTTTTCGCGGAAAATCCTTGAATTTGAACAAGGTAAACACCGCTCTTGAGCGCACTCACGTTCATCGTTTCGTTCATGCTCTGAACAGTCTTTTGCATCTGCACATTGCCAAGCACATCGACAATCTTGACGGACTTGCCGACAGACGAACGCGGCAAATTGAGCGAAAGCGTTTTGCCAACAAGTGATACGCCGAACTTTGCGGCAGCAACAGTCTTCGGCAATGCAGAACGCGGCGGCTCGATTATCTTCGTCATTTCGTCATAGCGTTCCACAACAGCCATCAAGTACCACGTGCTGTGCGGCAGCCACTGTTCGTCCCAGCGCCATACTTGCCACGTTTCCTTCAAAGCATCAAAGCCCACAGCACCAACACCGTCATCCGTCCAGGCAATGCCCGAGCCGTCTTGGTTCTTGCCGCTAATTCCGTTTGCAATACCGCCTTCAAGCGTTGCATCGTACGTAGATTGCCCATCGTACTTTTGCGGATTCTTGGTTCCTTTACCGTACATCATGCAAGTCGCATACGGATTCTTGCCCAAAATCCAGTCAAGCTGATCAGTCGCATACTTCTGCACGCTATCGGCAACATTTTCATCCAAAGAGCGGGCTGCATATACCGCAGCAGCAGAAAGGCTTGCGATACGGGCATCTTCACCCTGCCACCAATAATTACTTTCATTATCATGCGGAATGAAAAAACCGTCCTTTATCTTGTCCTGAGTTTTGTAAGTCTGGCGAGCGTAGCCGAACGGATTATCCACCTTGTTCGTAATGGAGACTAGCCATTTGAGATGAGCCTTGACAGCATCCATGACCTTACTAAAATGCGGATTATCGCAGGTAGCACCGATTCTATCTACACAGCCCCAATCAATAAGATCAAAATCGGGATTCTTAGCATCCACGCTAATAGGCCCTTCGATTTCCGCATAGCGGACAAGCGCCACCAGCGGGAGGCCGGCATCGCTAGCATGCCAGAACGGACGTTTCTTTTCGTTATCACTCCAGAAATAACCATCATCGCTTAGGTAATAAATAAGACCTTCCGCACGTTTGCGGGCATCCGTCAAATAGTCTTTTTTGCCCGTTGCCGCAAAAAGTTCCGTCGCCGCCAAAAGCGCCGTGTAATAGTCGATGATGTTCTCTTTGTGGTCATCGCAATAAGCACAATCGCCATTTCCCTGCTTTTCGGACAAATGCTTATAGCCCTTTTCAGCCGCTTCCAAATACTTGTCGCTCGAGAAATCGCCCTTCAGCTTAAGCCTTGCAGCACTTGCAAGCCCGGCAATCGCCATGCCACCACCTTCGCGGAATGCAGCCTGGTAATCCGTACTCTTGACACCATCCGAACCCGTAAACGCACAAATTTCGCGTTTGCCCAAAGGCGAGCCCCAGTTATCGAACACGGTCATGTAGAAGTAGCCCTCGTCGGAGAGCATACGCACCAAGAAATCCGCGCCGTAAGCAGCTTCATCCGCCGTTTTAGCCTTTGTGGATGTCGAAGAAAGCAACTTCGGGATGCGTTCCGAAGCAAACGCAAGCGACCAAACCGTCAAAGGAATCTGCTGCGGATTCAAGTAGTTTGCGTAAGAAAGGTGGCTCAAGTATTTGCTCACGTCGCCGCTGGCATCGTACCAACCGCCATGGACATCGACCTTCTTGTCGGACTTATAAATGCCCATGCTCTTGTCCCAGCCTTCGACAGTCGGGTTGTTCGCACGGTCATTGTAGAAATAATCGAGCACAGTCCCCAGCGTATTCTTCGCGAGCGCGTTCTCGCCCACCGTAAATTCGCCGGATTGCTGCGGCTGCCCGTTCTCAGAAACCTGCAGCGTGTACTTCCCAGCCGCAAGGCCGCTCAAGTCCGCCACGTAAAACTTGCCGTTGTTCAGCCAGTTGTCCGGATTGGAACCTGCCGATAGCTTTCCCGTCTTGACCGCAGAACCGTTCGACATCACGCTAAATTCAGCGCCGTCTTGAAGTTGGTCGCTCCTGACAATCACGGATATCGGTTGGCCGACATCATAACCCACCTGGTTATAGAAAAATTTCGTTTCAGCAGAAACTGCGGACGCGCCCAAAAGGACGGCCACAGGGTAAATCGGAGAAAAAAACTTATATGTACGCATGGGCATAATATACATAAGCGACGGGCTAGAGCAAAGTAAAATAAAATAGGGTGTGATTTTTGATGACACTCCGTAATTGTAAAGAAGATAAAACAATCGATTTAATATTTATTTTACGCATATTTGGCGTAGATTGTTAATTATTCAAACTCGGGCACAATATTTTTCAGATTGAAGCCGTTCAAACAACAGCCGTATTTTAATCAAGTATCAGGGATACAGGGTCATAAAAGTTCTGTTTCCAGCTTTCCATAAAACTCAAAGAACCTTAAATCCATCAAATTTTCAGTATTGCGCTTCTTTTCTTCGCTATAATTGCGTTAAATAACGAAATATTTAAAGCTTCTGCAACGACAGCTCTTGACCATTCATTTTTTAAAACCTATGTTTGCGATGTAATTGAAAAAAGACTGGATTCTTCGCGATTTCATCGCTCAGAATGACGTCTCACGTAACATTAACCTAAAACCCAAGACCTAAACATGTACTACGAAACCATCAAAGTCCTCGACTGCACCATCCGCGACGGCGGCCTCGTCAACAAGCACGATTTTTCTCTTGAATTCGTGCGTAGATTATACACGCTCCTTTCTGCAGCCGGCATCGACTACATGGAAATGGGTTACAAGAATTCCCCCGAACTTTTTGACCCCAAGGAATACGGCCCGTGGAAGTTCTGCGACGACGATCTCCTGTGGAAAGTGAAGGACGGCATCGAATCCAAGATGAAGATGGCCGTGATGGCGGATGTGGGCCGCGTGAACATGGACGCCGTGAAGCCCGCCAGCGAAAGCCCCTACCAGATGTTCCGCGTGGCAAGCTACGTGAAAAACATCGACAAAGGCATCAGCATGGTGAACGCCTTCCACGACATGGGCTACGAGACGACGCTCAACATCATGGCCGTGAGCCGTGACCGCGGTCCGGAACTCGACGAAGCACTCCACCAGGTGCAGGAAGAATGCAAGGCCGACGTGCTCTACCTCGTCGATAGCTTCGGCGCATTCTACCAGGAAGACATCGATAAGGAACTCGCCCGTTACAAGGCAATCGTGAAGAACAAGAAGTTCGGTTTCCATGGGCACAACAACCAGCAGCTCGCCTTCAGCAACACCATCCAGGCCATCATCAACCACGTCGATTACCTCGACGGTTCCGTTTCCGGCATGGGCCGCGGCGCTGGCAACTGCACCACCGAATTGCTCCTCAGCTTCCTCAAGAATCCGAAGTACGACTTGCGTCCAGTGCTCGACGCCATCCAGGAGCTTTTCCTCCCGCTCAAGGAAAAGTACGAATGGGGCTACATCATTCCGCAGATGATTACGGGCATGCTTAACCGCCACCCGCAAGACGCCATCGCCGTACGCAAGACGGAAGACAAGGACAAATACCGCAAGTTCTACGAGCGCATGATAAACGACTAATCCAAAAGGCGAATCCAGCACGAAAGCTTGCTTTCGTATTGGTGAGCCGAAGGATTAGGGACTGCGAAGCAGGCCACTAATCACTAACAACCGATCCCGGAATAAATCCGGGATGACAGCGAAGCAGGATAACAGGCCGCTCTTAATGTCACCCCGGACTTTTCTTACTGTCACCCCGCACTTGTTGCGGGGTCTGTTTTTTATGCAGAACAACTGATCCCGGAATAAATCCGGGATGACAGCTCGGGCCGGGACGACATTTTGCCCTTACCCTCCCCTTTCCTAAAAAAAACTTATCCATAACAGCAATTTAAGGTTAAATTTATATTACGTATTTTGGATTCAACTCCAATAAGGAGGAATATTTTGAAGCAACCGTTCTCTCGCTATTTAGCATTTCTATTACTTTTTCCGTGCTGGCTTTCTGCGCAAGACGTTACAGAACAGGCTGTACAGGCTCCTGACTCTTCACTAACGCCGGCGGCAGTTCCGACACCAACGGAAGTTTCAACTACGGCAGAAAATCCCTCCCCGGCGGCCATCCCGCAAATAGATTCGGCTTCCGCGACCCCAATCAATTACGAAATCACATCATACGAACCGACAACAGCAACGGATTCATTGCAGGCCCCCGACACCACCGCAAACGCAGTTCCCGAAACAGCACCCGAATCGATTACTGAAACGGCACCCGCGGCGATAGCGACTCCCGCTCCGGCAACCAAAGAAGAAAAACCAGCCGAGCCCCAGCCCGCACAAGACAAGCCCAAGCGCTTCTGGGGAGGTGTTACCGTAGGCATCACCTACAACGATTACTTCAGTACAAAGTTTGGCCTAGACGATTTGAAATCCGGCAAAGATTACAAGCTCTCTGTCAGCGGAGCCGACGACCTATTGAGCAGTTTCTGGGGCATCGGATTTAAGGCGGGTATGAGCTGCATGTTTATCGCATCGCCGTATTTCAGCTTGCGCAGCGACTTGAATATTGCACTTAGACAAGGAACCGGCAAAACGAACGCATCTGTCATTTTGGACTGGAAGGATTCCGACAAGACCGACGAAAAGTCCGACCTGGAAATTGAATATTCTGCAACGCAGTTGAATATCGATTTGCCATTCCTCGCCCGCGTAACCATTCCGGGCGCTATCTACTTTGAAGCGGGCCCGATGTTCTCCTTTAACGTTTATTCAAAGAGCGAATCCAAAATTACTGATATTTACGGAACCCAAAAGTTCGACGAAAACAGCGGTCTCAAAGCATTCGAATTCGACCTCGCTGCAGGCATCGGCATTTCCCGTAGCATCGGCAAGTCCATGCTCGATTTCGATTTGCGTTTTGTATTCGGGATGACACGCCTCAGCGACGCCAACGACGCACCAAAGACTTGGCAAGGTCAGTTGAACATCACATACTGGTTCTTGTAAGGAGGGAAGGAAAATGAAATTATTCAAAACTTTATTCGCAACGCTCGTCGCTGTGGGCATAACAAGCGCATGGGCAGACCTGTTGAAATCGGACTCGAGTTCTGAAGCGTGTTCGCCCATAGTTCACTTCAAACAGCCATACAACTGGGTAAAGACTTTTATCGTCATCGGGGACAGTGTCATTGAAGCTTCCAAAGCAGATGCCAACGGATGGTCAACCATCAACTTTAGCAAAATAGCTCCCAATGGATCGAGTTTCTTCTTCAACGCATCAAACAGACCAGATTGTCTATACAACAAGTGCATCACAAGCAAAGGTGTCAAAAACAAGTTAATAACCGCCAGCAATGAAGGCTTTACTTGCGCCAGTTTCAAAACTGATAGTGCAGAAGTATGGATTCAGGAGCACCCAGACCCGAAAAAATCCGGCGAAATTTACATGACCTTGCATGAACCCAACGTCAAGACTTTTTACGTTTTCTTGCCGCAAAATTCATTTTGGATGAGCGCCACGCCGCTAATCAACGAAGACGGCAAAGACAGAGAAATGGACGTAGATCCCGAGAACTGCGGATGGTATTTCAGAAGCTATATCGATGAATCTCTTCCGACAAGCGTTGTCATCCACTCAGACGAAGATGTCATAATGGAATACGCGATTGGTATGAACGGCGAATGGGAAGAAGACTATGCCGAACCCATTGCTTTAAGCGCCCTATTTGAACTGTATTCAACAGAACCCAGCTATAGCAACGCCATTTACTTTGTTGCTGACGAGGAGGAATCTCAAAAACTCTCCAGCGCAAATCAGGGTTGGTTCGTGCGACGTCCTGATGTGATTGGAAAATGCTCCTACGAATTGGCCTCAATGATTTACGATACCGATGCCAGTTTGCATGGAGCATTCACCTGCGCCCCGAACTGGAACGCAGCACAGACAGATGAACAAGCTCTCGTAAACACCTGTTTCTATCCGAACGTCAAATACCCCGTCGTTACCTCTGATTCCGCGGTCATGCCTTGCGTTGGAGTCACCACGGGCATGGTGGAATCAACACTTGACCCGAAAACGAAAAAGATGAAGTTGACCTCTAAAGGCCAAAAATGCTTTGGAGCCCAAGCAGACTCCGCTTTTGCGGCGATGTTCAGCTTCACAAAGGGCGTCAACGAACAGTATTGCCTCGACATACCTTTCTCCAGGACTTCAGACAACAAATTCGAATTCAATTCGGACTCCTATCAGACTCCCGGTGCAAAAGTACCGGGCGGATTCTACCCCGCTGAAGAAGCCCCCGCTGCGGTCATGATGGTTTCTGAACGTTTGCCTGCAGCCGAAAGCAAACGCAAGGCCGAAGGCCCGACGTTCTTCACGACGGACTTGTACAACACCAAGACTTCGTCTCCACTCGGCCTCCGTACAATTCACGCAACCGAAGGATTCCCTGTGCATAAACTGCTTTGCAACGGTCCGGGATGGGATGGCGGTATTGACTGCGAAGGGCTCTTTATTAGAGGTTCCGAATTCAGCATAAACAACGAACTGACAGATGTCGGCAAAACCATTTCCCAAAAATTCAACGTCACCTGGTGCGGCGATGGTTGGGGTTGGTCATGCCCTAGCGATGAACCGGAAGGATGGCACTTATATACCGAAGGAACCGAAAAGCCCGCATCTTCAGGCAACCGCGGTACGTATCGCTGGACATCGACCGACGGCAAGGACGGCGATGACAGCAGAATCTTGACCGATGCTGGCCGCAACATGCACTTCTGCTCCGAAACACACGCCAAATTCCGCTTCAAGCAAAATCTCAAGTTCAGCATCAGCGGCAACGACGATATTTGGGTCTATATCGACAACAAACTCGCCATAGATATCGGCGGAAGCCATTTGGCGGCTCCAGGCTACGTAGATTTGGACAAGTTCATGAAAAACGCTAATATCGGCAGGGAATACGACATTGATATTTATTTCTGCAATCGCCGTACGCCCACAAGCAATCTCGATATCAAGACGAACATGTTCTTCGGGCAACAAGAATCCGGTATTACCATCGAAGGTAAGCAGGATATTACGACCTTCATTCACGACGGCAACAACATTTACAAGCTCTGCTACAAGAAGTCCCATGGTAGTTCTTGCTTAGCAGCCTTGAACGGAGGCGGAGAAGAACTCAAGTGCGGTCCAGATATTACCGAACCGATTACCTATATCTTCTCGACGGACAAAACCGGACAGGACCCGACCAAGACAAAGTATAGTGCCGACGATTTCGCTGCAAACCCGGTACAATATGATGGCGGTATCGATGTTTCTAAGCCATATGCTCCGGTTGTCAATGAAGACAAACTCAAGGCTGCTTTGCCGAGCGGTAAGTACTTCCTTATCATCAAGATTGGTAGTGAACAGAAGGCTATCGAAATCAACATCAAGGGCTCTCTCGCCGTCGCTAACCGCGAAGCCGTCGCTATTGATCCAAACGGCAACAAAAGCAAACAATACGCATTCAGGTCCCAAGCCATGGCTTCCCAGTTGAAAGATGATGGTACTCCAGACATCAATCAAATGATTCCGCTCTATATCGCTCCGATGATTGATCCTTGCAACAGTATTGATTGCTCGGATCCTCTCGAAATGCAAATGGCTCCAAATTCGGATTACAGTTTACAGGTAAGCAACCCTAAGGCTCAGTTCTTTGCCATGAAGGGCGGTAAGCTTACTCCGTTCAGCCCGACTTCGAAGCGCACTGTCGGCGATGGCGGTATCGATACCATTTATGTGACGATTCCGTTCGACGAAATGGATGTTAACGCTGTTGAAACGGTCTTGGTCAATGTGAGCGGCAGCTCCCGCAAGGCCGAAATCAAGTTCTTCGTGCCGCGTCTCGTGTTCGTGGACAGCGACTCTACATACAAAATCATTTCAGAAGACAAGGACAGCGACATCCGCTTGAAAGGTTCCGCTTATGACTTCTACGTTGTAGCCCTCAATGGCGACAACACCCCATGCACGGAATGCAGTTTCAAACTCAATCTGGGTTCCAAGACCTCTGCCGGTTTGACAATCATCTCCGGCGGCGAAGTCGTGAATGGTCGTGCGACAATCACGGTCATGTCCACCAGAACTTATGAAGCTGACAACACCGGCAATGGCTACGCTACACTCCATGTAGTTGGCCCGAGTGCAGCTATCATGCAAGCGAAATACTCCAAAATGCAGTTTACGGAACCTGCCGTTCCTATACCTGTATTCGCCGATATCTTTGATGTACACGGAGAAAAGCCGAAAGCAGAAATGGATATTCCGAGCAAGTACTTCAGCATGGAGCAGGAATATCTCGACGGTATCGGAGACTCCATTGTCGTGTATTACCATCGCAACTTCCACAAAGATTCGCTCCCCGAAAAGATAGCCGTGTTCTGGGAAAACCAAAAGGATTCCGTAGTCTTCGATAAGGACGATGTCAAGAACGGTGCAGTTTGCGGATCCGACGCCAAATTGGATAATGAAATTTGTCTGAACCAAATCGCCCTTGGCGGCAAAAAGCTTTCCAAGAAAGTGAAAACCAGTGGCACCGGTAAAATCAAGTCATGGGCCACTTATACATCTCGCGGCGTAAATGTGACGACATCATACGACGGCGTTATCTACGACCGAATCGCTCCGATTATAGTCTCTGCCCAAGCCATTACCGACACCGACGCTGGCAAAAACATCCAGCTGAGAATAACGTTCTCCGAACCTGTTCAAAAGACTAAAGTTGGGGAACAGAACGGCGATAACATATTCTCATTCTACATCAATGCTAGCAAGGAACATCATTATGAAGATTACATCCCTGTTCTCCCCGGTGTCGCTTATGGAGATAAACTCGATTCTATCCAAACCTTCGTTTACGACATGAACTCGACGTATCCGCAAGCAGGCGACTACATCCGTATCAGAAGTGATAAAGGCGTTGGCCTGTTGACGGACCAGTCCGAATACGCATACGCACCGAACGGCGACAACATTCGCCCGGAGAGCGATGCCGATTACAACTGGAACTACACTCCAGGCTACGATGCTACAAAGCGCCTCCCTTCCCCGTGGGTAAAGATTACGCAGGGCTCAGCCGAAGAAAAAGACGATGGCAAGAAAGAAGAAAAAGTCTATGCAAAACCGACATTCCGCGTCGTGATGACTGGACCGTTCGAATTC
>JAFWRL010000002.1 GCA_017520105.1 Fibrobacter sp.
ACCGAAGCACTGAACAAGGCCGAAGTCGCGGATGGAAGAACCACCCATAACAGCGAGCACCACGCAAACGAAGAGAGTCGTGAGAGAGGTAATCACCGTACGGCTGAAGCACTGGTTCAAAGAGCTATTGATTGTACGTTCATAGTTGGCAGAGCCGAACAGAGCGGTATTTTCACGGATACGGTCGAAGTTAACGATGGTGTCGTTCACGGAGTAACCGATCATCGTAAGGAGCGAAGCAATCAAGGCGCCATCGAAGGAGAGGCTGAATGCCGAGATAAAGCCGAGCGTAATGATGGTATCGTGAATAAGGCCAAGCACAGCAGCAACGCCGAAGCCAAGGCCGAGTTTACCGAATCGAACCCAAACGTAGAGGGCGATGCCAAGCCATGCGAGAATCACAGACAAAATAGCATTGAAGCGGAGTTCCTTACCGATGGTCGGACCCACAGCGTCCTTAGCGACGATTTCGCATTTCTGATTGGCGGCTTCGAAAGCCTTTGCCATAGTGGCTTCAAAGCTGGCGTCGTCAGCGCGAACACTAATCTGGTAAGAGTTGGCAGACGTACCGCCGAGAGAGCGGACGCGAGCACCCTGGATGCCAGCCTTGCTCAAAGCCTTGTTCAAATCGGTTTCATGCTTGGCGTCATCCTGATACTGAATCGTATAAACCTGACCACCCGTAAAGTCAATACTGAAATCGAAGCCCTTCACAGCGATGCAAGCGATACTTGCAATAATCAAAATCCAAGAGAGAGCCTTGAACTTGCCACGGTTCTTCATGAGCGGGAGATTGGCGTTGTTCAAAGCATTGAAGCCAGAACCGATAGAAAGCGTCGTTCTGTCGCGCTTAGCAAGTCTCCAATCGAGAATTGCACGGGAAATCGTGATAGCGCAGAAGAGAGAAGTTGAATACCGATCGTAAGAGTAAGACCGAAACCCTTGACAGAACCCGTACCGATTTTGTACAAAATAAGACCCGTCAAAACAGTCGTCAAGTTGGAGTCCAAGATGGCGCTGAATGCACGTTCATAACCCTTAGCAACAGCAGCACGAGCAGTGAGGCCGTTCTTGAGTTCTTCACGGATACGTTCGAAAATAATCACGTTCGCGTCAAGAGACATACCGACGACGAGGATGAAGCCTGCGATACCCGGCAACGTAAGCGTTGCGTTGAACACGGACATCACGGCGGCAGTCACGAGGGCGTTGATTACCACGCCGACGCTGGCGATGAAGCCACCCAGGCGGTAGTAAGCGACCATGAACACCAAGCAGATCAAGAGACCGATTGCACCGGAGCCGAAGCCCTGGACAATGTTTTCTTCACCGAGGGTAGCACCGACGGTACGGCTTTCGATAATCTGCATCGGGGCCTTGAGGGCACCAGCCTTCAACACGACAGCGAGGCGGTTCGCTTCGGCCATGTCTTCGAGACCGGTAATCTGGGCTTCGCCGTTCGGAATACGGTCACGGATGACCGGAGCGCTGATGACCTGGTTATCAAGAACGATGGCCATCTGCTTGCCGACGTTTGCAGCCGTCACAGCGGAGAATTTCTTAGGACCGATACCGCCAAAGCGGAGGTTCACAGCGACTTCACCGGCGCTTACACCGTCACTGACACGGTACGGGCGAGCATCCGTAATATCGTCACCGCCCATTTCGGCACGGCGGCGGAGGAGGTAAAGGCGCTTGGCCTTGACCTTGGAGTCGCGGCGGAGCTTTTCAAGACCGCTACCGAAAGCGAATGCGACATCACGCGGAATGAGTTTCTGGACGCCATCCGTTTCGAGGAGCTTTTTCACCTTTTCGACGCTTTCTTCAGCAATGAAACCGCCATTGCCAAAAGAGATGAAGAAAGAGGAAAGCGACTGTCCGACCACGTCTGCCGGAGCGGCCTCGGACTCAGCAACAGCGGAATCCTTCTTTTCAGCAGTTTCAGTCTTAGCAACGCCGCCAGCGAGAAGTTCTTCATCAGACAGGGTTTCCTTCTTCGCAGAATCCGTCTTGGCAGAATCCTTCTTGGTCGAGTCCGTCACAACGGAATCAGCAGCGATGTCGGTCGTCTGGCGAGTGAGGTAGCCATCAATCAGGCTAACCACCTGCGCAAACTTTTCAGATTCGGCAAGAATCTTGAATTCAAGCTTAGCGGTAGAACCCACAAGCGCCTTTGCCGTAGAGTCGTCCACACCAGCCAGTTCAACGACAATTCGGTCGTCACCGGTCGGGGAAATCTGCGGTTCGGAAAGACCGTATTGGTCAACGCGGTTACGGATGATTTCGAGGGACTGAGCCTGAATATCCTTGATATCGTCGCCTTCCTTGAGGCTGGACTGATCAATCTGCAGCGTGATGCTGGTACCACCGGCAAGGTCCAAGCCAAAGTTAATGGAACTTGCCCCGAGCTTCGGATTTTCCTTGAGGAAAGTCTTCTTCACTTCCCCCTTCTTGGAGTGAACCTGAATAGAAGGCCATACAGAGTAGGCCGAAAGAATGATGACAGCAAGAATGACGAATTCTCGCAAGCCGAATTTATGTTTATTCATTTGTAATCCCTTAAAAGGCATTCAACATACTAGTGCGGCGACAAAGATAGAAAAGTAGGAGGTAGGAAGTAGGAAGTAGGAAGGAATTTTAGGTATAAAAAGGTGAAATGTCATGCCCGCCACCGAGCGGGCACCACCTTTCCTGCTGCAAGAAGGCTTACTGTTTACTTAATTTCAAACAACGGATCGGGTTTGGCAGCCGAAACAACAAGCGTCATCTTTTTCTTGCCGAGGGTGCGCACAATACACAAATGACGGGAACTATAGACGATATCCAAAGTGCCATCGCGCAACACGCGTTCCCTGTTCCGGAGCGCAACAAGTTCGTTCAAAAAACGGAAAACAGGGCTGCGGCGACCGTCAGAAAGTTTATCCCACGGGAAAGACCTGCGGTTGTCGGGATCCTTGCCGCCTTCCATGCCGATTTCGTCACCATAATAAATACACGGAGCGCCCGGCAAAAAGAAGAGTATCGCAAGCGCAAGCTTAACCCGCTGCAGGTTGCTGCACGGTAGCGACGCGAGACGGATAGTATCGTGGCTTCCGAGCAAATTCATCGGCACGCCAAAGCGCCCTGCAGGGAACGCTTCACGGAGCCTTTTCGCGAACTCAGCCAAGTTTATCGGCTTTTCGTCAAAGAGGTACGCCAGGACAGCCCGACGCAACGGGTAGTTCATCACACCGTCAAACTGGTCGCCCTTGAGCCAACGCGAGGGTTCGTCCCAAATCTCACCGACGATATACGCTTCCGGGTTAATCGCCTTGATGCGGCGGCGGAACTCCTGCCAAAAGCTATCGTCGTCAATCTCGTTCGGCACATCCAGGCGCCAGCCATCAATACCGCGTTTCATCCAGTACTCGCCCACCGAGAAAAGGTATTCGCGAACGTCGGGATTGTCGGTATTGAACTTCGGGAGCGCCGGGAACCCCCACCAGCAATCGTAATTGGGCTTGCCGGAATACGCATGGAGCGGCCAGCCATGCACATGGAACCAATCGACATACGGGGAATTCCTGCCCAGTTCCATCAAGCTGTTGAACTGGAAGAATCCACGCGAGCAGTGATTGAACACGCCGTCCAAAATCACGCGAAGTCCAAGTTTGTGCGCTTTCTTGACAAGCCTGTCAAAATCCTTGAGCGTCCCAAGCACCGGGTCGATTTCAAAGTAATCGACCGTATGGTAGCGGTGGTTGGAATTGCTCTTGAAAATCGGGCAGAGGTAAAGTGCCGTCACACCCAGCGACGCAATATACTCTAGCTTGTCCGTAATCCCGGCGAGGTTTCCGCCGAACATGTTTTCACGGGTGGGATTACTCCCCCATTCTACAAATTTTCCAACAGCCTTATAACGCGAACTGCGGCAAAAGCGGTCCGGGAAGATTTGGTAGAAAACAGCGTCTTTGACCCAAGCAGGAAAAGTCATAGCAAATTGAAACGTAGTAAAGTTAGTTAGTAGTTACTAGTTAATAGTTACTAGTTAATAGAATTTGCATTAAGAACATCTCTAGTAACTAGTAACTTCAAACTTAGAACTGCGACGAAGTCGCCCTAGTAACTCAGAACTCTTAACTGTCGCGAAGCGACCTCTGAGGTACAAACAATCGATCAAAGCGAAGCGACCTCAAACCTCCTAGATTTTCCACAAAGCACGGTTTCTACGGTCTTCGACAAGTTTGCCAATCTCCGAAATCAAGCCCAGATTTGCGAGCAAGTCTTCGAGACTGCACGGTGTACGGTAGGTCCAGTTGTTGCCGCCGACCGTCCCCGGAATATTGACGCGCTCTTCCTTCGGGTCGCATTCAGAAAGCGATGATGAAAGAGCGAGATAATCCTGGATTGGCGGAATACAGAACAAACTATTCGCCTTAAACACATGAGCGAGAATGTCGCGTACCACCGGCGGCGTAAGCTTTTCGGGTGCGACTCCCGGCATCTGCGCGTGCGACCAGTAGAACGCCTTGTCGAAATCGGCCTCTTCCCAAAGCCCGCGTAACGTCGATGTATCGTGGCAGCTCGTGGTGCAAACCGAGAGACGCGGATAGTCTTCCATGTTGTAATACGGGGAATACGGGACGTTCCAGTTGCGGGCCCAACGTTCAATACGCAACGACATGATATTCAGCTTTTTGAGCACGGACGGCACGCAGGGCGGTACGGCCCCTAGGTCTTCGGCACAGACCAGCATGTCCGTCTCGTTCGCAAGCACAGACAGAAGCTTCATCGCATTCTGTTCCCAAAGCGCATTCTGAGCCTGCTCGTTTTGGCCAATCAATTCATGCAACTTTTGCTGTTCGTTCTGCGGGAGCGTAAAGAGCACCGGCTGGTTGTACCAGTACCAGTACGGATAATAGGTGTTTTCGTCGCCCGTCGGGATGAACACGCGGTTCCAATAGACACGGAGCATGGAGTCCTTGACTTCCTGCGGTTCTTCCAACGAGATAATGGCGCGTTCGGACAAGAACTCCGGCTTGATGACAAAGCGGTCGAACTTGCCCGGCAAATTTTCAAAATAACGCGATATAAGCCTGTCTGTTTCATTGCCCAGGAATTCACGCAACTGATCGACAGAGAAATTCGGACGACGCAGATATTCCAGCGTTTCACGGCAGAAACCTGCATTGCGGAGCACATCCCACGTGAGTGGAATCGAGGGCTGGAAACGCCCGAGAATGCCCGTGACCTCGTTTTCGGGAATTGCCCAGATACGGAAGAAGCCCAGCACGTGGTCAATGCGGTACGCGTGGTAGAACTTGCTCGCTTGAGCCAAGCGGCGGCGCCACCATCCAAAGTCGTCCGCTTCGAGGACATCCCAGCGGTAAGTCGGGAATCCCCAGTTCTGGCCGCCGTAGCTGAACATGTCAGGAGGTGCACCCGCGCGGTCGGCAAGCGAGAAATACTTGCGGTCGAACCAGACATCGGCACTGTCCTCGTTAATGAGGATAGGCACGTCGCCCTTCAAGCGAAGCCCTAGCTTGGAGATTTCGTTCACGGCGGCGGTAAACTGCCCCTCGGCGGTATATTGCATCCACGCCTGGAACAGCGTATCCCTGTAATTTTTCATCCAGAGCTTATCGACATCGGCAGCGGAGGGGTTCTGGTACTTTTTCCAGTCCTTCCAGCTCGCCTCGCCGTTCTGGGCCTTCAGCGTGCAATAGACGCAGTAGGACTTGACCCAGGCATTCTTATCGACCCAGGCAAGGAGTTTCTTCGAAGACTTGAGCTGGTCGTAGCGGAAATCGAAAATCTTGCGGAGAATCGAACGTTTCCATGAGGTAATGCGATAATAATCCACGCGCTTGATGTCCGCAAATTCTTCCCGTGCGCTTTCAATTTCGCTTTCAAATTCCGTGGCCCCTTCAACAGACTGCACGTTGATAAAGACGGGATTCAACGCAAAAGCGCTGCGGGCACTGTAAGGGCTCGACTCAGAACCCGTATCGTTTACGGGCAAAAGCTGGATGATATTGAACCCGCAATACTTGGACCACTGGGCAAACGGAATCAAGTCCAGAAATTCGCCAATGCCAATGCTGTGCTTGCTGTGAAGACTGAAAAGAGGGACGGCTACGCCGGTCTGGAAAGAAGTTAAATCACCATATCGCATGGTTCAAATATAATTCCAAATTTGTGAAAGAATCTTTCAAATTACTCCCAAATAAAAAAAGGCTCGGAAATCCGAGACCATTTTCTTTTTTCTTAATCATCCTTTAAAAATTAGGCGCGCTTAGCGTACTTTTTAAAGCTCTTGACCAAGAGGGCGGCGAGAATGCAGTACATTTAGACTCCTTGTTTTTGACGGCGCCAATATTAACAAAATTTTACTAACGTTTCAAGGGGGAAAAATATAAATTTTGAAAATTTTTTTGAAACCGGCGCAAACGGCACGTTTCACCAAAATTTTGCCGGATTTATCCCGACATTACCATTTACGCGAACAAATCCGCGATTTCACCAATATATTGCAATCTCCGAGGTGGAAATTTGGTAAATTATGGAGCATGAAACGATTTTTGCTTTTATGTCTCAGTTTAGCAGCATTTGTAAGCGCGAAGCCTTCTCTCCAAGTCGATACGGACCGCATCGAAGCGGGTCAGACATTCAAGTTGCAGTTCATCGTCCCGTTGCAGGAACTGCCTCAAAATAGGGGCGCCCTCCATCTGGAGACCCGCAACAACTTCAAGTTTCTCGGCATCGACAGTGCCGACCAGGTTATGCGTCCGGACATGGACGACTTTTTCGACTCGTTTTTCGGTGGTGGCGGAAGGCCTTACAAGGCTCGTGTCTATTCGTTCAAAATAAAAGCCCCCAGAAAAACGGGCATGCAGGACCTCGGATCGCTTACCTGGAACATCGGCGGGGAACCGAACCTCATCAGCAACAAGATTCCGGTCAACGTGCAGCGTTCCTATAGCGACGACGCCCTTGCCGCAAGCCTCACCCCGAGCAAAAAGTCCATTTACGAAGGCGAACAGTTCAGCGTCACCTTGAGCCTCCACACGTTCGAGCATTTCCAGGGCGGCCTCCAGGCGACCGACATGAGCACGGGTAACGATTTTATCGTCCACCGCAACGACCTTTCCAATCTGGATTTCAAGCCCGTCGAAGGCACCCGCCGCGAAATGAAGGCCACCGCAAAATTTGCATGGTTGAGCCCGACCAAGAGCGGAACGCTTGAAATTCCGTCGTTCAAGTTCAAATATACCAAGCTCGGCGAACCCAAAGTCGTCGAAGAAAAGAAACAGATGGGTGGCATGTCGTTCTCCAGCCGAAGCGTCAAGCAGGAATCCATCGAAACGGAAACCTCCACCGCCCCGCTCGCCATCAACGTCCTTCCGCTCCCGGCCGAAGGCAAGCCCGACGATTTTTCAGGCATGGTCGGCTCGTACAGTTTTAGCGCCAATTTTGACCGTACAAACCTCAAGGTCGGCGAAGCTCTGACTCTCGCAATCAGCATCAGGGGTGATGGCACTCCGGGCACGATTACCGACCCGAAGCTCCCCGACTTTAGCGAATTCCGCTCCGTGCCGCCCGAAAACAGCATCAACAAGAAAATCACGGGCAACAAGGTCGTCACCTCGAAGGACATCAAGGTGTTCCTCTATCCCAAGAAAAAAGGCACATTCGAAATCCCGGCCATTACATATTCCTGGTTCAACCCCGCCAAAAAGAAATACGAAACAGCATCGGCTGGTCCGTGGACCATCGAAGTCGAAAAGGGCGACGCCCCCGCAGAGCCAATCTATCAGGCTCCGGTTTCTGCAAGCCCATCGACTCCGGCAGTGCAAAAGCAAGAAATCGAATTCCTCGGCAGCGACATTCGCTTCATCCATCCGGTTTCGAGCAAAAGCGAATCTTCGGCACCGCACAGGAGTATCGTCTTCTGGATTCTATTTATCGCGGCGATTCCGTTCTACCTGATTGCAAACGCCCTCATCACAAGAAGCCGCAAGCGCAACAGCAATACGGCCCTTGTCCGCAAGGGCAAGGCCAACAAGCTGCTCAAAGAAAAGTTCGCAGATGCGCGTGCAGCACTCAAGAAGGGTGACGGCAAGGCGTTCTATGCGGCTCTCGAAAACGGGCTTATCGACTATCTCAGCAACTTGACGAACCTCGAATTCAAGGGCATGACCCGCCCGCAAATGAAGGAGGAACTCGCCAAGCTGAACGTCAAGAGCGAGACAATCGACGCCATCGACAGCTGGCTCGAAAAATGCGCCTTCGTGCGTTTCGCACCTGTCACAGCATCGACCGAAGAACAGTCCCAAATGCTCGCGGATATCGAAAAACTTTGCGAGGAACTGAAGCTATAAAAACATTTAACATGTCATTCCCGCCTCCAAGCGGAGATTTCCAACGGAAGATTTTATGAAACTGAATAGATTTTTTTTGACAATCGCGGCTGCGCTTTTGCTTATGGCAACAGCAAGTGTTGCGACCGAGAAATGCGATGGCATCGACGCCGGAACAAAGGCGTACAACGAAAACGATTTTGAGCGCGCTATTGACGAATGGCGTACCTGCGTTGACGAAGGCATCGTCAATGCGGACCTCTATTACAATTTAGGCAACGCCTACTACCGCAGCGGTAAACTCGGTTTTGCAATTTTCTACTACAAGTCCGCTCTCCGTTTGCATCCAAGCGACGATGACATCCAGCACAACCTGAATTACGCACAAACCAAGACCAAGGATAAAGAAGGCGACGAAGAAGAGAACCCCATTTTGCAGGGCTTAATGAGTTTGCACCATGCAATCTCGCTCAAAGGACAAATGAATATCGCTCTCGTTCTCTTCTGGGCCATTGCTCTTGTGATTATCGCCCGTCGATTCGTGAAAGGCGAACGCGGCAAGAACATTTGCACTGGAGTCGTATTTGCGATGAGCATTGTCCTCTGTACAATTGGTGCGAGCGCCATTTATAAAATGTTCGTCCTCGAAACGGACATCACGGGCGTCGTCACCGCCTCAAGCGCCGATGTCACCAGCGCCCCAAGCGACAAGTCGCAAACGCTAAACACGCTTAGCGAAGGCACGAGCTTTGAAGTCATCGGCGAACAGGGGAACTTTGCAGAAATCCGCCTCGGCGAAAAAATCCGCGGTTTCGTGAAACTCAGCGAAGTCGGGATTGTGAAGTAATCGGCTTATCCCAAGGGTAGTTCTTCGCCTGTAGAGAATCTCTAGGACCGATAGGAATTTCTACTTCACGTGGGAAATAGCCCCTGCAATTGCCAGCTGTAGCCGCCCAAGAAGCAAACGATAACGTACCCAAAACAGAAACAGTTAAAAAATCGTTTGTCGGTGAAATTGACGACGGTCCAGAAGCACCGTCATAAGAGCGGCATTCCCTATAAACGGCCATGCCACTATAGACAACATTGTTTCGGCGGACTTCTAGATACACGGCATCACCTGATGGAAAAACTTCGCAGTTATCGCTTCGCGAGCAAGCTAAAGAACCATTTTTATAAATAGAATAATCGCCACTGCCATCAGAAACACGGACTTTCATGCCCATGCATCCCGCAAGCAACAAAGACAGTACAAACAAAACAAGAACTCGATTCATACGCCCAAACTTTCTCTTATAGAAATCATCAAAATTATCACTTTATTTCATGCGAGACGTGGCTCACAATAGGAATAAAATCGTTAGGCGTATAGGCGATATGTCCGTATGACCATACAACTTTATCGTTCTTTTTTCGCTTTTCAAAAATAACGGCAACACCGAATTCTTCACGAAGTAATTTTATTTGCAACAGGTAATCGCAATCTTCTTTTTGGGAGACAATGGCAAAGCCATCTATAGCGGCATACTCCTTGACCAACGAAGTTATTTTTTTTGCATAATCTTCGTGAACGCCCCGCAACTGCACAGGCAGAATAAAGTATTCTTTTTTCGCCCACAAGGAAGAGGCAAGCAAAAGGATTATGGCAAGGGAACGAATCATATTACAACTAAAATATAAATTTTGCAAATAAAAAAAAGCAATTTCCACCTAAAGGTGGCCATGCGCACTAAGGCAACAGGTTGCCAAGTGCTGTCCGCCCGGTCAAGCCTGAAATGACATTGCTCCACCTACAAACAATGGTATTCTGCCCCATATCGAACCTTCAGTCCTCAAGATGACCGCATCGGCAACAAACCTCAAAGCGAAGCGACCTCAGAGGTGCATCGCACCATCCCCACACCCCATACCTCAAAGCTCTACACAATTTGTCCGCCGCCAAGAACCATGTCGCCATCGTAAAAGACAGCGCACTGTCCGGGCGTCACGGCAAAAAGCGGTTCGTCAAAAACGGCGACCGCCTTGTTTGTATCAACGATGGTAACTTCACATGCGACCGGACGTTGGCGGTAACGCACCATGCCTTCGGCGCGGAACGTAGCCCCGACCTCCCGCGCACCGCCGTGCCATTCGCAGTTCATCAATTCAACACGGTCAAAGCAGACCGACGACTTGTCGCCCGTCACCAAAATGTCACCCGTTTCGGGGTCCACATGCTTCACGAATGCGGGCACACCTATCGCCACGCCCAGACCTTTGCGCTGACCGACTGTATATTTATGGAACCCATCGTGCGTATTCCACACCTTGCCCTTTTCATCCATGAAGCGGCCCGGGCGCGTCATTTCGCCAAAGCGGTCCTTGAGGAACCCCGTGTACTGCGAACCGTAAATGTCAAAGCAAATGTCCTGACTGTCACCCGTCTTGGCGTTCACAAAGCCGTTCTGCTCGGCGATTTCGCGCACTTCACTTTTCACGTATGCTCCAAGCGGAGTAAGCACGTGATTGCGGCGTTCATCGGGAACCCAGAACAAAAAGTAGCTCTGGTCCTTGCCGGGGTCACGGCCCCGCAAAAGCCTACGCGTTCCATCAATCTCTTCGATGCGCACATAATGCCCTGTCGCCAAAAATTCGGCGCCAAGCGATTTTGCGTAATCCATCATCCAGCCAAACTTGATAAAGCGGTTGCAATAGCAGCAGGGGTTCGGCGTACGCGCCTGCGAAAAATCATCATGGCAGCGTTTTAAAACTTCATTCGTAAACGTATCGGAGCAGTTCGCCACATGATGCTCAATACCGAGTTTTTCGGCAATCGCTCTCGCACGCACCACACTCGGGTCGTTATCTTCATCAAACGCAGATTCAGGAGCGTCAACATCGGGCAGCACGCGGAGCGTCACACCCACGACTTCGTAGCCCTGCTGTTGCAAAAGTAGCGCCGCGACGGACGAATCCACGCCACCGCTCATACCGACAACCACCTTTACTTTCGACATTCCCTATTTTACTCCAAATACAATATTGAGCACCATTAATCACCGAATAAGTTACGAGTTCCAAGTTACTAGTTACTAGATTTTTAAGTTCGATTTTTCTAGTAACTACTAACTATTAACTAGTAACTGGCGGCTACGCCGCCTTAGTCAAACCTCAGCATCAACGCAAGTTCGAACTGCAAAATTTGACGCACGTGAGCCGTTTCGTCGTCCAGCTTTTCGTGAATTTGTCTATACTCGATATACGAACTAAGCGAAGCCATCTTGTTGAACGTATAAGATGCGCTCGGACGAATGAACCATTCATGCGTTCTCGACGGAACCGTGCGGTAAGTCATTTCCAGTTTCGGCTTATAGATGGTTCTTTCACCTTCGGGGATTCCCGAATCATATGCCCACTGCTTAAAGACTCCATCCGTACCGGATTCCTTGTTCCGCATGTCATAACCCTCGACCGGAGTGTATTCCTTGCGAATCGTCTTCTTGTAATCGTAACCGGCGGTAAGCTTCAAGTCGATATCGTTCTTGAGCTTAAAGAACCATTTCCAAAGCTGGAATCCCTTGTCAATCTTGAGCGGATACGTAATCGTAAAGTCATCACCAATGTTGATGGCAAAGTCATTGTAAAGCGATGTCGGAATCCACGGCGTTTCGAGGAAGTAACTTGTCGTATCGGTGCAGTTTGCAGAAGTATCCTTGGGCCAGCACGGGTTGGAAATCACTTCGTCTTTCGGGCGGCGATCCGTAGATTCAATCTTCATGCGAACGCTGTTTTCAATACGCAAATTGTTCTGCGTAAGGAACGTGATACGAATCAGCGGATTAAAGTTCCACACGCTCGCCCAAGAATCTTCGGCGCTCTGGAAGGGCCGCTTGGTCACTGTGCGGCTATAATCAAAGCGATGGTTCAAGCTCACGCTGCGGAAACTATTCAAGAACGAGACCTTCTGCGCGATATTCGGGATAGAAATACCGATACCGAACTTCGGGAATACCGTAGTCGTGTCAATATACAGCGGGTATTCGCGGGACTGCGAGAAGTCCTCTTTCCACTGGAAATCAGCGGCAACAGAAATATCCCAGAACGGCAAAGTGAGGCCCGTTGACATTTGCAACGTGCGAGACACAGAATTGCGGAAACTACCCTGATAAACAAGCGTATCCACGTGCTTGTTGCGATATTGCGCAAAGCCGGTAAAGTCATCGCGGTCGGTAAGTCCCATGTTACCAGTCATGATGTTCCAAAGCCCGCGGCCACCATGTCCATCACCAAGGCCAAGGCCATAAAGGTAATACTGGAACGGAGTCACTTTCTGTTCTTCGTACAACTGTGCGAGCGTGAAGTTTTCACCGATGGTGTTCGTGCTTGCATTCCAGTTGAACTTTACCTCACGCCACTTGAGTTTGTTCAAGAAGCCCGAGACTGCATTATCCTTGCCGAACAAATCCGCTAATTCAATGATTTTGAAAGTCGGCGTAAATTCAAACCGGTTCGTTTGCGATATGGTCCAGTAATTTTTATCGATGCTGGACTTGTCATAGAAATCGAAATCATCCGGAATACTCTTCTGCTGATTGAAATCAGACGAGAACTGCATATTGAACGGGATGAACGGAATCAGCTTAGGATTAAAGTTTATCCTAAACTGCTGATTTCTGGAACGTTCGTTACGGAGAATTCCGTAAGTACGTCCGTATTCGCGATGGCCTACGCTATCAATTTTGTAGAACGAAGTCGTATCGTAGCGGATTTCATAGGAATCCGGATTCTGCATATCAATGGCAAGCGGCTTGCCCGAAGCAGACATCTTGGCAACAGTATCCATCGGAATAATCACAAGACTGTCGCGAGACATATAGACCTTACGGTCGGAATGGTCGTGGTCAAAGATGTAGCCGCTCGCGAAGAGGCCGCCTTCGGACATGCTAAAGAAGTTTTCCTTAGTGAAGCCTTCACGGTCGCCACCGCCAAACATATCACGCTTGATGTTCACGGAATAATTCACGGAGAGGAACGAAAGGATGTTCCAGCGCATGTTCAACTTGTGGTTGAGTTCAGCAGTGTAAGTCACCACCTTATCGACCTGCGGTTCCACAAAATCAGGATCACGAGTCTGGTTCACATAGCGCACATAGTTAAAGTCGAACAAAGTCAAATCAAATGTCTGCGGCCACGGTTCAAATTCCGTCTTGGAGAGATCCTTGAGCCAAGAGTACTTCGAGAGTCCTTCGAACGGCTTGAACTTGAACATGCTGAACGTACCCAACTTATATTCGAGCAAAGTGTGGTACGAATAAGTGGAATCCGCCGATGTCGTCGAACGGCCCTCGGACTGATGATAAGAATAACTCAGCGCCGGACGTTCCAAGAACGCTTGCGACAGGAATTCACCCAGTTTCGTTTCGCTTGCCTTGTAATCCTTATGGTAACTGATGCTGAAGCTCAAGTCCTGCACGTAAGACTGATAGCCCTTGGATTCAGCGTTATCTCTCAACTCGTTTTCATCATCGTCCGATTTCACGGCAAGATCGCCCTGGAACATGTCTCCCGTCAAATCCACAAAGCTGCTCTTTCTAAGCATCATGTCGTCGGTAGGCTTCATGTACGGGCGTTTCGTCGAACTGTGGTAACCGAACGACATCGGGATATGGAAACCCAGCGAATCGTTCAAGAACTTGTTGAGCGCAATGGAAATGTCCGCTGACACATCGAGCTGGGACGCAGCCTGAGCCGGGTCCGGCTTCGGAGAACGACCGGAATTGGAAAGCGTCGCGAAGTCACCGTCCTGATAGCGCACGGCACCCGAAAGAGAGATGAAGTCTGCGAAGTTCACCTGAGCGTTCACACGGGCGGCATAACCCCATTCCGTATCCATGTCAGAGAGGCGCAAATCGTTCAGCCAGAAAGTACCCTTGAGGTCTTCGGGCGACGCAGACGAATCCGCGATAATCACAAAGCGAACCCAATCGACCTTCGTGATAGAGGGGTTACCGACTAAGCGGAGCTGTTCTTCACGATCGCCAGGCAACTTTTTCACGACCGGTTCAAGGTATGGCGGATGGCGACCACGCTTGAGGTCAGAGAAATCAACCAAGTCCATGGCAAAGGCGTTGTCGAGCCAGTTCTGTTCATGGCAATCCACGTCGCGGGAGCAGTCGTAGCGCAAAACCTTCGGGCGGAAGCTCCATTCGTAATAGTCATTGGAACCTTCTATAGAGCCTTCACCGAACTGGAGCGCAAAGCGCACCGGAGCCTTATCTATTTTCTTGTCCGTCTGGTAATGGATTTCCATCTTCAAGGACTTGTAAGACGAGAAGTTCTTCGTATCCGTTTCGAACAAGCGAGTCACACCCACTTCTTGCCCAGGACTCATGTTGTGATAATCCAGAACAAGCGCCGTTTCCTTAAGCGGAGCATTCGAATCTGCATCGCGTTCCGTCACCGTATTCGGGGACTTGACATACTCCTTCGCATTTTCGCGGTTGTTGATCGTAGAAACCTTGATGTACGTCGTATCGCGCGTCGCCACGTATTCCGAAATACGGTTTTCGGCACCATTCACTTCGACAATCTGGGAATTCTCATTTGTGGTCGTGCGATAAAGGTCAGCAACGGTAGTCTCTTCCCAAGCGTTGCCAAGGACTCCGAGGCTCACAATCTGCACCTTCGCTTCGGAAACGCCCGGATTAAGGCGGCCCAGCCACACACGGGTAAACTGAGATTCCGCAAGTATTTCCTTGTAGTTGCCACCCGTCGGAGAGACAATCGTATCGTACTGGTTCAGCGGAATGCGCCACCTGCGCCAACCGTTCTTGAGCTTTTCGAAATTAGCCTCGTCAGTATCGGAAAGATTGATTCGATAACGGACAAAGCTGATGTCCATATCAAGAGCACCGTTTCTATTGATATCTTCGGTATCGTACGAGCGCTCGCCCAAGTTGTTTTCTGTTCCGTTAATACTTGCAGGCGGGTCGCTTTCTTCGTCCAAATCCTTGAAGTCATCGCCAGCAATATCTTTCGTCGAGATATCCACGTTCGCAGAAGTATATTGAGTCGAATCACAACCCGCAATGCGGCAATCCCACACAATCTTGTATTCATCAGTGCCTACCCTACCATCAAGACCGCGGTCATGCTGCGCCGTCGTCATGCCAATCTGGTTTTCACCATCGTATATGCCATTCGGCTTTTCGCCATTTATTGAAATATCTTCGCTAATGAGGCCCAAGTCGATGAAAATGGAACCGGAATTACCACGAGCGACAATTTCGATGTACTTCATCTCGCTCATATCCTGATAATACGAGCTGTTCGGTCGCATGATACCGCCCCAGGAATTGCCCATCAGGTCATCGTTCGGGCGCAACGTCATCTTGAGCACGGTCAGGTGCTGGTTATCGACATCGGAATTTCCAATGTTATTATAAATGTACTTGTACAGCTCCGTATTGTTGCTGTGCCAGATAAATTCACCTTTATGGCGGTAATCCAAATTTTCGATATAAGTCGATGGGAGCGAATCTACACCACCCGGAGGCGACGCCGGATACCAGGAAAGTCTTGACAGCGGATACACAAGGCCCGTCGCCGTCGATTCGAAGTCTTCCACAAGCGCGGTTTGGTCCTTACTGGTATTCGCATTGTGGCGGCTACCGGCGAATTCAGCCTCCACGCGCCAATTCGAGGAAGCCGTCGTGCTGATGCCAGGAATCGCGTTCACCAAGTCCGTGAGCGCCTTGACGGAATCCTGCAAGCGAACGTTGAAGCCCCAGAGGAAGCTCGAATAAGGTTCGTTGCCAAGCGTCGGGACTTCGGCAGTCGTGCTCTGGCTCCTGTAAAGGGCGGTAATGCCAAACACAGAACCAGCACCAAAGCCATAGAGGTCGAGCGGCAATTCCGCACGCGCACCCAAGAGGAGCTTGTTGTCGACTTCAAACAAAGGTTCGCATTCAAACTTGACCTTGATTTCCTTGTTCGGATCCAAGGCACGGTCACTCAAAAGTTCAATCTGGCCGAGTTCGTAGTTGACTTCGTAGTCCGTACCGCGGATAAGCGTCGTAGAACCGGCAGTCACCTTTTCGGAACCCGGAGAAATATCCATGCAGCTACCGCTATTGACGGAGTAGCTCGAATTCGGGTCGCGCACGCTCAGCATGGAATTACGGCGTTTGCCTACAGATTCAAAGTAGAAACGGTTTGTATAACGACCCAAGTTGTAGACCGGAAGCGAATAAAGCTGTTGCATGGCAGCAGTCGTATCCAAATTGCGCAACGGTTCCAAGCAGTTCTGCTTAGCGAGTTTGTATCGTTCCTGATAGCTCTTCGTAGAATCGTAATCATCGACTTCCCGACAAGGCAACCACATTTCACCCGTGTAGCTGCCGGAAGCATCCTTCTTGAAGATGTCCGCATCGTTCACCAATGGAGTGCCGGTCGATTCATCGGCAAGCCCAAGCTTCTTGAGGTAATCGCCCGATATGCCCGCCTTGTTTTTCATACGGAGAACAAAGCTGTTCGCGCTCGCATCAGAAATACCGATGGAATACACATTGCGGAGCATCAACTTGTCGATATCCGTAAGTTCGCTGAGAGTCGCATCCCACTGGACAAGCACGGCCTCGCCCCCATCATGCAACGTCTTTCCCTTGCGACCTTCTTTTTCACTGCTGTAGTTCGCCGCAACAAGCGTATTGCGATTGACGCCGTTAATCCTCAAGATACCCGTGTTGCGATCGTAATCATACTCTTTATCCGGGATTTCTTCCATGCGGTCAACAGTCTTTGAGATGACCTTCCCTTGCGGCGTCTTATACACGACGGTCACATTCTTTATGACTTCGGTCGTGTTGTTCAACGAACTTCTCTTGTACAACCTCAGTCCCGAGACATCGCTTTTCGCAGTCGGATTACCGGTAATCGCGTTTTCGACATAGGCGTTCCTCGCATCGTGGTTCAAGAAGTAATAGCGGTACGCCATGAACTGCTTGTCCGTCACTTGGAATTCAGTCGTCGATTCGTTCGCCTTGATGGAATACTCTTCCTGTTCACCGCCATCCTGCGATGCAATCGTCGTGAGCTTCCAGTCGCCCAGTTTCCATTCCGCCTTGATACCGAAAAGCCCCTGGTGGTTTTCGGAATAACCAGTAAACTCCGTACCGGCCAGCGACAAGTTCGTAGTACCCGCTTCTACGCGCTGCAAGATGTAATCTTCGAATTCGCCCTTGAACGATTCCTCATAGACGACGCGGACTTCGTTCTGTGAACCGAGACCTTCATCGACGTTCTTGATTTCAACCGTGATGTACGGGCCAATCTTACCCTCGACCATGAAGCTCGGGTTGTAGTCCAACGACGGGGACGGCCACAGACTCGTCTTGGTGCTGCCCTCGGCATCGTCCTTTTCGCCGTAACCCTTGAAGCGGATATCCATCGAGCCCTTGAGCATGAGCTTCGGCTTGTTGAACCCGAAGTCCTTCATCCAGGCAGGCATATTCACCGGAATCGTAATATCGAAGACAGACCCTGTTTCAGGCGCCTCGTAACCACCATCGTGTTGCCCCACAAGACCGTTGAGCCACAAGCGTTTGCGACCAACGTCGTACATGTCCGAGACGTAGTCTGCAAGTTCTGGATAATGCGATGTCCAAAGCACTGTCGTATCCGTGCGAGAATGCGTATTCACGCGCTTTTCCGTCACGTCGATTTCACGGGTTGCCACATCGATGTCGTGAGAGAACACCTGCCCCTTGGACGTATTCATGAGCCCGGAGCGCATGCCAATACCGCCCATCGGCAAAAGACCATCTAGCGGAGAAGTCGATTTGGGAACCGGGATGTACTTGATGGCCGGAGTCCATTCGTCCGAAGTAATTTCGGAAGGCTGTTCCGTAACAGATTCAGACTGTGCCACGACGGGAGTAGGAGTTTGCGAAGAACTCGCCGAAGTTGCCACAGCCGAGGACGAAAGCACAGACGCAGACGAAACCGGCACGACAGATGACGAATACGCCATGACCGCCGAAGACGGCGCGACGCTCGACAACGCCTCCGCAGAACTTGAAGCCACGGTAGCAGAACTCGATACAGGAACTGCGGAGCTTAATGCAGGAACTGCGGAACTTGATGCCGCGATGGCAGAACTCAAAGCCGGGAGCGCAGAGCTAGAGACAGCAACGGATGACGAAAGCCGTTCGCCAGAGGATTCTGTCACCGCAGAAGAAGTGGGCGCCACCGCAGACGACACCGCCACAGACGGTTGAGCCGAAGACGCAGGCGCCGTCGAAGCCGAGCTTACAGGCGGCACATCCTGAAAAAGTTCATCATCAAAAAGGGATTCATACGAGCTAAGCGTTCCGTCTTGTGACCAGACGGAACCCACAGCAACAAAGCTGCAAGCAGCAAAGCCCCAAAGGGCGGAATTTAAAATCTTTCTAAAACGCAACGGTTACAAAATACAAAAACGGGACGTTCAAAATTAGCACCGATAACATAGAAAAAAAGAAACGCCCCCGTTTTCGCGGGAGCGTTTCAAAATCGGATTCTAGCCCCTAATCAATGAATAAATTAGAGGAACACCTCGATACCGCCACGGCACTTTTCCCATGCAGAATTCTTCTTGCACAGAAGGTCCATCATCTTGTCGTAGGTGGCAGTGTTCGAGAAACCCTTCCACAAGCGGCGTTCGACGGATTCGCCGGAATCCTTGTCGATGGTCGTGATGGTATCGTAGTAGTTGGGATTGTCCTTGAATTCAGAAATCAAGATGTTCTTCAAGTCTTCCGTGTAAATGCGGGAAGCGTACTTGAGGATGGAATCGTTGAAGTTGAGTTCGTTTTCGACAAGCCATTCGAAGTCCTGAATCGGATTGCCGTAGATGAGCCAGTGGCGAAGCGCGAGAGCGACAACCAAGTCCTTCACGGCACTGCGGAAGATGAACTTATCTTCGAGACGGCCGTTCCACGTGATGCGGGTCAGCGGGTTATCGTCGTTCGCTTCGATAGACACGCCCTTGCCCGGAGTGACCTTGCGAATCTTGATCGGGAGGCGGCTAAGCAGCTGCCATGCCTTCGTGAAGGCGATGGTCTTGCGGACGAAGTCCTTTTCTTTTTCGGGAGCGACGCGGATGAACGCACCGAAGCAGCGCTGGTAGAGCGTTTCCTTGTCGAAGATGCAGTCGCTGGAACGGCATTCGCTGAGCTTGCCGTCCATCATGAACAATGTCTTTGCAAGTTCGGGGCGCATACGCACTTCGAGCTTACGGGTACGGGCCTTGAGACGCACACCGTCCTTATAGACGTAAGTAAAGCCTTCTTCCTGGTAACGCTGCCAAATGAAGAACTGCAAGTCGTCTGCCGCACGCAGATGGTAGCTGAACACCGGGTTCTGGCGGTTGTTCGCCATCGTCACCTGGTTCAAGAAATTGTCGGCGCCCTGGTACGGCACAACCACCTTCACCAGCACCTGCGGATTCACAGGCTTCTTGCTCTTCTTGGCGTATTGTTCGTACGTAAAGAGGGACTGGGCACCGTTAATAATCTTCGGACGTTCGATGAAGAGCACCTTCTTGCCGTCGCGTTCCTTGAGGCGCAGATCGTCGCCCGTAAGCGTCATGCCGTTGTGGAGGAACGGGAAATCATCCACATTCACGTTCTTGTCGTCGTTGCGTTCCATCGTCTGGAAAGCATCGATAAGAGCCGCGTTCGTGTGCGTGAGGTTGCCCAAGTAAGTACGGATGTTGCTAGAGACGATAGCCATGTTGTGCTTCGTCTTGAGGCGCTTACCCAAAGCAACGTGGTAATCAAAAATCGTGCGAATCGGGCAGAAGCCGAGGAAAAGCTCGCCGTGATCGCTAGTAAGGTGGAGCGGTTCGGAATCCATCACAATTTCAAGTTTGTCATCCGCACTGCGGAAGTCACGCGTGAGGTCATCGTGTTCAGCGATGATTTCGAGCTTTGCCTTCACATCGGTCTTCCAAAGCATGAGCTTGCGGCGCATGTCCTTGAGCGTGCGTTCGAGTTCCGAGTCCGTGATATCGCGAGTAGCACGCGTACGGAGAACCGTAATCTCCAAGGTTTCCATGTACGGACGGCTTGCGGGAGCGTCGTCATCTTCTTCGGACTCTTCGTCAGAAATCTTGTTGACCGCCCACGGGTCGGCTTCTTCACGAAGCGAGAGGAAGAACGGATTCGTCGGATCGCTTGTGCGGAACACGGCAATCTGGAGCTGCTTCAAGTCCGAATTCAGATGGGCAACCACCTTTTCGAGCGGAGTATCTTCGTCCAGGAAGATGAAGAATTCCATAAAGCCCTGTGAATATTGGAAGCCGTGGAAGCATCCATTTTCATCTAGGTTCAGATGCCGGAGTGCCTTGATTCTATCGTTCGGGTCGTTAGGGTTCAAGCTCAAGAGGCTAGCGACAAATGCTAAGCGGCGTTCCTGCGATTTTGTTAGTTCCATTTTTTCCTCAATAATTACACTGAAACACAATATACAATAATATTATATATTGGATTATTTCGTAATTTGCACCCTAAAAATAGTTTCAAATCCTCACATTTGCGTGCAAAAAAACATAAAACTTACAATTTTTTGTTAAAAATCCGCTTTTTAGGTGCACAAATGTATATGAGATTTAACAAAACAGGGGAAAAAGCACCAACAAAATCGGGGTTGATAGGAATTAGAAGAGTTATGTCCTAATTGCAAAACATCCCCTTTTTCGTTGAAAACATCCTTTTAGGAAACCCGTTAAATTTTTGTGTTTTTTTCGTGCCATTCCACGTTTTTTTTATCAAAAAAGCTATGATTTAAATATTAGGAGTCTTTTTATGAATTTACTAGATGTCATAGCGAAAGCAAAAGCTGAAAAAGCAAAGTCATTGGACTTGTCCCAGAAGGGGCTGCGCCTGTTGCCGCCCGAACTTTTCGAAATTGATTCTCTCGAAGAACTCAACCTGGACCGCAACTTGCTCGTCGAGATTCCCGAAGATATCGGTCTCTTGAAGAACTTGAAGAGTCTCTCCGTGAGCGAAAACGACCTCATGGAACTTCCAGATTCCATCGGTGACCTTGCAAACCTGGAACACTTGTACCTGGGCTACAACAGCCTGTCCGAACTCCCCGATTCTATCGGCAAGCTCTCCAAGCTCGATACGGTGAACATCGCCAAGAACCAGCTTCTGGACCTCACCAGCGAAATCGGCAAGTGCCAGAACGTGACCAAGCTGTCGCTCCACGACAACATGCTTTCCGAAGTCCCGGCGACACTCGGCAATCTTAAAAAGCTCCGCAAGCTCTACCTGGACAACAACGAGCTGACCAGCATTCCGGCATCGCTTTCGCACCTGGAATCCCTCGAAGTCCTGATGGTCTCGGGCAACAACCTGGGCGCCATCCCGTCCGAATTCGGCAACCTGAAAAAGCTCAAGGAACTCGTTCTCGACGCAAACCAGCTCGCGACCCTCCCTGAAAGTCTCGCCGAATGCGACAGCCTCGAAACCATTTCCGTTGTCGAAAACCCGCTCGAAGGCGGAATCCCGCGCGTCATCCTCGACAAGAAGGGACTGAGCATCGATCAGTAGCGGCTTCGCCGCAGTTACTAGTTACTAGTTATTAGTTACTAGAGAATTGTCATTCCCGGCATAGACCGGGAATCTCCTTTTTAGGGCAACACAAAAGTCAAACAATCAAAGGATAAAGTCATGAAAATTCGAATATTGTTCGCAGCTTTGCTCATGAGCTTGCTGGGATGCTCCGACTTTATCCACCCGGTGAAGAGCACGCCCGAACCGACAGAGTATTCCTTTAACTACTGGCTCCTGCAAAGGCTATACCTGTACGAGGACGAACTGCCGAACCTGTCCGAAGATGGCGACTCGGTCCAGAGTCTCTATAATACGCTCAAGGACCCCTACACAAATTACACTGTACCCGCCAAAAGCGATGATCGAGCCACTCAAACAAACACAAGCAAAATCATTGGCGGCGATGTCGGAATGCGATACTACAACATCATTGATGTAGAGTACCCCATTTTCATCAGCCGCGTTTATCCCCGGAGCCCCGCGGGGAGGGCTGGCATTCCAAGATACGGGAATATCCTCAAAGTCAACGGCATCGAACTCAAGGGCGAACATGCGAAAGCCACCTACGATTCCACCCTAACCTTCAACAAGGACATCGAGCTTCTTATTTCCTATAAAGGCGACACGACGCTTTACAAACTGCAAAAAGAAGAAGTCTATGCACCGACAGTGTTTGTCGATACGCTTTTCAACGAGTCAGGCGCCCCGGGCATCATATTCGTAAGAATCGAAGGATTCAAGCCCGCAACCGCAGACCTGGATTCCGGAACTTACGGGGAACTCAAATCCTATTTGGATTCGACAAAAAAGGACAAGCGCGTCCGGGTACTTGACTTGCGCTACAATCCCGGTGGGCACGTGAATCAGTGCCTCCGCATGGCGGACCTCTTTGTAAGCAAGGGAACGCTATCGACGAGGAAATGGCGCACGCTAACTGCGGACGGCGGTTCTGCCACTTCAACTTCGACCACTATGGCAAAGGCCGGCGACGTCGGCGAATCCGGGAAATACATCATCCTCGCAAACCGCGGTTCAGCAAGCGCGTCCGAGATTTTCATTTCTGCAGTCACCGAATTGACAGACATTCCACTGGTCGGTTCGAAAACATTCGGGAAAGGAATCGGACAAACCCAATTCTGGACTTATGCGCATGGGCTCGCCACAATTACGGACATTGAATTCAAGACGCCCAAGGGGACCTCTTACCACGGCAAAGGAATCTCCCCAAAATACGAATGCGAAGGAGACGTCAATGACACCTGCGCAGCCCTGGTTGCAAACAAACTCTATGGCGTAAAGATTCCGAAGCAAGAAAAGAGTGTTCTCGCAAAGCATTTTACTGAAACGACTGGCGACATCAAGGAATTTGAAGGAGGAGCTATAGAATGGGCAGATTCCAATTTTTACATGCAAGTGTTTCTAAAATCAAATCATTGATTTTAGTCTTTACAGGAGGAGTCCTTTGTTGCCTGGGAGCCGCGGGTTGTTCCTCGGACAACTCGATGCCATCCCAATCCGGTATCACAGGCGCATCCAAGGAATTCCTGTACAATTACGAGCTTCTCTATTTCTACTACAACAATGCAAAGGAATACCTGAGAGAACCGGGAGCCTACATCGGGAAAGTCAGGGACGGAGCCCTTGCCGATTACGAAATTCCCTGGGATTACTACGACCTCTACTACATGTACGAAAGCATGTTCGATCCGTTCACCCAATACGTGGATCCTTCACGAGCAGCAGTGGTTCTCTCCTCCCTCATGGAATCCGAACAAAAGCTGGATCCCGGGTTTGAGCGGGACTCGAAATACGTTGTTACAAAAGTCATCGAAAATTCCCCGGCGTACAAAGCAGGGCTCAAAGTGGGCGACCAAATCACGGCCATCGAAAATGTCGCCCCGACAAGCGAAGCCGTTTTCAACAGACTTTCCACCGGTGAAGAAAACGAAGTTATCACATACACCGTAAAGCGCGATTCCGCGGAAATCATCATACCGGTGATTCTCAAGCCCTACTACACTCCGACCGTAGAACTTTCGTTCAGGGATTCCATCCCCATTATCAAGATTCAAGAGTTCACGGGGCAAACATCAAACGATTCCGGCACCTACGGTGAATTTGTCAGATACCTGCGCCAAACCGAAAACTACAAGGCTACCATCATCGACTTGCGCGACAACGGCGGTGGCGACGGCGACCAGTGCTTCTCCATGTCCCAGGAGTTCCTCGCTAAAGGGGATTCGGCCGCAGGCGTGATTTCAACCGTAGCTGACACCATAAGGTACAGACAAACTTACGACACGACATTTACAGTCAACGAAGTCGATGGTATCGCCAAGGACCGCTATTTCGTGTTCCTCGCAAACGAAGGCTCGGCAAGCTGTTCCGAAGTCCTGCTCCTTTCCGTCACCATGAACAGGAAACTTCCCATCGTGGGGGCAACCACCTACGGTAAAGGAATCGGACAAGCTTCATTCATGACGCCGTCTTTCTCATTGGCCATCATCACCGGCTTGAGAATTATCGACAAGAACTTCAGCACCTACCACAAGTACGGAATCGCACCGGACTTCCCCATTAGCGACAGGGAATTGGCGATGAAGAAAGCCATAGAGCTCGCCAAGGAAGCAACTTACTTGCGAACCGCCGGGTACGGAACTGTAAACACCGGACACTTCGCAAAAATGGGCATCGAACAAGACACCATGCCCGGATTTTTCGTGCTACCGAAAGAGTATAGGCATTAGAGTTTAGAATATCGCTACTTCAGCACGCGCATGCGAACGAGCACGTCTGTGGAATCGTTCGCCTTGACCGCCGGAGAAGCAAGCGTAAGTTCGATTTCCTTGCGGATGGCGGCCACACGTTGTTTGAGGCGGGCAAGACGGTTGCCTTCGAGCTTGGGCGTTGCAATCATAGTCTTCCTGGCCGGGTTCATCCAGTTGCCACGATTGTCCTTGAAGCCCAGGTGCAAGTGCGGGCCCGTGCTGCGACCCGTAGATCCCACTTTTCCGATAACCTGACGCGGAGCGACCTTCGTGCCGACTTTCACGCCGCGAACAGAAAGATGCATGTACCAGCTTTCGGAATTGTCCCTGTGGCGGATAGCAATCTTGTTGCCGCTCAAGTCATCGTAACCCGAAACCGTCACGACACCGGCAGCGACCGCATAAACCGGCGAACCCTTGGGGCTACCGTAGTCGATACCGTGATGCACGGTGCGGCGACCCGTAATGGGATGGATGCGGGTACCGTAAGGACTCGTGATGTGCAAACGGTCCAGCGGATAGCGGAGACCTTCAAAAATCAAAGCCTCGCCTTTTTCGGTGTAGTGGGCGTTAAAGGTACTCTTCGGATCCGGGTCCTCGTAACGGAACGCCTCGTGATGCCCGACCGTATGGCCGTTGAATTCGGCATAGAGCACCTTGCCGCTAATCCAGATAGAATCCTGATAGAACTTTTCTTCGAGCAGAATGCGGAACTTGTCGCCCGGACGCGCCAGCTGGAACGAAACCTTGCACTGCAAAACAGCGCTCACGACACCCACCATACGTCTCGGGATACCGACTTTGTGCAAAATGCCGCTCAACGTGCTTCCATTTTCAAGAGAGCCCTCGAAAACAGACTGGCGAATCGTCACCGGTTTATCGATACGGCTATAGGCAAAACCGGAATCCGTCTTGCTCAGCATGTGGACCGTCGCCGGGTTCGGCGCAAAACGGAAACGCTGGACATCGCCCGCGGAATCGAGCGCCGCATAGAACACCTGGCCTACACGGAGCGCTGAAAGTTCAACTGAGTCCTGCAACGCAATCACGATTTTTCCGCGTTCCTTTTCATTGATGTTCATGCGGTACAGCACCTGGAAAAGGCCATCGCCCGCACGGACCGTATCGTTTTTCACGAGCCACTTCGAAGTTTCGCCCTGAGCTTTTGCAATCAAGGCCTTGAGCGAATCCGCTGCCGCTTCGAGCCTTGCGTTTTCTTGCTTCAACGCATCGATTTTTTTCTGTTCATTACATCCGGTAAGCGCAACAACAACGATGCACAACAAAAAGAGAATTCTGGACATAGACACCCGCTCGAATAACATGCAAAAGCAAAGATATAATTTTTCTGCAGAACATAAGAAGGCGAGCGTAAAAGCCGACCCCGCAACAAGTGCGGGGTGACATGATCATATACGGGACGGACGCTGCTTGGGTGACATGATCAAGTGCGGGACGGATTCCGCCGGGGTGGTATGGTCAAGTGTAGAACGGCACAGCCGGGGTGGTATGGTCAAGCATAGGGAGGCATGAAGAAGTACGGAATAGGACTCCGCCAGGGTGACATTTAATGCAAAAAAACACCCCACGCTGAAAGTGCGCAGGGTGCAAATTTTCGAAGTCGAAAAGCTTCAGCTTACTTGGCAGCAGGAGCAGCGGGCTTCTTAGCCGGCTTGGCTGCCTTCTTTGCGTCAGCCTTCGGTTCTTCCGGCTTTGCAGGCGGAATCACTTCCAAGAGTTCCATTTCGAACTTGAGCACGGAGTTGCCCGGGATAGCGCGGTTGCCACGCGGACCGTAAGCGAGTTCGCTCGGAATCCATGCGGTGACCTTTTCGCCAACCTTCATGAGCTTGAGCATTTCCGTCCAGCCAGCGATAACAGCCGTCACCGGGAATTCAAGCGGCTGACCACGGTCGATGGAGCTGTCGAACTTTTCGCCATTGAGAAGCGTACCGGTATAGTGGACCTTGACCTTGTCTTCGTCCGTCGGGGTTGCACCAGTACCTTCGGTTTCAACCTTGTACTGAAGACCGGAAGCCGTGGTCACGACACCTTCGGCAGTTTTGTTCTTAGCGAGGAAAGCTTCACCTTCAGCCTTGTTCTTTTCGGCTGCGATGCTGTCCTTCTTCATCTTTTCGGCCTGACGGTCTGCAGAAAGCTTGTTGAGCGTTTCCATGATGATGGAGTCGTTCATCAAGAACTTGGCGGAATCCTCATTGTAGCGTTCCTTGAAAGCCTGGATGAAGAGGTCCAAGTCGAGGTCGATGGAATCGCGGGTGACAAGCTGGAAACGAGCCTGGTTACCGAAATGAGCACCGAGAGCGTAGCTGTACTTGTCCTTTTCGGTCACAAGCGAGGTCTTTTCGGTCGATGCGGTTTTGCACGGTTCGCAACCAGTCATAAGCATGGCGAGAGCGCCAGCAGCAATAATCAATTTAGTCTTCATTTTTATCCTCTATGAAAAATTGACGACTTTAAAATAGCAAAACAAAGTAGATAAAGCTTACAATTTTTTTCTTTTTACCTTTACAATTAGTATATTTTCACCTAAAATTTTAGATACAGGTATTTTTATGTGCGGAATTATCGGATACATCGGTAAAGGGGAAGCTCTGCCGGTCCTTGTCGAAGGTCTCAAGAAAATGGAATATCGTGGCTACGATAGCTCGGGAGTCGCCATCATCGACCAAGGGCAAATCAAAGTTGTCCGCGCATCTGGGAAAATCAAGGCCCTCGAAGATAAATTGAAGAATTGCCCCATCAAGGGTTCCATCGGCATCGCCCACACGCGCTGGGCCACCCACGGTGCCCCCACCGAATCAAATGCGCACCCGCACACAAGCTTTGACGGAAAAATCTCGATTGTCCACAACGGCATCATCGAAAACTACGCAAGCCTCAAGGCAAAGCTCATTTCTGAAGGCGTTGAATTCAAGTCCGAAACCGATACGGAAGTCGTCGCCCACCTCATCGCCCGCTATTACAATGGCGACCTGAAGTCCGCCGTGCTCAAGACCCTCAAGCAAATCGAAGGAACGTTCGGTCTTGGCGTCATCTGCAACGAAGAACCAAACGTTTTGATTGGTGCCCGCCGCGGAAGTCCGCTTATCCTCGGCATCGGAAACGACAGCGACTTCTACCTCGCCAGCGATGTTTCCGCCATCATCAACCACACGCAGAAAGTCGTCTATCTCGACGACAACGACATCGTGCAAATCAAGGATGGCTACTATTCCATCGTGAACATGAGCAGCCACGAAGTGCAGCGCGAAGTCCAGGACGTGGAATTCGACGCCGACGCCGTTGCCAAGGGCGGATTCCCGCACTTCATGCTCAAGGAAATTTTCGAACAGCCCGAAGTGCTGCGCAACACCATGCGCGGTCGCCTGCTCGCCGCCGAAGGAAACGCGAAACTCGCCGGCCTCGACACGAACATCAAGGAACTGAGAAACATCAACCGCATCATCATCACCGCCTGCGGTACCAGCTACTACGCAGGCATGGTCGGTGAATACATGATCGAAGACCTCGCCGGTGTCCCGGTCGAAGTCGAATACGCATCCGAGTTCCGCTACAGAAACCCCATCATCAAGCCGGGCACGCTCGTAATTGCCATCAGCCAGTCTGGCGAAACCGCAGACACGCTCGCCGCCCTCAAGGAAGCGCAACAGAAAGGCGCAACTGCACTTGCCATCTGTAACGGAGTCGGCTCGACCATCGCACGCACAAGCGACGGCGGAGTCTATCTGCACGCAGGCCCGGAAATCGGCGTGGCCAGCACCAAGGCGTTCACAAGCCAGGTCACCGTACTCGCCATGATTGCGCTCCTGCTCGGTCGCCAGCGCCGACTCAGCTTTGAAACAGGAGCCGACATCGTCAAGGAACTCACGGAACTTCCGGACCTCGTTGCCGAAACGCTCAAGCTCTCCGACAGCATCGCCGAAATTGCAAAGACGCTCTGCAAGGCGAACAACTTCTTGTACCTCGGCCGTCACTTCTGCTACCCGGTCGCCATGGAAGGCGCCTTGAAGCTCAAGGAAATCAGCTACATCCACGCCGAAGGCTACCCCGCCGCCGAAATGAAGCACGGCCCCATCGCCCTTATCGACGAAAACATGCCGGTCGTGGTCATCGCCCCGAAGGATTCACTCTTCGACAAGATTATCAGCAACATCCGCGAAATCAAGGCCCGCGGCGGTAAAGTCATCGCCGTCACCACGGAAGACTGCCACCCGCTCGACGAAATCGCAGACAACCTCATTATAGTGCCGAAGACCCGCCCGATGCTCATGCCGATTGTCACCTGCATCCCGCTGCAGTTGCTCGCCTACCACATCGCCGTGTTGCGCGGCAACGACGTCGATCAGCCGAGAAACCTCGCCAAGAGCGTGACGGTGGAATAATAGGTCTTAGGGTTTTGCCACAGTTGGCGGAACTTAGAACATAAAGCTTAAAACGCAAGCCCCTCCCGATGGGAGGGGCTTTTGATACATACAAATTATCAAAAATATCGTCCATAAAAGGTCTATCCTTTAGGCGTTTGAGCCTGGATACACCTACGATAAAAAGCAGTCATTCTGCCCGACTTTGTAACAATACCGGCCCTTTGCAACCGACGAAGAGCAGCCTCCCTTGAATGATCCATCGTTTCAATGGCATGCATTGCGTTTTTGATTAGATTTTCAGTCATAATTATACCTCTATGCCATAATGAGCAGGTAAAACGCAATAAAGAGCGATTTCCTGAGGATTTTTGCTTTCTGCTGACTATGGAAGAAACGAAAATTCTAAGGTCGCAAAATGCGACCTTAGAGAAGGAATCTGCTAATCTGAAAGGAAAACATTCAAAATACCGGTCTTTGGCGTTCACGGAACAAGGTATCGCGATGCTCTCGTCTGTCCTGAAAAGTGAAACGGCCATCAGAGTGAACATTGCCATCATGCGTGCTTTTGTCGCAGCACGGCAAATCCTGATGCAAAACGGCGGTTTGGTCAACCGCCTGTCCAACGTGGAGTCCAAAATGCTCGAGCAGGACGCGCGTTTGCAGGAACACGACCATAAATTCGACACGATTTTCGAGGCAATGGACCGCGGTGAGCTCCAGTCGAAGGGGCTGTATTACAACAATCAGATGTTCGACGCCTATGTGTTCGTGTGCGGGCTAATCAGGCAGGCGAAAAGGCGGATTGTCCTTGTGGACCGCTACGTGGACGAGAAGGTACTTGCGATGATGCTCAAGCGCAACAAAGGCGTATCGATGACCATCTACACCTACGACAAGAGCAAGGTCTTCGAAGTGGATTTGGCAACATACAACGCACAGTATGCGGACAGTCCCATTGAAATTTTACCATGTTATGGAATGCACGATCGATTCCTATTCATAGACAATATAGCTTACCATTTTGGCGCATCCCTGAAAGACCTGGGAACAAGCACATTTTTCTTCAGCAAAGAAGATTTCACATTAGACGAAGTGCTAAAGAAATCAGAGGAAACGCGACAATCACAAGAGTTCTTAGCAACCGAACCGTCAAGGAATACTTGACCGTTCAGGCGTTATACAAGAAAGTAATAAGCAGTTTTTGCATATTACTCTTTCAAAATTCAATCGGATAAAGTCCCAAAAGTGATATTTTTTACGAGATTTTAGGAAATTATCTATCAAAAATAGCAGATATTTCCCCAAATCTCAAAATTTTAGCACGATTTGGGGAATTATATATCTTTAGGAAAGTTCCTCAAAATTCAAGCAGTTTTTAATAGCTCTTGCTATTTATTGGACATTTTATTGGACATTTTACTGGTCATTTCTAATTTCTACAATGGCAAATGGCGATTCGCCTAAAAAATTCCCGTCTAATTTCTATATTATCGTTCAATGGTTGATTCCGAACTTCTTGAGCAAGAAGACTACGAGGTAAAAATCGGTTCGTTTAACGGGCCGATGGATTTGCTTGTCTATCTCGTTCAGAAAAAGGAAATGACGCTGGACCAGATTCCGATTGCAGAAATCGCGGACGACTTTCTCAAGTGGGTGAACGAGTATTCCGAAACGGACCTTTCCAAGGCGGGCGACTTCTTGTTCATGGCGAGCCGCTTGATGGCGCTCAAGGTGCAGGAGCTGCTCCCGGCCGAAGAACGCGACCCGGAAACCATCGAGGAATACAACGAAGACCGCGAAAAGCTCATGCAGGAGATGTTGGAATACCAGCGTTTCAAGCAGGTTGCGGGCGGGCTCCAGGAAATGGAGGCGAAGAACTTCGGGACGTATTCCCGCGGAAGGCTTGAAAAGACGCAGAACGACGACGATACGCTCGCGGATGCGAATATCTGGCAGCTTTTCCGCGCTTACCAGAAGAGTTTAAAGACAAAGATTTCCGAGACGATCCACCATATCGAATTGGACTATGTGACGATTCAGGACCGTCAGCAGGCGATTAACAACTTCTTGAACGCACATGGTCGTGCGCTTTTCGAAGACTTGCTCGACAACGATTCGCACCCGATTGTCGCGGCGGTGACGTTCATGGCCATGCTCGAGATGATCAAGACGGACGAGGTCGTGTTCCGTCAGAGCGAACTTTTCGGACCGATTTGGATTTACCGCAAGAAGAACAATCCCGAATACGCCGACGAAATGGCGCACGAGACGGTGTTTTTCAGCAAGGATCCCGAGGTCAAGGCTGGGCTTGTGGAGACAATCCGCAGCCAGGCGATTGCGCGTTCCAAGGAAAAGAGCGTGGGCGACCTTGCCGCTACGATGCGCGAAGCTGTACTTTGGACGGAACGCGGCAGGAATGTCACGGAAGAAGACCTCAACGCGATGTTGGAAGGGCGCGAGGATATTTCCGAAGTGCAGGAGAATCCGTTTGCGGATATGATTGCGGAAGCGGACGCTGCCGAAGGCGCTCTGCAGGCAGCAAGCGCACCCGCCGGAGATGCAAGCGCTCCGGGACAAGAAGCCGCGCAGCCCACAACACCAGAAACTGCGCCGAATCAAGATGCAGCGTTTATTCAAGATGCCACGCAGCCCACAACGCCAGAAGATACCGCAATCCCGACAATCGAATCTGGTGCATCCAGTCATGAAACGGACTTGGGCGCAAGTGTTCTCGAAGACATTGTCGAGACATCGCATGTCATTGAACCTGCCCACGCGTTTGAACCGGCCGATGAATCTGACGAAAGTGCGGACGATTTTAATGATGCACCCACAATCGTTGCAGGCAACATAAATAGCTTTCAAGGTTTGAACGAAGATGCGGTCAAGCAGATGAGCGACGAGGAGTTCGCGGCCTTTATGCAAAAGGCGCAGGCGTTCTACGACAACGCAAGTTCCGCGCAGTCTCCAACAAACGCAACGCAGTCTTCAACGGCCACCGTGCAGCCGTCCAACGAAATTTCCGAAAGCGACGACATTCCGTCAATAACCAAGTCATACACTTCTGCGGAATCCAGCTACGCACAAGACGAACCCGAAGAAGACAAGTATTCCTCTTACAGTTTCGGAAACGAAATGACGGACGAAGAATACATCGCCTACTTGAACCGCAGCGCCCGCGCAAGCCGCAAGGAAGAATCGAAATCCGCGGCATCCACATCAGGCGCAGCTCCGGAAAAGCCAAAGCGCAAGTCCTTTATGCCCGAAGATGACGAAGGCGGAATGACCGACGAGGAATACCAGGCTTATCTCGCTGAACACGGCGATGACGACGAAGACGAAGAAGGCCCCGTTGTTTACGGAGCCGGTAAAGATTAACTACATCTATCAAAAAAGCCCCGCCGAAGCGAGGCAAATTTGGTTTACGATAAAACCTAATCGTCGTTGCGGCCACCAAGTAGCCCTGCGCGGTACGCCCAGTAGAGCAACTGCAAGATAGAAGTAATCGCAGCGGCAACATACGTAAGGCCAGCGGCGAAAAGCACTCCAGAAACGGTATTGTATTCACGACCCGGCGAAACGACTTCCATGCGGGCAAGAGCCTTTTTGGCTCGGGCAGAGGCGTCAAATTCCACGGGCACTGTCACAAGAGTAAACAACGTCGCAAGCCCAAAGAGGATAACGCCCACAACCGCAAGGGAGTGCCCAAGCGCCTTGCCCATGCCCATGAGCATGATGCCGATAATCACAAGCCAAGGCCCTAGATTAGAGCCGATATTTGCTGCCGGGACAATCGCCGAACGGAGCCACATCGGGAAATAGCCTTGCGCATGCTGGATAGCGTGTCCGACTTCGTGAGCGGCGACACCAGCGGCACTTGCATTGCGGCCAGAATAAACTTCGGGCGACAAATTGAGAGTCTTGTTCAGCGGATTGTAATGGTCCGAAAGAAATCCCTGGTGCTTGAGGATTTTCACATCGGTAATACCGGCATCCATAAGGATGGCCTTTGCGACATCGGCACCGGTAAGACCGCTAGAGATATACACTTTTTGGCCTGCAGTAAAGCGCTTTTTGACCAACAGGGAAACAATGCCCGAGAGGGCAAGCGCGGCAACAGTAATTATTATGTATAAAGGATCGAGCATCATAGAACTAGTAAACAGTGGTTAGTGGTTAGTTATTAGTGGGTCCTTCACATTCGTTCAGGATGACGGTTTGCGTCATTTTACATGTTTCAATTTACAAAAAGAATGGCGAAAGCGGCTATGACTTCGTCACTCTTTTTTGCATTTTAGCGCGTTTTTTTACATGTCTCCGGTTTTGAAGTGCGTCTTGTCGCGCAAATGCGTGAGGAATAGACCCAACACAAGATAGATGACCGACTGTATCGCAAGCAGGTAAAGTTTAGGCGCCACGTCGTAAATGTCCCCGCCCATCTGCTCTATCGAAAGCCATGCGGGCACGGCAAACGTACTCGGCAGAACATACGAAAGCCCCACCATCCAGCTCGGCATCAAGTAACTGGGCCAGCTAAAGTTCGCAAGGAAAAGAATCGGAATGGAGAGATTGAGGAACAACTGCATGCTCGATTCACGATGCAAGAATACCTGCGAAAGGCACATGCCGAAATTGATGACCGAAGTCAGGAACACAACCGCAAACACCATCATCGGCAGGAGTTCCCCACGGCGCGGGAAATCGAAGAGGTTGTAAATAAAGCAGTGGTAGAACAAGATAAAGCAGCAATAGTGGAGAAAATAAGCTAGCGCTCGACCAAAATAACGATAAAACATATTTTCGTTTTCTACTTCGGAATAGCGCTGGTTTCTGCGGAAGCGCCTGTGTCCGCGGGCGCCGCCCATAATGCAGATGCCAATAATCAGCGACTGTTGCAAAATCAGCACGAGTACGCTAGGAACAACATAATTAGAATAGCTTCCCGTGTTGTTGAACATCGTTTGTATCGATAACGGCATCGGGTCGCGCATTGCCATCGCCTTTGCCGAAGGCACCTTCTTGCCAAGCGCAATAGCCTTCACCTTGCTCACTGCACCGACCGTCAATGCACATGTCGAAAACGCAGTCCCGATTGTACCATGGAGCATCACGTAGGCGCCATGCGTAAAGATGTTGACCTTGACCTGTTTCTTGTTCAGGAGACCTTTTTCCATGTTCTCCGGAATAACCATGAAGCCATAAATTTCTTCACTCGCCATCGCCGTCTCAGCTTCAAGCAAGTCATTATAGACAGCTTTGACTTCGACCTGTTGGGTTGCAGAAGCCATCCGCGTAAGTTCGCGGGACTTCGCCGAATGATCCAAATCGACAACAGCTACAGGAACTTTCGTTACAGTCTGGTTCATGTATGCCGTCGGATAGTAGAACGCATAAAGGATGCCAGCAACGACAAGCAGCAAGACTGCCGCAGGATCCGTGAAAAACAGTTTCCATTCTGTCAATGTCACTTTCAAAAGACGACTAATCATTTTTCGCCTCCTGATGACGTTTTGCAGCTTCCTGAAGCGCTTTTTCAATTTCGATGGGATTTTCGTCGTCAACGACTACAGGCAACTTGGAATCACGCGACAAGCGGTATTTCCAGCGCAGATGCATCGTAAAGCTTCCGAGCAGAACCCAGAAAAGAGCCATGCCTGCCATAAGCTTGATGACTTCCCAAGATGCAGCCATGCCGACATCCCCTAAAAGCATCATGGACTGCACGCGAAGCACATGCGTGAGCGGGAGTACAAACGCAAAGCAGCGCACGGCAAACGGCATCGCCATCACGGGGTATGTCTGGCCGGCAAACGCAAACGCAGGGCCGCCAATCACGCCCGAGACGCCAGTCGCAATGCGCATCACGCCGGTCACGCCCACAAAAGCCATGCCGGCACCCACGCAGCAAACAACCATCAACAGCTGAGCCACAGAGACCATCACGAATTCATCAAAGCCCATCGGCATGAGCATGCGGTGCGTATAAGCGTAACAGCCCATATATTCAAGCCAAAGGATTATAGTCATCGGAACAAACGAAGCAATCCCGAGCGTCAACCAGGAATGTTCGGCGTATTGGTAAAATTCACGTACACGGCGGTCGCGAAGCGGAAACGAGGCGACATATACGGCTACAAGCATCGCCGCCAAATGGAACATTGCAGAGACAAGCCCAAGAGCCAAGAAGCCCTGGTAATTGCCTTCGATATTGCCGACAGAATGAATTTCCGTTTTTACAGGATCTTCAAACGATGCCGTAAAGAGGTCCGAGCCGACACTTGTAATGACCGCACGAATTTCCTTTGTCGCAAACATGTTCGTGAGATAATTCTGTCCGCTGGAATAAACCGGAATCACGGGCGCTTCAAGGCGCAAGGCTCGGCGTTCCAAATCATACGGCAGCACAACGAACGTCTGCAAATCGCCACGAATTACCGCATGTTCGCATTCGCTCATGTCATGGCAATTCACCTTCACATCGAGCACGGGGCTAGACTGGAGGGCCATCTCTAAACGGTCGGCCAGTTGGCTTTTATCTTGTTTGACAAATCCAATCGGAATATGCTGCACGATTTCGGACGAAAACATTTCCAGCATGAACACGGAAACGCCCACGGGAAGCACCGAAAGAATCATCCACAAAACGATTTTGTGGCCAAAGTAAATCTTCCCGATTGTCTTTAAAAGGCCTTTCAGCACGATAACCTTCTATTCCTACTGCTGGATATCGTCAGCGGGGAGCAACACACTCATGCCCGGGCGGAGGTTTTCCACCTTGTGGGTCGGGCGCAAGCGGACTTCGAATGTCTTGAGGTCAAAGCCGGAGCTTTCCTTGCTGCTGCGCCATGTGGCGTAATCACCGACGGAAGCGATGTAGCTCACGACCATTTCGACTGTCTTGTCGAGAGCCGGAACTTGGAGATAGAACTTTTTACCCTTGGACACGTTCTTGAGGTAATCTTCGCGGAGGTGGAACACCGCCCAAGAATCGTTCAAGTCGGTAACAGCGATAATCGGCATGCCGGAGCCCACCACTTCACCTTCTTCGGCAAGCTTGAGCGAAACCTCGCCCGTAATCGGCGTACGAATCTTGGTTTCTTCGAGGTAGGCATCGACTTCGGCGTTAGCGCCCTTGGCCTGCAACACGAGAGCGTTGGCGGCGGCCTTGTCTTCGCTACGGGCACCGGCCACGGCCTGGTTGTACTGGGCTCGGGCGGCATCGGCTGCGGACTGGCTAGCCTTCATCTGCGTTTCGGCTTCGTCGCGCTTTTGCAGCGGGAGTACACCTTCGTTATAAAGTTTCTGCACACGGTTGTAGGTGTTCTTGGCAAGCGTCGCAGCTTCCTGGGCGCGGTCTGCCATGGCCTTGAGCGCAGTAATGTCTTCGCTGCGGGCACCATTGCGGGCCTTGCTCGCCTGCGCCTTTGCGGCACCGAGAGCGCCCTGCGCCTGAATCTTCTTGGCTTCGATTTCCGGGCTGCTGATGACCGCAATCAGGGAATCCTTTTGGACGACATCGCCTTCGTGAACGAGCAGGCGTTCAATGCGGCCAGGGACCTTCCCCGCCACAAGCACGCGCCTTGCTTCCATTTGACCTTGCAAGAACTGTTCACGCGGCTGCGTTGCAAATTGTTGGAGCTGGGAGATGCCCATAATGACAAGCACAATTAGGGCAAGCACTACAATAACTTTTCCAATCATCTTCAATGCGTTCATTATTTTTCTCCATTTCTAAAATTTATTCAGCAGGCTGAGTTTCTGTCAAGACTTTACTGGATCCTTCGCTTTGCTCAGGATGACGAACTGCAGCGGGAACTTCACTGGATTGACGAGTGTCGTCGGTTGCTGAGCTTGTCGAAGCATCGACAGGTTTTTCGACAACGAGTTGCTTAGAGACCAAAACCGTCCCTGCCGTCGAGACTTCACCCGCTGCTTCAAGAAGCCCAAGCCATGCAATTACGGCGTCATAATGAGCCTTGAGGTCGGCAACCTGCAAACGGGAAAGCGCGAGTTCCGCATCGACAACGTCAAGGCCTGTGGCAAGACCCGCTTCGTAAGCCTTGTTTTGGCTGCGCAACGCCTCGTCGGCCAGTTCACGCGTTTTGGCAAGGCTCATGAGCCTACCCTTTGCATGTTCCAGTTCGCGCCAACGTTTTTCGACAAGGAGTTTCAAGTTGTCAATCGTCTCTTCTTCGAGGCTGCCCAAGGAGCGGTCCATCGCCTTTGCAGAGCTCACCTTGGCGCGCGTATCACCGCCCTTGAAAATATCCCACTGCAGCTTGGCACCAATCGCCCATTCCGGTTCCAGGAGCGTCAAATCCCTTGTATAGAGTTCCTTGTAGCCGAACAACGCCACCGTCGGATAGTAATCGGCCTGAGCCGCCTTTACCGCATTCTGGTTGCGTTTGCGTTCGATACGCAGTTGACGAAGCCCCGGATGCTTTTCAACAGCGAGAGCCTTGAATTCTTCCATCGAACGGATGCCTTCCGGAGATTCCACGGGAGTCGTTGCAGTAAGGCTCGTGTCCGTATGCAGCAAGCTTGCAAGCGCCATACGGGCCAGCGACTGGTCGCGCAGAGCGTCTTCGTAAGCGTTTTCAGCTTCGGCTAACGCGACTTCGGCACGGAGGCGTTCCGTCTTGCTAATCTGACCGCCTTCTTCCAGTTTCTTGGAGCGGTTCAGATGTTCCTCAAGGTCCTTCTTGGTCGTCTCTCGCATTACGACAAGTTCTTCGCACAAACGAAGCGTAAAGTACTTTGTCGCCACATCCATGAGCACCATGTTTTGCGCCATCTCGAATTCGGCCTTGCGGGCGTTCACGTTTTCCTTGGCGGCATCGTATGCAGAATAAATCTTGAAACCCGTAAAGATGGGCCACACGACGGTCAGGCGGGCGTTAAAGAACCAGTCGTCCTGCACCTTCATGTTGAAATCGGAATTCTTGATTTGCTGGGCGGATTCCTGACCCTTGCTTTCAGCCATTTTCACGGCGGCATCGTTAGCGTCCTTGCTGCTCACGACCCCGCTCCAGATATCGGCGGATTTGGAATCCACATAGGCTTTGGCCGATTTTTCGTCCATGCCCGCTTTCATCGCCTGGCCTACAGCCTCCTGATAAGCTTTAGCGTATGCCCCATTGTACGTTGCGAGATAAGCCTTGGAATAAGCGGCAGCACCTGCAATATCGCTCAAAGGTTGCTGAATTCGCCCAAGGTCAATCGAAATAGGGTCATTAATCTTGGTAATGCCTGCCGACAGGCTCACCGTCGGGAGGAATCGGGCAAAAGCTTCGTTTTCACCACTTTCGGCTATATCCACTTTCGCCTTTTCGGCCTTGATCTTCGAATTGTTGGCCATAGCCATGTCCAACGCATCTTGTAAAGAAAGCGAGGTCGCGTTCGCAGCCATGCTGCCACAAAGAATGAATGCAAAGTACCTTTTCATAGCTAAGTTAATAATACTAAAAGATATCAAAAACCGCAATTCCAAAACGACGCTTATTTTACATTCCATGAAAAAAGTTCCGACAAAATGTCGGAACTTTTGGTTTATTATTCAAATTTGGCTTTTTTACTTGCCCGGTGTCGGGTCAGCAACAGTCCAATTGGTGTAGCCATAGCCCATCGTCGTAAAGTCCTTACGATTGAGGCTCTTGCCCTTGCCATCGGCGGCATACAAATCTGGCCAGCGGTCGCTATAAAGCACGGCATCGGAAAGTTCATAGTACCATTGCCTCGTGCCATCGGACCTCGTCACAAACGAATACGGTTTTTTCACAGCAACCGTTTCGCCACGATTCGAGAGTTTACCTGCATAGAAGCGGACAAGCACTGCAGCGTCTATGTTATAACGAGTACGGAGCTGAGATTCGTAGTTCTTGAGGGAATCGTCAAAAAGAACCATCTTTCCGCCAGCAGGAATCACATCTCCAGCGGCAAATTCCATGTTGACGCCTTCGACTTTCCAGCCCTGCGGAGTGTTGTTGATGCTTTCGACCAAAGCCACATCGGCAGTTCCCTTGTTCACAAGTTCAAGGAATTCCAAATCCTTAAGATCTTGTTCGTTTTCGTGGTAATGGATTTCGCTGATGAAAATCGGACCTGCCTTAAGTGCGGAGTTTGCCGCACCCGGAGTTTCCGTCGCCATGGCCCCCTGAGCCGTAGAACCGGCAACGTCAACCACGCCGCTGATTGCTTACCCGCAGAAATCAGCAAGCTCGTTTCCTTACCTGTACGTGTGCCTGCCGCAGTTTCGTACAGATAAATTTCATCACCGTTATCGCTCAAGTAGAGGCCGTCACCGAACACAGCGGCAGTCGCTTCGAGCAGCAAATAGCCCTTTGCCGGAACAACAGTGTTAGCACCACCGATAGGCCACTTTTTGCCTTTCAACTTGGATTCGAGTTCCCATCCCTTGACATCAACCGGAGCGTCGCCATAGTTGTAGATTTCGACCCAGCCGTCAGAAACACCAAGATCGTAAGGCTTGATTTCGTTCAAACGGACTGTAATGCCATCGACAACCTTATCGTCGCCAGAGCACGGATTGCCGTTAGCAACAGCGCTTGCACCCCACGACAACGGGTCAGCTTCGTTGCCGGAGCCTTTATACACGAGCGTTCTGCCCTTGCCGTCTGCAAGGCTTGGCCAAGGCGGAGCATTGCCAAACGCGGCACTGACGTCGCCCTCGCCTTTAATCTTGACATCGACGACATCGCCTTCGTTGACAAGCTTTGCGACAGCACCCGTCTTCGGGTCATTATCCCACGGTCCATAAACTTTGCATGCTGCAGTCGGATAAGTCTTCTTGAACAAAGCGACATCGTTCGCCACAATGACGTACTCGCCTTTTTTCAAAGGCTCTGCCGGGAATGCAAAGTTGACGGCACCGTCCAAGCGAACGTTACTCAACTGCATGTTATCAATATTCGGACCCGACTTGATATAGACCTCGACCCATTCCAATTCCGATTTTTCCGGAGCATTGTACATGATTTCCGAAACGCCCATATAGGTCGCATCAGCATTCAGAACAGTATCTTCAGGATTCGAACTGGACGTAGGGGCGGGGCCAGCCGCAGATGAAGTCGGAGCTACAACTGAAGACGGAGTCGGATTAGCAGCACTGCTACCCGGTGGCGGAACAGCATCAGAAGAACCAGGAGCAACCACCGCAGAGCTAGTGGGCCCCGGAGTCGGAGGAGTGATAGGACTACTTTCGTCGTCAGAGCAGGCAGAGAACATACCCATTACAGAGACACAAGTGCCAACTGCAAGCCATTTTTTGGTATTCATAAGCGCCTTCCTTTTTTTAAAATTTTTTGATCTTATCTATCTAAATCTATATTAAAAATTCCCCGCAAGACGAGTCCAATATGGACTTTTGAAACGTCGCGGATTTTCATAAACACGCTTCCATTCCGCAGCCGCATTTCCGAACTTAGAGAATGCAGAATGCTTCAAGTTCAAAGCACGTATCAAGTCGAACATCCAGTACGGCATCTGGGCTGCCGGGCACTTGAGTTCAAGCACAGCGTCGCAACCCGGCTGGAAAAATCGAGGGATTCCGGTAGAATGCATGTAGTGCGGATCCACCGTATAATCAAATCCGTTCTCTTCGCGGAAACGCATACCTGTGTCGATCGTCACACGGGAATACTCCTCACGGAGGCCGAACCAGGCGCGGCGTTTGTACTGCGTCAAGAGTCGCGGATGCGCATGATGGACTTCGGTCTTGTACAAGAAATCCTTGAGGTACATGCGGTCTTTATCGCTCTTGCACGGCCATTCGTCCGGTTTCATGTTCCAGACTTCACCCGGATTGATTCCCTTGATGGTCGCACGGCTCTTGTAGCATATGTTACGGATTTTACGCTTGACTTCAAAGTGGAACGTACCGTCCTGTGCCGGATGCTCACCGTAAGTGCGGATACGCATGTTGAAACGGTCCAAAAGCTGTTTCTTTTTCCAGCCAAGGAACGTCCATGTCGGAGAATCCAGGTAAAGGTTCGTAATCCAGTAGAATCCCCCCGGTGTAATTTTGGAATAATAGTCTTCTTCGCAGTACGGAGCGAGAAAAGCACCTATCCGGTCCGCCCATGCGACGGGAATATGGTACTTGAGCTCGAAACGCTCGAGAAGGCTAAATCCGCGGGCCTCGGCCATAAACTACCTGATTCCTTCACGAAGATGGTTTGCGACATCCTGACGGGCAAGGCCCCCAGCGTAATCGAGCAGGGACAGGTAGCGTTCGAAAATATCGTATTCGAGTTTTGCAGCCTTCAAGTCGCTTTCGAGAGCGCTTTCGCGGGCGCGCAGGAGCAACAGCGGGTCCGAACCCGCATTGCGTGCAAACTGTTCCATGAAGCCGCTGGCGTTCACTTGTTCGGCATAGTCCTTCAAGACCTTCCACTGGCCTATGAGGGCAAGCACTTCTTCAGTGAGGCGGGCAACCTTCTGGTTCACTTCGCGCACATCGTCCAAGTACTTGCTTTCGGCATCGAGAACGGCAACCTGTTCACGGAGTGTGGCGTCCTTGTTGCTGTCGAAGAACGGCAGACGGATGGCGAGGTTCACAAAGAACTTGTCCGCAGTCTTGCGGTTGTCCTGGTCAGCGACAAGTTTGCGGCTCGTGTAATACGGATCCGCAATGCAATCACCGCTATTTCTCATGAATTCATCTTTATATTTTGCATATTCGGGCTTTAGCACATCCGTGCAATTCAACTCCTTGTACTTTTCCATCAGGGATTCAATCTGGAGCGAGTAGCCGATACCGAGATGAGAAATGTAGTTGCGGTCCTTGCTGGCATCTTGCTTCGCCTTGGAAACGTCAGTGTCACGTTTGCCCTTCGCGAGAGCCACCAGCGGGAAGTTTTCATCGACGTTCACGCCGTCCTTCAGGAACTCGGCAAGTTCGTCCATCGTCGGGATAAAGTTGGTATCAAGGTCAACACCTTCGAAGTCCGGCACCCAAATTCTAAGCTTGAGCTCGGCATCGCGGAGCGCCGTGCTGTCCGAAAGGATGCTCGACTTGAGCGATGCGTTCTTTTCGAGCGAGGTCATCAAGTCTTCGGCATTGAACGAAGCGGAGCCCGACTTGAGGTGGAGCACCTCGATACGGTCGCTGTTCACCTGCAGAAGCTGCTTGTTAATCTCGTTTATCTTCTTGCGCAACACATAGCGCACACCGCGTTCGTAACGGTCGTAAAGAAGTATGGAACGTTCAACGGCGAAAGTTGCCTGCTGGTAGTTTTTGACGGCTTCGAAATGTTCCTTGTCAGCAGCACGTTCACCAAAGGCCTGCGGCGTCACGCGGAGTTCAAAATCATGCTTGGCAAAGCTGAAACCGTCCAACTGGTAACGGAGCTCAATTTTGTCCCAAAGCTTGAGGTTACGGTCGGTGGCGGTCGCCTCGGCACGTTTTTCGGCAGCCTGATATCTCGGATCATCCTTGGCAGATTCGACAAGGCGTTCCCAAGTAAGCGGACTAGCAATGGCGGCTGCAGTGAGCGCAAGCGATATTAACGATACAGTTTTCATTTACTTCTTAGCCTTCTCTTGCTGCTTCTTCAAGTTACGAATGCTTGTTTCAGTGATGGTCACCATTTCGCCCAGCAAGAACTCGTTGTCTTCCGGAATCTTGATAGTCACTTCGCGACCAAAGACAGGCAGTTCGGGCATCTTCCACATACGGGTCGGGAACGGCACGATGCGGCTGGAAAGGCCAACGACCTCGCCCACCACAGCCTTGCCTGCACCAGCCAATGTCGTCACCTTCACGGCTTCGCCAATATTCGTGTTCTTGTAAATCTGTTCGTTGATGTAACCGCGAACGAGAGTCGGAGACTTGTGGGCAAGCGTTACAATCGGAGCAAAACTCGAAACCTTTTCGCCATCGCGAACGTTCACGTCACCGACGACCCAGTTTTCCTTTGCAATCTGGGTGAGTTCTTCTTGCTGCTTGCGCATTTCGGCAAGTTCCTTACGGATGTTGGCGGCTTCGCTCTTGCCGCTAGACTTCTGGAGACGGCCACTGCCACGGAGAAGAGCAATCTGTTCGTTCGCGCTCCTGGTAGCAAGTGCAAGTTCGTTCTTGAGACTCTTGATACGCATGGCCATGGCGTCGTTGCCGTCGCTCTTGGACTTCGAGTTGGAGAGGCTCTTGAGCTTTGCAGAAATAGCCTTGTTGCTTTCGTATTCCGTTTCGAGGTTGCGGATTTCGGCAGAAAGCGTGAGGCGACGCGTTTCCAGGTTCGCCTTGACATCGGCCACCTTCTGGTCGATTTCGGCAGAACTCAAGTTGCTGCGGCCTTCGATATTGTCCAGTTCGCGGGAGAGTTCCGCGATGCGGAGTGTGAGGTCAGGACGGTTGATGACCACGATGGTATCGCCCGCCTTGATTTCTTGACCGGGCACCACATAGACCTTGACAATTTCGGTCGGGGACGGGAGGCTGATAATCGTTTCGCTGGATTCCGCAATGCCACGGAACATGGCGGCCTTGCCTTGATACATAAAGCCGAGCATAACGGCGAAAATCACGCAGAGAATCCAAGCAATGGAAAGCTTATGGGTATAGACGTAAGCGACACCCGGATTGTTCTTGTGGGTGTTCCAGAAAGTATCGAGAAAATCTTCAAGTTTATTCATTTTTCAATCCTCCCTACATTTCCGTCGTGGCGTCTTGCATCATGAACTGGACATCCGAGATGCCCTCGATTTTCGATAGCATCGTAAGGATTTCGGCAGCGGGCTTTGTCGCACGGAGGCGTATCTGGTAAGCGACGTCGAGACGTGCTCCGCCATCGACTTCGCGCATAGTTATCAAAATGAACGTCTTTAGATTGCCTTTCATGATATCTTCTATCTGACCACGGACCTTCGGTTCGTTCGGGAGAGCAAAGCGGAGCATGCCATCAAAGAAATGCTTGGTACCAAGACCTGTACGGGAGAGAAGGAAAGCCACGCAGCAGAACGCTATCGTTCCGCCCACAGCGGCACCCCAGGCATAAACACCGCAACCGATACCTGCACCTAGCGCCGCGAATATGAACATGATATCTCGCGGATCCTTGAAACTCGTACGGAAGCGGACCACCGAGAGGGCACCCATCATGCCGAGACCGCGACCGACGTTATCGCCGATGGCCTGCATAATCATCGAAGCAGCAACAGCGCTCAAGACAATGCCCTGGACGAAGTTGCGGGAATAGGAAAGCCCGAGGAAGGTCTTTTCGTATGTCCAACCGATGGCGGAAGACAGGATGAAAGCCAAGATCAAGGTGTAGGCAAGCGTAATAATCGTTGCGTTTGTTGTGCTGGACTGGACAGCAAGAAGGTCAAGCATAATAACTCCGTTAATTAATTCTTTTAACCCGTGGTTCTCAAAATTTACTTAAAAATGGGCATTTTTTTTCCATTCTTATGTAAATAATGGACTAACAAAAATCTTACCGTCCTTTTTCACAAAAGGATTTGGGCGTATTTCACCCATTTTTGCATCCACAGGTTTTAAAAACCCTCGCTAAAAATAATAAAAGTACATTTTTCGTTCCTGAAAAAAATATTTTCATGTTGGTTACGATAACAACGCATTGTAAAAACCGCAACATTTGTTTATTTTCGGAAACATATTAGACGAAAGAACGGGACATCGCCCCTACAGACGAGAGACGAAAGAGGTATTCCATGACAAAAAAGTCCTCGCGGAGCGAAGACTTTCGGTTTGGAGCTTTTTCTGTTTTATGATTTTTACAATTCGATTTATCGGATAGAAACAGCCCTAATTTCATTCCCGTAACGGACTAAGAACCTTCCTGCACTGGGAAAATCGATATTCATCGAAGATTCCGTTTGCAGACGACGAAGGATTCTCCCTTGAACATCCATCACGAGGAGTGATTTACCCGGCACAAGCCCGGACATGACGACAACGTTTCCACTTACGGCAATACGCCAAGCGCTTTTCGGTGATATTTTCGGAAGAGCAATCTTATTATTAACGACCGATGCAATAACCAGATGCTCTACAAAGCCATCACAATACGAGTCGTTTATTTCAACATTAAAGATTTTTGCATCCTTTTGAACAGATTTAAACAGTCCCCCATATTTGTACGCATCATACGTTTCATACCCATCACCGGACTTTAGGTACAAACCAGAAATGGAATGTTCATTCCCCAGAAATTTTCCTTCAAAATACACTATCGGTCTCCAAACAAAATAACTATTTGTATCAAGATTCAGTTTAGAATCCTTTATCATATTTTCATTGACAACAATATCGTTCTGAAGAGACGCACACAATTTTCTGTCAGCAGATTTTTCAATCCAATACAATTCCTCTTTTGAGGTAACTAGATAACACCCCGTTGAATCTTTTAATGGTTCTTGCGGAACAGGAATCCACTGTGCATAATAATCTCTATTAGTAGGCGGTTCCGGCCAAGTCGGATTCCCCCATTCATAAGGTTTTTCTACCCGCCAAGACAAAAATACGGCACCCTCACGAGTTGGATCTTTTACTTTTGGGCTTTCGAGAACCGTATAAGTTGTCGGGTTATCGGGATGATTTACACCACCAACTAGGTGATACGTAATCGTATATACGACAGGTTTCCACTTGACATACACCGTAATATCCTCGGTATTATCTTCAGGAATTTCTTTAATTTCTTTCGTGAAGAGAGAATCCACATACCAGCCGTCAAAAGTATATCCATCAGAATACGCCTTTTCTAAAACAAACGCCGATGAATCCGTTGACCATTCAATTTCACACGAACCATAACAGTATTGTTTGTCATAAGAGCCACGATACACACCCATTTCTAAAGTGATAATAAAACGGCTTTTCCATTTTGCATACAAGATTCTTTCATCGAGATTTCTTGTATCTATGGAATCCACTTTATTTGTAAAGGCGCTATCCAAAAACCAACCTTCAAACACATCGTTCGCCTTATGCGGTTCACTTAAAGCGATCGGCTTGTCGCCAACCGTAAAATAACGAGGATTCTTTTCATTGTTCTCGCCGCCATTCAAAACATAACGAATTTCGACTTTTACCCCATCGAAAACGGGATGCGGATCCGTACCGATTTTTTGAGTCCATCGCAAATCGTCATTCTTAGACAAAATATTCAACGCCGTTCCATCAGCAAATTGTTCTTTGCTTAGCGAAGTCGCTTTTGAAACAGAAGTATCCTTGGAATCCATGCACAGGGCGTTTTCTATCACAAAAGCAGAATCACCCGCAGAGCAAACAGGTTCCTTTACAGCAACGATGCAGTCCGATTTCAAGCCCTGCAGTTTTCCGAGAAAAAAGACATTATTCAAAACAGCTTGATTCATGCTAGCAGCGATTCCACCAACAGTTCCACCTTCGACAATGCCTAAACTATAAGCGTTCTCAATCGAAGACGCATTGGAGCGTTTTCTATCCAGAACATGAACATAGTCCGCCGATATTGCCGGAGCAGTCAAAAGACAATTTTCACTTATAACTTCTTTTCCAACCAAGCCCCCTGCATATTGAGTTCCATGAACAGACGCTTCAGAATAAACATTATATATCCAAGTTTCCCAATCAACCGTTCCGACTAAGCCGCCAGCCGTATTCGCAGAAAAATAGGAGTCTTTGATTCCCAAATTTCTCACGACACTTCTGCGTTCCAAAAAATCAAACAAGCCCCCTTCGCCTCTCAAGCCCGATATTGAAAAACCATTGCCATCAAACGTTCCAAAGAAGTTCAAACTCGGCCACCACACATAATCATCTAAAGATAGATTCCCTTCTGCATCCAAAAGGTTCTTGTTCACAACAATGTCATTTTGGAGAGAGACACACGCGGGATCAACGATAGAATACCGGCCATCAACATAAAAAACATCTCTAAGTCCATAAAGTTCCTCGGCAGAGTGGATTAAATAACAGCCACGTTCATCTATTTGCGGCGTTTTGGGAACAAGTCCCCATCTTGCCGAGACCGTAAAGTCACCGAGAATATGAGAAATATATGATTCCGGATCCCCTTTAAAAGAACTCTCAAAATTCCAATTCGGGCTAACAGTGCATGCACTAGCAGACTCGATATACCATCCCAAAAAAGCATAGCCTTCACGTGTAGCAGGCTTTAATTCGATTTTTTTAGTGATTTCATTGCCATAGCTTGTTGGATTATCCGGATGATTCGTTCCACCATTCAATATGTACGTGATGGTTCTAGCATCAGCAAAAGAGGTCACCAATACCAAACAAATAAACAGCACCCAAATTCTACGGAAGCGGCACAACATAAAGACACTCCTTCATTTTAATAATATACACAAATAAACATGCGAAAAATTTAAGTGCAATTTTTTTTACATGCAATGTAACTAGGAATACGAAAAAGTCCCCGCAGACGCGAGGACTTGTTGGAGAGGAGTGTACTATTTGGTTTTAAAGTCCGTTTTTATTGAACAACGTGTAGCCGCGCACGAGGCCGTCCTGGAAGAGTCGCACGATGTAGTTGCCATTCTTGAGGCCTGCGATATCGACGTCAAAACTGTTTGTGCCTGCGGGGAGCATTTGCGAGAGTTTCAGGCGCCCATCCATTGAATAAATTTTTACGTTCATCGTTCGGGCAAGTGCAGCGTCCGATTCGATTTGGAGCATCTGCGAATTGGCACGCACGCGGAATCCCTGGTTCACTTTGGCGACCGGCGCAATGTCCGTCGGCGGGTCAACAACGACCGGCTTCGGCTTGTTGCGGAGGAGGCGTATGCTGTAGATGCCGCCCACCATTCCAGAAGTTGCCGAGAACGCGATACGCACCACCTTCTTGCCCTTGACCATCTTGTCCGGGATGGGGTACGTCACGTTCACGAACTCGTCCTTTTTCCAGCGGTCCGAAATCGTCTCGGTCGTAAGCTTTTCGCCGTCAATGGAGATGTCGAATATACGCGTGCAGCCTTCGTTGCCCCAGTAACGCACCATGAGGCTCAAGGAATCTTCGCTGTTCGTCTCGAATTCGTAGCTGATGAGGCCGCCATCGCCGCCGGAGCACTTGCCAGCGTCGCGGTAGAATTCGCCATTCGCCGTGCCCTTGGTGGAATTTTTCTCTTCCATCTTGTGATCGACTTCCGGCTGCTGCTCGCCTGTGGCAACCTTATCGACGGTCTTTTCGTCAAGTGCCAAAGCTTCTTTCTGTTCCTTTTCCAAGCGGTCGAGAATCGTCGGGTCCGTAAGCACCATCCAGTACATCATGTAACGAGCATCGTGAACTTCGTAGAACGGCTCCAGAAGCAGGCTCGCGTCCTTTTGCTTCGCAAAGAGGTAAGGCGCCTTGAAGTGCAGCGGTTCGCCCTTCACCGGTTCCACTTTCGAAGGAATATCTTCTTTTTTACTTGCTAGCATCGGCGCCTGATCCAACGATTCCAACGCTCCGGATGCGATATGGCTCCAGCGACCGTCATCGGCGACAAGGCCGTTCAAGTTAGCTGTTCCCGTCTTTGCAGAAAGCACAATCGGACCATGCAAAAGCGCCACATAATCGGTCACGCCCGGCAAATCTTCGACATGCGTGTACATCGGGTAAAGTACCTCGACGACATCGCCCGACTTCCAGGACTTTCCGGCAGAAACATAGCTCGACGGAGTAGATTTTTTCACGACGGTATCGCCATTGACGATGACCTTGAATTCGCCTTCCTTGACCCAGTACGGATGGCGAATCTGCATGTCAAACTCGCCGCTACCCGTAATCGTGAACTTGGAGGATTCCCCCTTCGGGAAGGCTGTCTCCTGCTTGATTTTTACGCTCTTGTCTTTCCAGTTCAGCATGGAGGCCACAAAGAGGTTCACATAGAGAGCATCCTTGTCTTTCGTATAAATAAACTGGTTGTACTTGGCCGGATTTTCCATGCCCGAACCCACGCAGCACCACATACCCGCATTGACCTTGGAATACACGCGGTAATGGCGCGGACGCGCCGGAGTGAAGTAGACATAGCCGCCATGCGTTGGGTGGATGGTTGAAAGGATATGGTTGAAAAGGGCGCGTTCGTAGAAGTCGGTGTAATGCGCATCGTGCTTGATGTTGAACAGACGTTCCGTCAACTTGAGCATGTTGTACGTATTACAGGATTCTGGCCCTTCACGTTCTTCGATGAACTTTTTGTGATTGTCGAGTGATGGGAAATGTTCCGAAATGCTATTTCCGCCAATTGCAATACTGCGCTTGTTCACGACAGTCTGCCAGAAGAAATCGGAGCCTTTCTTGTACTTTTCATCGCCAGAGAGTTCCGCAATTCGCGCAAAGCCAACGACCTTCGGCACCTGCGTATTCGCATGGACGTTCGTCAAGTTGTC
>JAFWRL010000262.1 GCA_017520105.1 Fibrobacter sp.
GAAAAGAAATCTCATAAAATGATTGCAACTGATGAATTTTGGGATAGGCGTATCAAGAATATTGAATTGCTTGTAAAGTGTGCTCAAAAATTTATTGATTTATCCTTAGAAATAAGATCTAATGGAAATGGTGTTTCTTATTTAGTAGGCTTGAATGAATCCGGCGTGATTGATGGGAAAAAAATCTATACCTATGAAAATATAGATGATGTATGGAAATTTATAGAAGATATTCGTCTTAGGCGGGAATTGCAAGAAAAAGAAGATCGCGATCAGATAGTTGTTGTTCTTGAAAAAAACATGCTGGTAAAAAATCTCGTACCTGTAGTAAAAAAATTAAAAACTTATGGTTATAAGGTTAAGTTAGCTCAATTGGGTGGATAGCATGGGGAACAGGTTTCAGGTGTTTGTCGTAAATTGCTTCAGGGCTATCCGTCTTTTTATTCTTCTTTTGCTTGTATGCGGGATACGCTCTTTCGCAGCGTATGATTTTGCGTCAATCCTTCCGGATACGGTCTTTGTTGAAAATTCTGATGCTGTGAAAGAAGGTATGTCCCGCTGTGGTGAAAAAGCTCAATCAAGCATCGTGGATTCTCGCAGATGTCGAGCACATGGCTTTTATGCGAATGAAAAAGCTGATGGCGAAAAAAAAGAGGATTCTTTGTTTGCTAGTTTATATGGTTACTATCCACTGTCGGATAGTTCTTTGAATAAGCCTAATGATTGCTCTGATGCTGAACAAAAAGAGAGCCTTTTGTGTGAAAAAGTTCAATCAAACATCGTTGTTTCTCGCGGTTGTCGTGAAGAACATTTTACTTTGGATGAATTTGTTGACGCTTCCGAGTCCGAAGAGTCGCTTCTTGCAAGAGTTTATGGTTCCGAGCCTTTGCAAGACAGTTCGGGAATTTATAGACAATGGGCTTCGAATTGCAAGAAAGAAGAAACTCGTAGAAAAACGGGTGTGTGGCTTCACGCTTTTTTGGCCGGCGGTTTATGCACGGCTGCTGGCATTGGGCTGCTCAGCATTGATTATGAACATACGGCTACAAAAGTTTTGGGAAAGGGTTTAGGATGGCTTTATCTGGTCTCTGGGATTGCATTTCTTTCTGTGGATATTGTGGCTCCAATCGTTTGGTTTTTCAAGTCTCCTAGTGAACGGGTGCAGAAATACGAGGAACGCGAGAACGCCTGGAAACTTCGCGTTGCTCCTGCGATAAACTTCAGCGAACCCGGTGGTGGTTTTTTGTTGCAACTTGGTTTTTAATAAATAAATTCAGTCCCTTACAACCTAAATATTACGGCTCAATTTTCTATATTGTTCCCGTGAAAAAACTAGTCTTTTGTTTATTAGGTCTTGTGTCGGCATTCCTTGCCGATGCGGATGCTGCGTCTTTGGACGGAACGGCTGCTTCTGCAGATTCTGCTAGTTTGATTGAACGGGTTGATTCTTCAGCTGTTTTCCGTGTCGATGAAATCCGTTACAGAATTGGCGATGCTTTGGACGATTCCCGTACGCATACGAAGTATGATAAATGGCTTGCTGATTTCATGAACTGGGTACATGTTGAAACCCGCGAGGCGACTGTCCATAAACTTCTATTTTTTGACAAAGGCGATTTGGTCAATTTGAATTTGTTTCTGGAGGCGGAGCGTTTCTTGCGCGAACAGAAATTTCTTTCGGATGCCGCTATTTCGGTGACGGAAGAGAACGGCAAGAATATCGTGAATGTGCAAACGAGCGATAACTGGACTTTGGTTCCTCTCACGACTTTGGGCTTTGCCGGTGACGAGTTGAACTTTGAAAATCTCATCTGGGGACTCGGGATTAGGGAAAGTAATTTTCTTGGGCTTGGTCAGGAACTTGGTTTTTATTATGGTTGCGACCAATTTCGCAGTATGTGGCAAGCCTCATACGCTGACCCGCATTTCCTTTTCCGCTACAACCATTTAGATTTCTTGTATAGCTACAATACGGATGGATACCTTGCCAGCTGGAAAATGTATGTGCCGTTCCTTAGCCGTGGTGCAAACCAATGGGCATACACTCTCGAAGGTTTAAAGAATAAGCGCAATGCCATTTATTATGGTCGCGGAGAGCTTCCGCCGGGCGCAAAAACTTATGATTTCAAACAAAATAAAAATTTTCTTGCTCAGTTAGAAAAAGTTCGCAAGGATCCGAGTTACAAGAAAAAGAGCGAACGCCAAATAGATTCCATGGCAACAGATAAATACCTGAAGTCCTTATCGCGTTACAATGGGAAAAATTCTGTGAAGATTATGGAGGTCGAGGATTTTATTACCGATTCCTTGAGTTTCCGCTTGAGCCGCTCATTTGGTGGAACACTGCGCAAAATCTACTTGGGCGCTACTTACGATTATTTGCGCGAGGCCGCTGATGAAAATCGTATCGATTGCGTCCCTTTTACCGATGGTGAACGTGCATACACAATAGATTCCGCTATTGCTTATAATGAATGGGTGCAGGACCGTAAGGATTCTCGACTTGGCTTTTACGTGAAGTATTCTGATTTGCGCTACGAGAAAATCAGGAATTATCATAACGTCAAGTGGACTGAAGATGTTGAAAAAGGCTTTTCGGTCAAGGCTCAAATTTCGAAAAATTATGAACAGTTGGGTGCTGCCAATAATGATATCCGCTTGGATTTTTGGACGGATCTTTACCTTGGGCGTGAATTTCACCATCTGACATTGAATTCGTTCATGAATTTTTATCTCAATCATGGCAAACGTCATGATTTTTATGGACGTGTTCAAGGCGAATATTTGTTCCATCCGAGCAATCGGTTTTCTACGGTTTTGTCGGGCTCCTTGGATGCGTATGATCGTGCGAAATACGGCTACCAGTTGACTCTTGGCAATTCTGAAGGTTTGTCGGGAGTCCCTGAAGGCTTCTATTCTGGGCAGGCTCGTGTTTACGGGAAACTGGAACAGCGTTGGTTTCCGGATTTTGAAATTTTAACGCTGATGCCGGTGTTTGTCGCCTATATGGGGACGGGGGAAACTGCAGCCCGTATTAAGGATTTTAATCGTAAGAACTTGAGTTATGAGGTTGGTTTCGGTATCCGTCTTGTGCAGACCAAGTCTATTAGCCGTTTGGTCAACAAGATTGATTTGGTGGTTCCGCTGAACGGCGTGCGTCGGGGAAGGCGCTTTGTCTCCATTACAACCTCCTATTCGCTCTAAGTTCTAAGCTCGGTTAACTTAGTTCCGGGGGATAAATTTGTATATTATTCCCGTGAATAAAATTGTATTTTGCTTGTTGTGCTTTTTGTCGGCATCCTTTGCGGGTGCTGGCTCTTTTTCTGCAGATTCTGCAAGTTCGCCTGAACCGGTTGATTCTTCTGCCGTTTTCCGTGTCGATGAAATCCGTTACCATATCGGAGATGCTTTTGACGATTCTCGTGCGCATACGAAGTACGACCGTTGGGCGTATGATATTTTGAACTGGGTTCATATCGAAACTCGCGAGGCGACGGTCCGCAAACTTTTGCTATTCGACAAAGGCGACTTGGTCAACTTGAACTTGCTTTTGGAAGCGGAACGTTTTTTGCGCGACCAAAAGTTTCTTTCGGATGCGAATATTTCCGTGGCAAGCGAAAACGGCAAGAACATAGTTGATGTGCAAACGAGCGACAACTGGACGCTTACGATTCCTCTGAGTTTTGGATTTTCGGGCAGCGAATGGAAGTACAAGAACATGGTGTTCGGTATAGGCCTTCAGGAAAGTAATTTCCTTGGACTCGGGCAGAAACTCGGTTTCTACTACGGACATGATGAGTTCCGCGATATGTTTCAGGTGGAATATGGCGACCCGCATTTTCTGTTCCGTTACAACCACCTGGATTTCTTGTATAGCTATAACACGGATGGTTATCTTGCCAGCTGGAAAATGTACGTGCCGTTCCTCAGCCGTAGCGTGAACCAGTGGGCATATACGCTTGAGGGTTTGAAGAACAAACGCAATAGCTACATTTACGGGAGTGGCGAATTTCCGCAGGGCGTTATCGAAAAAACGTTGACGAAAAAGAAGTTGGATTCGCTTGGGCTCCCTCGATTCAACGGCAAAAAAACGGTTGAACTTATTCGCATCGAGGATTATATCAATGATTCGCTGAGTTTCCGCTTGAGCCGTTCTTTTGGCGGTACGCAGCGTAAGCTATACTTGGGTGCCACTTACGATTATTTGCGTGAAACGGCTGACGAAGGTCGTGTGATTCCTCGCTGGTTTACGGATGGTGAAAAAGCGTACAAAATAGATTCCGCTAACGCTGTAAATGATTGGGTGCCGGAACGCAAGGATTCCCGTCTTGGCTTTTACGTGATGTATTCTAATTTGCGCTACGAAAAACTCCGGAACTTTCACAATGTGAGGTGGACTGAAGATGTGGATAAGGGTTTTTCTGTCAAGGCGCAGCTTTCGAAGAATTATGAACAGTTGGGCGCTAATAACAACGATATCCGTTTGGACTTTTGGACAAACTTGTATCTTGGACGTGAAAGTCATCACTTGACGCTCAAGTCTTATATGAACTTTTATCTGGACCATGGGAAACGTCATGACTTTTACGCCAGTATAGATGGCGAATACTTGTTCCATCCGAGCAACCGCTTTTCGACAGCTCTTTCGGGTTTGGTCGATTTGTACGATGATGCTAAGCTTGGATACCGGTTGACGCTTGGTGGAGCCAATGGCTTTGTCGGCTTCCCGACGGGATTTTATTCGGGACAGGCCCGTGTCTATGGCAATTTGGAACAACGTTGGTTCCCGGATGTCGAAATACTCACGCTTGCTCCGGTTGTTGTGGCGTTTGGTAGTGTTGGCGAGACTGCGGCTACGATTAAGGATATTCGGCGTAAGGATTTAATCTATGTGTTGGGACTTGGTGTGCGTCTGGCACAGACAAAGTCCATCAGCCGTTTGATTAACAAGATTGATGTGAGTTTCCCGTTGAATGGAACCCGTAAGGCAATGGCGCATTATTCTGTGACGACAACTTATAGTTTATAGCAAACTTTTTAGAAGAAGAAAATCCTATGGCTGAAAGCGAAGATGACAAAAAGCTGGAGCAGAAGATTCGGGAGGCGGCTCGCCTAACTCCTCGGCAGATAAGGGCTCGTGCGGTCAAGAATATTTTTTTGCGAGTCGAAATTATCATCGGTATTATCGCGATGATTTCGGGTGCAGCGCTTACGATTCTTGTGTGGAATGACGGTTATTTTGTCGGTGCGCTGATGCTTGTCATGACGGGACTTATAAATGTTTTTTTAGCGGCGAAGGAACTTGTGAATCCGACGGACCATATCTTGCATTGGCAGGCAATATTCTTCTTGATTGTGCGCCGAGCGATGTTCTTCTTGAACGTTGTTCTCGTCGCGCTTGTGATTGGGACGATGTTCCGCTTGATTTAGTGGACGCCGTCTTCGTTTGCTGATGGCTTTTCGTTGTACCAGTTCTGGATTTTTTCACGGGCGGTTTCGCTGAATGCGGAACCGTCTTTGAGTATGTGCTCGGCACGTTCGAGCGTCTGCGAAATGAGTTCCTGGTCGTGAATCCAATCGAACCAGCGGAATACCCATGAACCGCTTTGCTCGTTGCCTTCGAGGTTCCCGGCTCCGCGTGTTTTCAGGTCGAGTTCTGCGATTTCGAAACCGTCTTCGGTAGCGGCGAATTGCGATAATCGTTCCATGCTCGTTTCGGCGGCTTCGCCTTCGGGAATCATCAAGAAGCACCAGGCTTCTTGATTCCCACGGCCCACGCGCCCGCGCAACTGGTGGAGCTGTGCCAGACCGAAACGGTCTGGCTGGTCGATGACCATGAGGTTTGCTGCAGGGACGTTCACGCCGACCTCGATGACGGTTGTTGCGACGAGAATCTGGATTTCTCCGGCGGCAAAGCGCTTGATGATTTCGTCTCTTTCGGTGTCGTCCATTTGGCCGTGGACGCCGGCGACTTTGAGTTTTGCGATGTTCGGGTCGGCGTGTCCCATGGCGGCTATGAAAGCCTGCATCTCGTTTACGATGTCATCGACGCTGCGGGCGCTTGAATCGCTGTTTGCACCGGCATAGTCTGCGGCGGAACTGCCCGCGGAACCTGCTGCGCTTCCTGAGTTGGATGCACCGGAACCATCAGCGTTCACTCGGCTTGCAATCCAGTAGCAGAGGTTTCCGCCGGCGGCTTCCTTGCAAATAAACTTCTTCATCGATTCACGTTTGGCGGCATTGACGAGTCTTGTCTTGATGGGCTTGCGTCCGGCGGGCTTTTCCTTGATGCTGATGACTTTCAGGTCTCCGTACAACGTCATGGCAAGGCTTCGCGGAATCGGCGTGGCGCTCATCACGAGCATGTCGGGGTAGTCGCCTTTGGCGAGCAGCGCTTCGCGCTGGCTCACGCCGAAACGGTGCTGTTCGTCGATTATCACGAGCCCGAGCTTTGCAAAGAAAACGTCTTTGCTGAAGAGCGCGTGCGTCCCGATGACGACGTTGCAGAGTCCCATTTGGAGTTCGCCTAAGATGACTTTCTTTTCGGCGGCGGGAGTGGCCCCGACAAGCAGATGTACGCGGATTCCTGCTGCGTCAAAGAACGGCTTGAGCGACTTGAAGTGCTGCCTTGCGAGAATGTCGGTCGGGACCATCAGCGCGCACTGTTCGTTTGCTCCGCAAACCGCCATCATGGCGAGCAGGGCGACAACGGTCTTTCCACAGCCCACGTCGCCCTGCAACAGTGCGTGGAACTGCTTTTTGCCGTTGAGTCCGTCGATAATCGTATTGAGCGCCGCGTCCTGACCTGCGGTCAGCTGGAACGGGAGGCGCGCTTTCGCCGCCATCACGTTCCCCAAATCAATCTGCCTCTCGTGACCGCGAATCTTTTGATTTTCGCGGCGCTTCACCATGCGCAAGCAGAACGGCAACAATTCCAAAATCTTGAGTTCGCGCTTTGCCCTGTAGATTGCATCGAAGTTCTGCGGCATGTGGAGTGTGCGGAGGCTGTCCATGACCGGCGCAAAATGCAGGTAATCCGTGAGTTCTCGCGGGCAGGCGTTCGGAAGCGTGAGCCCCGGAAAATTAAAAATCGTCTTGTACAGATTGCGGAAAAACCGCTGTTCCATCTTCGCTTCGCGGCAAATTTCGCTAATTGGATAGACTGGTAGAATTTGTCCGTTAAAGGCTTCGCCTTCGTCGAACGGTTGCATGTCCGGGTGCACCAGTTGCAATCCTCGATAAGAACCGACTACGCCAGAAACAAGCCAACGAGTGCCGGGCTTCACCCGGTTCGAGATATATCGGGTTCCTCGGAAAAATAGAAGCTGGATTTCTCCCGTTCCGTCCGTAAGCACAGCCATAAAGCGCGACATGCGCCCTTTGACGATACCAGCTCGTGTGACAATACCAATTAGGACAACGCGTTCGCCGTCGTGTAAGTCTGCAATTTTGGAAACCTTGGTTTGATCCAGGTATGTGCGAGGTATGTTGTATAAAAGGTCGGCGACAGTGTTCAAGCCTGACTTGCGCAATTTCTCGAGTCGCTTGGGACCGAGTCCGGGCAGATTGACTAAATCCATTTAATTGCCAGCTCTGTTTTGTTCTTGCTGTTTCTTGGCTTCTTCCAATCGCTTGCGAGCCTTGTCTCTAGCGTTGTCACCGACAATATTCATGTTTTTCCAAGTGATGAGATGAATCGGATTGCCCTTCTCATCTTTGAAACCGAAATTCCTCGTGTCGATGGCGCTGATTGCCTTGTTGAGGCTTGCGATGACATTGTTTATGTTCTCGATGAGTTCCTTGGATTGCAACAACGTCTCGGAGTCGATACCCTTCTCGATGTTCGTAATAATCTGGTTTGTCTTTTCGGCGTTTGTAGAAAGCGATATGATAACGGAATCGACGAGCGTCATTTTCTCGTTAACCGCCGCCGTAACCGTCTTGATTGCCGTATCCGCCTGGAGTGCCGTTTTTGTCAAGGCCTTGCTGGAATTGTTCATCTGTTTAAAAAGCTTGTTCAGCTTGGGACCAAGCGCCTCGACTGTTTTTTCCGTATGCGCAAACAAGTCCTCGATGGAATGCATCGCTTCTTCATAGACTTCAGTAGCAGACTTGTGTGTGGAATCTCCTAGTGCAAGCGCGAGGACCATTGTGCGTATGATTTCAAGCTGGTCGTTGACGTTTTCGATAAAGCGAAGTGTTTCGGCGATGCCTGGTTCAAAGTTCCCCTGGAACACATGGTCTTCCGGCATGATTTGCCCAGTTTTGGATGGAATGATTTCGAGGCGGCGTTGCCCCATGAGGGCATAGTTCACGTTGTTGAATTGCGTGCCTTCGCGGAGCGGGAGCGGCTCGTTGAACTTGATTTTTACGCGGGAACGATCTTTAAGCCAGATGACTTCGCCGATGGTTCCGATGATGTACCCGCGAACGACAACTGGGTCTTCGGGCTGTAATGAACCGAGTTCCTTGAAATCGACAAGCGCAGTGTGGTTGACTTTCTGGTCTGCAGACCACATGCCAAATGATATACCGGCAAAAATGCCTGCAAATACTAGAAGTGAAATGTAACCAAGCGCTCTGTCCGAAATTTTCATGTTTTGAAAATAGAAAAAATGAATCTATATTTCGAAAGAGGTCCCGAATGAAATTGCGCTTTTTGCTTGCTTTTGTCTTGTGTTTGCCGCATTTGACGGTTAAATCTTTTGCTGAAGATGTTACGGATGTCTTCGGATTTCAGAAATTTTTCGAGACGAAACCGGGAACAGTTTCTTGGACATCGGAACATTGGGCGAACGGTCATGCGCGGACTTTTGCTGATTGGTCGGATGATCCTGATGATCCGCTGCAATGGTCGGACAGCCGTGGCGTCGATGGGGAAGGTTACAAGGTCGATGGCAAGGGCGTGATGCAAATGCTGGGTGTGGGGCCCCGTTTCCATATCAACGGACAACGCGAATGGGCTCCCCAAAAGCAGTTCTTCTTGAATACTGAATATACTGCTTATTTTATGCGAAATGAAACTGGCGGGAAAAATTATGGCGGTATGGTGGTCGGAGTCCGCAGTGGCGCTTTAGGGCATGGCTCTAGCGGCGGCAACAATTGCGATGCCAATACGTATTACGCAAGATTCCGCAACGATGGCCGTTGGGATTTCGAAAAGGAATGGAAGCACCCGGCGAGTTATTACCGTAGCGGTTCGGGGATTGGTAAACAAGATTTTTTGTGGGGTGGAAATCCTTTGCCGTTAAACAAGTGGATTGGCATGAAATACATTGTCTATAACAAGGATGAATCGACCGTCCGCCTGGAACTTTATATTGATTCGACGAGTAACGCGACCCCGCCGGGCAAGTGGGAACTTGTGGGAATCGCCGAAGATGCGGGGAAGGATTGGTCTGGTGCCGAAGCGGGGACCGCAAAGGTTGATGGCTGCAAGGATTACAATGGTCTTGAAAACGCGTTCGATGCCATCTTGAAGGGTGGGGGCGTCATCATCATGCGCACGGACGAAGACCATCCGTTTTACAAGTTCGTCACAATACGTGAAATCGACCCGGCAAAACCGATAAAGGGTGATGGCACGACATTGGCTCGACCGGCGACCCGCCGTGTCGCCCAAAGCGTTCACGAAAAGTTGAACATCAAGTACTTTGATTTGCTAGGCCGAGCACTCCCATTTACAAAACACTAACAACAAACAGTTACTGGATCCTTCCTCCCGTCGGTCGTCAGGATGACGCTACAAACTTCTAACTTCCTACTGCCTACTAACCGCTTTTTTACTACATTTATCCCGTCTAAAAAATTTTCTTAAAGGACATTCAAAATGGCTAAAACAGAATCCAAGAAGAAAGTCGTCCTCGCTTACAGCGGTGGACTCGATACCTCCATCATCATTCCTTGGCTCAAGGAAACCTACGACGTCGAAGTGATTGCATTTGCAGCCGACCTCGGTCAGAACGACTTCCCGAACGCAAAGGCTCTCGAAGAAAAAGCCCTCAAGACTGGCGCTTCCAAGTGCTACGTTCTCGACCTCAAGAAGGAATTCCTTGAAGAATACGTTTGGCCGACCGTTCGCGCCGGTGCAAAGTACGAAGGCACATACCTCCTCGGTACGTCTTTCGCCCGTCCGCTCATCGCCAAGTACCAGGTAAAGATTGCCGAAAAGGAAGGCGCTTACGCTGTGGCTCACGGTGCTACCGGTAAGGGTAACGACCAGGTCCGTTTCGAACTCACCTACGC
>JAFWRL010000263.1 GCA_017520105.1 Fibrobacter sp.
CTTTGCGTTTTCAAAGAACGTCCATTTGCGTCAAACCGCTGTTCTGCGCGGAAACCTGCAGACGCTCCCTCAAAAGCACCGTTATCGCGACCGGCGCGGATATTCGGCTTCAGCCCCGTCGTTTCTTGCACATCCAACGGCGATGTCACGATGCGCGACAAACTTTTTTCGTCAACTTTCACAGAGACCTTGTACTTGCCCGCTCCTGAAATCGCAAGCGTTTCGAGCGTGTCACCTTCCAAGAGGCGCCCGTCCTTGTACCATTGGAAACCATAGCCCTTCGGCGCCTTGAGCGTCGAACCATCTTGCGTTACATGTAACGTATCCATTTGCAAATGGCTATAGACAATTTCTGCCAAGTGCTTTGCGCCCTCGACAGACGGGTGCACCATATCCGACAAATACCAGCTCCGATTTTCAAGTGCGCTAAAACGGGAATGCAAGTCGATGACGTTCACGCCCTTTTCAAGCCCTGCTCGCAAAATCGCCGGATTCACGCGGCTCACGACAACCGAATCGAGAATGTTCCAATTCACGTTATTCACGTAAGGCGCAAGGCAAATGAAAATGTGCGGTTTGGACTTTACCTGGAACGTGTCAATCAAAGCTTCAAAATCTGCGGTAATCGCAGAATCTACCGCAGCGTTCTGTGCCGGAGTGCTCCACTGCGTATAAGCTTTGGAATCGTTCGTGCCAAGCTCAATAATAACCGTATCGGCCGCAAATTCAATCGCCGGTGCAAAACGATGGCCCTTCCAGTACGAAGCCTGATCGTCTTTCCGAACGGTTAGCGAACTCACGCCAAAATTTTCGACTGTATCAGCAGTTGCACCGCCATCACGTAGCATACCCTGCAAGTGGTGCGGATAGCTCGTATTGTCCGGCCAGGACTCAATCCCGAAACCATACGTGATACTATTGCCGACGCAGGCGACCTTGCCCGCCGCAAACACAGATGTCGCAAATGTTACGGTCACCGCCGCCATTGCCAAAAAATCAAACTTTCTCATAACCATAGTGTAAATATATATAGAAAATAGGGGTTGGTGGTTAAGGGGTGTGAGGTGTGGGGTGCGAAGCGAGCCCAGAGCGAAGCGACCTCATACACTGCAGTTCAATCTACAAATCCTTAACCCCTAAAACCTAAGAACTCATAACTCACCTACGCACACAGATTCATCAGGTCATAATACATAAGACGTGTATGCGGGTCATGGTCTTCTACGTTCATGAAGCGGAATCCATTTTTCTCGTAAAAGGGAATAGCCTCCAAATATGCGTCAACAGTCAGGAATCGGCATCCAGTCTTGTTCTCGAATACAAACATAGACTTGATGTAATCCAAGACCGTTGTACCAATTTGTTGACCTTTGGCAGATTCATCAACGCCCAAACGGCATAGCTTTACCGCAGGATAGCTTTTCAAGCGTTTTTCATTGGGGAATCCCTGCTTTTTGCGAAAACGGTTAAACTCCGTTTTATCCTTAAAATCTCCTACGGCCACTTTGTCATTTGCCAAACTACAATAAGCCAGCATGCGCCCTGTTTCGGCGTCAGCACAGGCATAACTCACGGCTAGCAAATACTTTTGGAATCCCGATGCTCGATTTCGAATAAAGTCATCCAAGTCAGGGTCGCCACAGCGAAAGTCTTTAACGGAATTTGTAGGATTTAACCGAATAAATCTTATTTTTGTCTTTTCTATGTATTGTTGAACCACGGATCAATACCTCCATTGGCTTCTTCGCGGGCACGCTTTTCGGCCATGCCCAGTTCATAAGCCTTTTTCATAAATTCGTAATTCCGCAAGCGGCGGGCACGAATTTCTGGAGGTTCGGGACGACGTTCCTTCATTGCTGCAAGAAAACGGCGGGCATCCTCACCAAAGAGTATAGGAGTTTCACGAATGGGTCTGGCCATAGCTTTGTCCTTTGTTTATTTCATATAAGTAACGGATATATTAACTATGGAGCATCACTAGACAGGTGAAACCCGGCAACACACTTCTACGGTGGTGTCTATAATATAAAATGTTCAAATTTCAAAAACAAGGGGTCGCTTGTCGGGCCCTGCATTTTGCCAACAACCGTTTGCAAGACTAATGAAAAAAAGGGCGAGTTCAACTCGTCCTTTTGCTTTACCTCTAAAAAAGGCGATGCCGGCACTAGGGCCGGCATGACAATTCGTACTAAGTATTGTATTCCCTATCGGGATGTTCGGCCATCTCGTCCAGCTGAATCTGGTGAATCACCACGTGGCCTTCGACAAGGCTTTTCTGCACATCGATAATGCGCTGGTTCCAAGAACCGCGGAACTTGAGTTCGAGCGATTTTTTCGCCATGATGAACGGGCCGTCGATGAGGATGTCCGCAAAAGTCAGCAGCTCAAAAAGCTCCGGCTTTTCGGGCGTGAGTTCCATCAATCGTTCGTACGTGTATCCCGTGAAAATCACGAGATTGAGACCTCGTTCCTTGATTTCGCGGGCAAGCGGAACAAGTGCCGCCGCCTGGTCCATCGGGTCGCCGCCGCTGAACGTCACGCCGTCCAACAGCGGATTTTCCTTGATCATCGTGATAATCGCTTCGCGCTCGATAAAGTGTCCGCCCCCAAAATCGTGCGTCTGCGGATTCTGGCAGCCCGGGCAGTTGTGGTGGCAGCCCTGGGTAAACACTGTCAAGCGGATACCGGGTCCATCAACGAAGGATTCCGGCTCAATTCCAGCGATTTTTAATGGAGGATAATCGGACATGGCAAGCGCCGATTACACCCCGTGCTTTACGCGGTCGTTGACTTCGGCACGCTTGGCGTTGTTGAAGCGGTCGATTGTACCGACGAGGTAACCAGTAATGCGACGGATACGTTCGAATCCGACACCTTCACCATACATAGACATTTCTTTTTCTGACATATTTTGCACTCCTTGTAATTATAACCTTATTTATCTGATCCCTCTAAATGCTGGCATTCCAGGGAATTTCTTTCTAAGTTCTTCGAGTTTTTCGCACGAAATGGCATGGCCTTCACTACGTCCGCAGCGCGGGCAAACATCGCCAATCACGCCCACGAATCCGCAAACCGGGTCGCGGTCCACCGGATGGTTGATGCTTCCGTAACCAATACCCACCTTTGCCATGTGCTTCACAATCTTTTCAAAAGCGTCCAGGTTCTGCGTCGGGTCACCATCGAGTTCCACATAGCTGATGTGACCTGCGTTCGTGAGCGCGTGGTACGGGGCTTCGAGCGAGAGCTTTTTGAAAGCAGAAATCTTGTAGTAAACCGGCACGTGGAAAGAGTTGGTGTAGTAATCGCGGTCGGTAACGCCCGGGATAATGCCAAACTTCTTCTTGTCCATGCGCACGAAGCGGCCCGAAAGGCCTTCAGCCGGCGTGGCGAGCAAGCTGAAGTTGAGGCCGAGGCGTTTGGATTCCTTGTCGCAGAATTCACGCATGTGGCCGATAATCTTGAGGCCAAGCTCCTGCGACGCATCGGATTCGCCATGGTGCTTGCCTGTAAGCATCACCAACGTTTCGGCAAGGCCGATAAAGCCAATGGATAGCGTACCGTGCTTGATGACTTCGCCCACGGTATCTTCCCAGCCGAGCTTGTCGGAATCAATCCACACGCCCTGTCCCATGAGGAACGGGAAGTTCTTGACCTTGCGGCGGCTCTGCACGGCAAAGCGTTCCATGAGCTGGTCGCTCACCAGCTGAAGCATGCGGTCGAGTTCCTTGAAGAACAAATCGACAGACTTCATCTTGATGGCGATACGCGGGAGGTTAATCGAGGTAAAGCTCAAGTTGCCACGGCCATAAGAGATTTCACGGCTCGGGTCGTAGTTGTTGCCGATCACGCGGGTACGGCAACCCATGTACGAAATTTCGGTTTCGGGACTGGGCGGCGAAGGGACGAGGTCGAATCCCGCGAACTCGGACAGGATGTAGTCCAAGGCGCCGTCGTAGTTGTCCTGTCCGCTGTTCGACAGGTACTCGTACACGCGCAGGGCCTTCTCCTTGGGAACAGTGTTGAGCGTCCAGAGCCGCGGATCCTTTCCGACGGACACCACCATGCCTGGATTCCGCCTGCGGAGGAAGTCCTTCATGTCGTCGAGAGAGGCCACCACCGGGAGCATGACCAGGACGATGTCGGGCGGATCCCCCTCCGCCGGTATCTCCGACACGGCCATGCGGGCGAGGTTGTACGAGCTGACCTCCACCTCGGGATGCCTTGAGGCGGAGCGGCCCATCATGTCGATCTGATTGGAAGTTGCCAAGTAAAGCAATGATACGGATTTCATAGGACGTTGGAAGTAACGTCCATCATAGATAATAGCCTCGCAATGCGAATGTCAGAACGGAAAGCGGGCATCGGGCGCCGTCATGGCGCAAGACCCAAACTTAAAGTAGAATGACGCTCGCTCACGCCATCATGCTGGTCCCGTGCACTAGTTTCAAGGCCATCGCCGCCGCCACGCAGATACGCTCGAAGATGGAGCTGTACCTCAAGAAGTTCGGAGGGGAGGAGATTGGCCCGCTGGGCCCCCGCATAGAAGCCGCTTACACGGCCGGGAAGATACCCGAGGACATAAAGAACGAGCTGGAGAGGATA
>JAFWRL010000264.1 GCA_017520105.1 Fibrobacter sp.
GTAGGTGTCCCACTTGTTGTCGGCGGTCTGCGGCAATGTCACAGCATCCGTAATCGACTTTTCATCGATATAGAGCTTGAACGCCGAAGTCGAGTTTCCGGCAGCCACGTTCGCCGTGATGTCGTAATCGCCGTCCTTCTTCACTTCGACCGTGTATTCGAGCCATTCGCCTTCCTGGGTGTAGCCGATGGCAATGCCGCCATCGGACACCTTGTACAGGTCAACGCCCGTATCCTTGCGGTAATCGCTGTCTCCCTTGTTCTCGGAATCGGCATCGCTGTAAGACGCATTGTCCGTTCCGTCTTCGCCTTTGCCGATACCCGGTTTGTCGAAGTCTTCGACTTCAACCTTGCCCGGAATTTCAATCGCCTTGCCCTTGAACGGTTCCTGCGGAACAGGATCTACAGGCGCCACGTTGATAAGCTTGAGCATTTCCTGAGCGTAGCGCTGCCCCATGCCGCGGTAACCCTCCACGGTAAAGTGCAGGCCGTCGCCCTTGGAGCCGTAGCCCTTGGAACTTGCCACTCCAAAGTTCACGATGTACTTGGAAAGGTTATGCACACGCGAATTGAAACCGGCGCAAGAACCGCCATCGACCATTTCGCCCGCAACGAACGGGGTCTCTTCGGCTTTGAGGTTCAGCTGCTTGAGCATGTACTCGTAGGTTTTCTTGACAATCTGTTCCCAGTTGCTCATGCCGCCATCGGTTTCGCCCTGGTGAAAGATGATGCCCTTGATGACGCCCTTTTCCTGGGCCTTCTTGGCGACTTCGATGATACGGCCCATGGCGTTACCGTCATTGCCGTAAGCCTTGACGCCGTTTTTAAGCCAGTCGGCAGCGGAATTGATGTAGTTTTTATAGTCGTCCGGGTCGAACAAGCGGATACTCGTACCGCCCTGCGCCACCGGGATAATACCGATTGTCACATTGGGCAAGGAATCTGCCATGTTGCGGCCAAACCAGTCCGCCGGAGAAAGGCCCTGGTCGCACTTGAACATCGGCGGGACAGCCGGATACATTTCGCCCACCGTGGGGCGGTTCAGCCTGGGGCAAGACGTCGTCGCGAACATCTTGACGCGGGGATGTTCCTTTTTGTCCTTGTCGGTAAAGTTCGTGGCGTTACCTTCCATGTTCGATTGCCCGTAAGCAATGTAGATATGGAAGTTCGGATCCGGAGCGGCATTGGCATCCGTAACAGCAAACAAGGAAAAGCCGACAGCAACGCCTGCGACAGCCATCGCTTTCCTAAAGTGTTTTTTCGCACTCATAGTGATATCCCATAACCAAACAAACAATTTTAAGAAACCTTCTCGTCATCCCCGTTCGCTTAAATCAGCAAAAAAAATGACGAAAAGGTTATTTAGGAGGAGGATTATTTAAATCATTTGACGACCGAGATGCGGTAGGCCTTACCGCCGCGCAGCGACTTCACGATATAGACACCGCCCGTGCGAACAACGTTCTTCGTCATGCGCTGCACATCGGCCTTGTCCATCGTCTCGAACTTGCCCACGAGCATGCCGTTCACGTCATAGACGCCGAATGTTTCGGCAACATTTGCCACACGGAAGTTCATCTTAATCGCGACATCCGTGGTGTCCTTGCTGCCCGGTTTCGGGTCGTCGCCATTTTCGTTTGTGCTAAAGCGGAGCCAATCGACGTTGACGTAATCGCTCGTAATCGAGAGGCGCAGTATGTGTTCGCCCTTCGTGAGCTTCACCTTGCCAAGCGAGAGATCCTGATAGGTCTTCCAGTCTTCGCCCGTTTTGGGGGCTTTCGTCTCGGCAACGAGTTCCTTGTCATCAAGCGAGAGGCTAAAGGCTGAAGTTTCGTTACCGGAGGCGACATGTGCCGTCACAAAGTAATCGCCATCGGCCTTCACGTTCACGGTGTATTCGAGCCATTCGCCAGCCTGGGTGTAACCGATTGCAAAGTTGTCGCCGCCTTCTTCGATATCCACGCCGTCATCTTCGCGATACTTGCCGCCCTTGTTTTCGGAATCGAGATCCTTGTAGGTGATGTTACCCTTGCCAGAACCCATCACGTCGAAGTTTTCGGCTTCAATCTTGCCCGGGATTTCGGCAGCCTTGCCGCCATACGGCTTGCGAGGTACCGGATCGGCCGGAGTGCTAACGCCAACGAGCGTCACGATGCAGTCCTTGAATTCCGAGTTACCCGCATCCATCTTAACCGTCACGGACCCATCCTTGACTTCGATTTCACCTTCATCCTTGGCATTCTTTGCCTGGCTCGTAGTGTACATGTGGAAGGTCTGGACATCGGCGCCCTTGACATTAACGGTCACGGTCTTGCCGTTTTTGTAGTCGCGGTTTATGAGCACCACGATAACGCTATCGCCATCCTTGCTCCTGTATGCACTTGCAAACACTTCTTTCTCGGGATTCGCCGTTGCACCCACGCGGATTGCACCCGGGCGGATAAAGCGAGCGAACTGGCTCATCACGTAACCGCGCTTCGAGACCTTGCCGATTTCGTTCTGCGGAACCTGGAGCTTGTTGCCAAAGTCCTTTTCCATGATGAGGCCGTAGCAGCGACGGATGTACCACCAAGTATATTGGCTGAAGTTTCCGAGGACAAGCCCGCGATGCATTTCGTAAGCCACGTCCATGGCGTTCACGGTATCGCGCTTGTTGGCGTTCGCCTGGTCACCCGTATTCGTAATCGTGCGCCAATAGTTGCCACTGCCCTGGCTTTCGGTGTAGTGTTCCGTCATCCAGCGTTCCACACCTTTCTGGTCGGCCAAAGAATACTGGAAGAAGTTGTCCCCGGTTCTTCTGTCACTTGCATAGAAGTGCGCACCGAGAATGTCCCAGTTCTTGAGGGCGTTGGCGTCGTTCAAGACTTTGTTGTAAAGATTTTTGTCGTAGCGGAAAGATTCCGTCGAAATCACCTTGACGCCGTTCTTGCGCATTTTATCGGCATAGCCCTTGGTGAAGTTGTAGATTTCGTCGGCACTCCAGCAAGCCCATTCACCGCACCAGTCCGGTTCGTTACTGATGGAAATTGCATACAAAGGAACGCCCTGATTCTTCATGTAGTCATTGAAGCTATTCAGGTGATCGACATACTTCTGGTAGTTCGACGAAGACATGTGCTGGTTGGCACCTGCATACGGCGAAGTCCAAGGCGTTGCATATAAGATAAAGTCATCGCCCGCATATTTCTTGGCGTACTTTGCAGCGTTCACTTCCTTGTTAAACGAATTGGAGTTCGCATACACCGGAATGCGGAGCGTATTCAAACCAATCTGACCGTCACCCGTACCGAACGCAAGCTTTGCATCGGCTTCGGAAAGGCCGCCACCGCCCTGCCATTCGTTATGCACCATGCCGCCAAAACCACGAATGACCTGATGTTCTTCGCCCACGTTGACCGTAACTGTGGAGGCAAAAACAGGCGCCGCAAAAACAAAACCGCAGGCAGCCATCTTCAAGATTTCACCCATACTCTTCATTTCATATCTCCCGTTTTATATATGCTTTTCCCATAAGCATGTTGGTTCAATTTAAATCTACCTACACCCCGCGAAAATCTCGCAAAACCACGAAAATTTTCCATTGACACTTTGGTAATGAAACGGCAACGCCGTTTTCATTGATTTTTTACAAAAAAGAACTTTATGCGGGCGGGGCCCCAGCTCGGAGTTGCGAAGGCCGCACGGGCCCCTCCCTGCACCCTCCCCATCCTTGGCCGACGCTTATTGCAATACAAGATTCTTTAAACACACAAAAACCCGCAAGGCTAGTGATGCAAGATTGCTTACAATCCTATATCCGAGCCTAGCAACTGGAGTTCGAACGAAGAGGAAAAGACAAATGCGTAGGCCGAGAGTCGCGGCCATGCTTGCATGGACATGACCGAGGCCAGCATTTGGTGCTTGAGCGAAGCGAAAGCACAAACACCCCGGAACGTTCGTCCCGAGGTGTAACAACGCCTTTCAGCGTCATTTGGGTGTGTGGTTTAGGAGGAACTTTTTTGCTCTACCTTGCGGAAGAGACCATAAACTTCTTTCGACCGTCAAAACTCTTGAGCATATAGACGCCCTGCGTAAATCCTGCTTCGGCAAGCGCCGTGGCAGGAGTCTTGCCCCTCAGATTGACAGTGCCGACCTGCTTGCCCGCGACATTGAACACACGATACGATGTGACGGAATTGACATCGAACTTCATACGCGGAGCAATGCCATCAGTACCCGGCCCGTCCTGCTTTTCGGCCTTGCCGATAGAGAACCAGTCGATATTCACGTTATTGCCCGTGATGGTCAAACGGATGATGTGCTTGCCCTTGGTGAGTTTGGCCGTACCGGCCTCGAATTCCTTATAAACGCTCCAGTCGTCGCCCGTCTTCGTGACCTTGACCGTATCGCCCATCGGCTTTCCATCGACAGAGAAGCAGAAGCCAGAATTTTCGGCACCCGAAGAAGCATTCGCCACAATCGGATAATCGCCATCTTCAGCCACATCGACAGTATATTCCATCCATTCGCCAGCGTTCGTGTAGCCAATCGCCATGCCCGAACCGCCAAGCACAACGTCAACGCCATCTTCCGCACGGAACTCGGCATCGCCCTGGTTGTCGGTATCGTTATCGCTATAAGAATCGTTGCCCGCGCCGTAACCCGGCTTATCGAAAATTTCCGCTTCAATCTTGCCCGGAATTGATGCAGCCTTGTCGCCATACGGCGTCTGCGGTTCCGGCTCACGCTTGGTGCCCTGGAACTCCCATTCCAAAATGCCCATGGTGGAATCCCTGCTTCCCTTGAACACGAAGAACAGTTCATCGACAACGCCGCTAAGACCTGTCATGGCGCAATCGTTGTCCGTATAGCTTTTCCAGCCGTCAGTCTTTGCCAGTTCGCAAGTACCGGCGAGCGAACCGCTCACGCTACCCTTGTGGATTTCAACCTTGTTGCCGTCACCCACGTTGGCAGCCTTGATGCGAAGGTTCTCCGCACCCTTACCGAAATCAACACCACTCACGCGAATCCAGGATTCCTTGGTCGCAAGCGGAGTCAGCACATGCACCACAGCCTGGCCCCTGGTGTAATCGGTACGGCTGCGAACATTGCGCTGCTTGGAACTCGTGAGCGCCTTATAAGTCTGATACGGGTCAAATTTGCCCACCTGAGCCGGGCCCGCATCCGTGAACTTCACGACATTCATCTTGTCGCCATTCCAAGTCAGTTCATCAATCGACACACTTCTGTGGTTACCCGTCGTCGTAGGCGTCTGACCGTTAGTGAGTTTCGGCTTTTCAGAAGCCATCACCAGGCGGCGGTCATGATAAACGGCATACCACTTGTCCTTGAACTTTGCAAAACCGTGGTGGTTGTTGCCGCCCTTGCCGTTAATCTTCGAGGGGTTCTCGATAACGGTACCCACATAGGTATAAGGGCCCTTGATGTTCTTGGATGTCGCATAGCTGATATTCTGGCTCTGGTCGTTGTAGCTCAAGTAGTAAGTACCATTGCGCTTGTGCAAGTAAGAAGCTTCGAAAGAGCGGTTTGCGCCCTTGAGCTGCGTCTTAGAATTCACGTTCAGCTCGACCTTGTCATAAGAAAGCTTGCTGAATTCGAACAAGTCGAAGTTGTTGCCGTAACCACGGCTGCCGCCACTACCGCCGCCGAACGTCATGTAGGACTTGCCATCTTCGTCAATGAAAATAGCCGGGTCAAAGCACCACGAAATACCATCGCAACCGGTAACGCCACCGCCACCAACCAAAAGTTTGCCCACCGGATCATGGTACGGACCAGCCACATTCTTAGAAGAAACAATACCAACGCCACTTGCGCCGTTCGGATAAATTAAGTAAAATACGCCATCAACAACAGCGATACCGGGCGCCCAAATGTTTTTAATGTACGAAACTTCGCGATCATGGCTAAGCACCATGCCGTGGTCCGTCCAGTTCTTCATATCCTTGGAACTGAGGATGTAAAGAGAACGAATCGTATAGTCATTCTCACCCGTATTCGGGCTTTCATCATCAGTATCCGTAAGGATATAGAACTCGTCATCCGTTGCAAAAGCAGCGGGGTCCGCAAGATAATGGTAACTTGAAAGTGGGTTATCGGCCAAAACAGGGGCCGCAAAACCAAGACCAAACACGGTCAACAAAGCAATTTGCTTCAAACTCATACACATCCCTTACTGTTATCCTTGCAAAAATGCAGGAATCTCCATGATGTAATTTAAATCACTTTTCCGCAAAAACCGAACTTTGCCGATTTTTTATCATTGACATTTTGGTAA
>JAFWRL010000265.1 GCA_017520105.1 Fibrobacter sp.
CGGCACTTCCATCTTCCAGTGGGTGCGGCGCTTGTCACGACGGGCGGTCGAGGTTTTTCTTTTAGGTACTGCCATTTTTAACTCCTGTTTTCCATTTTGCTCTTAAGAGCTTTGAGTTTCTCCCAGCGGGGGTCCAGCGGCTTTTCGGCCTCGGCACCATCGCCGGTTTGATTGTTTGTTACAAAGATAAAATCTTCGTCAGGATTTTTCACGGGTGCAATGGGTTCCTGTAGGGTCACCAACTGTCGGACGCACTCGGAAACATCAACGAAGTCCTGTGTCTGCGGAATCGTGTAGGCGAAAACGTCATCGTCGTCGTCGTGAAGTTCCTGTGCAGCGCATGCTCCGCGTTCCACCTCGACAACGATCTCGGTTTCGAACGGACGGTCAAAAAGATCCAGGCTGCGGACACAAGTGAGTGTTTGCACTCCAGAGATAGTACCGGTCACAAGGCACTTGCCGTTGCCTTCGGGGCTAACCAACACCTCGGCTACCAGATCGCCCTTGAGGTGCAGTTCGTCGAAGATTTCGGGAGCGTCGGCATGGGACCAGACCACTCGTTGGTCTTCGGATTCAGTAAGTTTTTGTGCGATATCTATTCTCAAAGCGGCTCAAATGTAGTAAAACGTGAAAAAGGGGTCAAGTGGGGATTAGTAGGAAGTAGGCGGTAGGAAGAGCCAGCGTCGTCCTTGGTAGTCTTGTTTAGGGTTTAAAATTTCATTTCGGAAATACCTTTTATGTCGCCGTTTGCGTCAAACGAGACGTCCATGTAGAATACTCCTTCCGCGCTACTGATGTACAACGGCTTTACGGTGTTCGTCCAGGCGGTCTGCTTTTCGAATTCGACATCGATATGGTCCCCGTTCAAAACGACAGAAACGGGCATGACGGCGTCCTTGTTGTTCAACAGTCCAAACGAAAAATACGGGTTCAGTCCATCCAGAATGCGCGGGAAATGGAACGCCATGTTCTTCGAGCCCATCACGGAACCCAGAAGTCCCTTTCGGTCCTTCATTTCGGCAGAAGTCGCCGAACGTACGAAATCCGCAAATCGCTTTCCGTTCCAGTTTTTGTCCATGTAGAAGAAATCCTTATTCTCGAAACTCTTGCGGTTCATGCGCGAGCCAATCTTGTCCAGAATATTCGTCCGCTTGACCTTGTCCTCATCGACCCAAATTATAAGGCTATCCGTCATGATGACGGCCCTTACCGAAACGATATCCGAAACGCTGTTCTTCTTCTTGCCGTAAATTTCATAGTCCAGCTGCAACTTTCCAAAATCGGCGACGGAATGCGGCTCGATGTTGTTGACGGTCGTCTCCATCTTTTTCACCTGGTACTCGTCCTTGTACATATCGGTCAGGTGCAGGCACAGGAACAGGCGCACGTTCGAAAGTTTCCTGTCCGAACGGTTCTCGACCTTCACGGCTAACTTGTCCGAAAAAGAAAGCGTCGGGTTGTACGCTTGCAAGTCCAGGAACGAATGCTCCTCGAAAATCATGTTCAAAAGCGTCGGCATGTACCGTTCCACATACTTCATGTCCGCAATCAGGTAATCATAGACATTCTGGTTCCCGCGGCGGAAAAAGTGGCGGAAAATTTCTTCTTTGGCCTTCGCGAAATCACCTTTCTTGTAGGCAATGATGGCCTTCTGGAAATTGGGCGAGAAGAATCCGAAGCCTTCCATCATCGACTTGTACATCGTCTGTACAAAATGGCCTTCCACCGATTTCATCAGGTAGTTCCTGTAATTGTACGAATTGTACATATCCAAAAGTTCTTCGGAACCCCGTGGATACTCGACCGAAGACTGGTCAAACATGTTCTTCGCTTGCGTCTCGTCGCCCAACAGCATGTGGCAAGCCCCCAACAGCACAAGTGCAGGCGCCGACTTCTCGGGATAATCACGAACAAAATTTCCGAGCAACTGTTTCGCTTCTTCAAGACCGCCTTGAAGTTCCGAGTTCACCTCGCCCAGCTGGGCGCGCCGCACAAGGCAGAACGATTTCAGCAAGATAGACTCCCGGTCGTGAGGGTACTCCGAAAGTACTTGCGACAACACGACTAGCGCCCCATCGACATCGCCATTGCTTATCGAGATGTATGCCTTGTCCCTCATGAGGCAAAGGCGGTTCCACTTGGCCATGTAGCTCACATAAAGCCTGATGTATTCTTCCAGATACGCGAGGTAGGCGTCCTGATGTTTTTCGAGAGCTAGGCGCGCTTCTTTCTCGATTTTTTCGTTCTTCTGCAGGTTCTTGAAAAAATCCGTACCCACCAAAACACCCTTCGTCACCAAGTTCGAAACGGCAATGACATCCAGGCCGCCAGAAAATGCCGCCCGGATTCCTTCTGCAATAGGCGAATTCACTGAAAGCAGGGTCTCGTTCCCGGCCACAGCATCCCAGAGGTTGCGCTTTTCAGCTTCGTTCAAGTCTTCTTCGGCACGGCGCAAGGTCTTGTAATACGGAATGAGCTTTTTCTTCGCACGGATGACTTCGGGAGGGATGCCGCGATAATCCTGCACGGCCAAGAACTGGAGGTATTCCTGAATGTTGTGGCTTTTTTCGTAGCCTGCATCCAGGATATGGAACAGCCTGATCGTTTTTTCCAAATCAAACGGAGACTTATCGCCGGAAGAATCGCCGGGCTGCTCGACCGGGGCCTCAACCGAATCGGGAATCGACTCGGAACCACTAACGTCGGCAGAAGTCGCGATATCGCTATCGCCCGAGGCTTCGTCGAGGACTTTCACGACGGCATCAATTTCTTGCTGGACTTTCTTGTCCTTCGCATTGTCGGACATTATCCACCACACGACAACCGCCCCAATAGCAAGGACGGCCAAAACAATGCCCACTATTTTCGTTTTGCTCATAGCAACTCTCTAAGACTCAAAAAACGACTACTTTCAGCAGGCTCACCAACCTTAGGCCAGGGAAACAGAGCGAGGGGCTTATGACCTTATTTGATGGAAAGAGCCGTTGCCACACCTTCTGCAGAAACACCTATTGAACGCAGGTATTCCGCGATTTTCTTGTCGCGGGCTGCGTTTTCAACTTCGTTCTTCTCGCGTTCCTTTTCAACGCCATTCGCTTCACCCTTGAGATAGGTTTCCGCCATGATGGCTTCATATACGTGCTTCTCGTCGAACATGTATTCCTCCATGGATTTCAAGAGTTCAGGTTTAGCGTTGCTCACACGCAAGCGGTCCAGGGCGTTCAAAAAGAGCGGATCTTCGGTTTCGGGAACGCCGAGCGGGCCTTCGCACAGGAGCTGAAGCCAGAAATCTTCATGGCTGTTCACGCCCTTGTGGAGCTTCGCGAACTTGAGCAGGTCAACAATAATATATTTATTTTTCGAGAACAGCGGAAGGGGCTCAACTGCATTTTTGTCACGCCGGTTTACGTCGTATTTGCTGTAAAGCATCCAGGTATCCTTGTAAGTATTCCTCGGTTCCAGAATCGAAAAGCCGCAGAGCCAGATGGAGACCGTTTCAGGGACTTCGTAGTAATGGACCTTCTTCTCGTATTCCGTAAAAGCGACAAACTGTTCCGACTTGTTGTAATCGTGCTTTCCGCGAAGGGTCTGGTAAGCGTTGTATAGCCGCATGCGGTCTCCGAAAAACGGATTTTGCCTGTTTTGCAATTCAATGTCCATAAAGCGGTTGTCTCGCGTTTCAACCCAAACATCAAGCCGCATGGGTTCGTCGCCGGGCATGAACACATCGATGTACTTTTCGAATTCGTAAGTGAGATCGATGATTTCATGGTCGTGGTCGAGTTCAAGTATGCTGTTCAGCATGTCACGGATGGTGTCCTTGTCGTCCATCAGGGCCCGGAATGTCGCCGGATAAGTCGGAATCAGGTATTCCACGCCGTTGGCGTCCCTGACAATGTAAGGTTTTGTAGTTTCGGCTTTCTTTTCGTTTTCAGACATAGAAATTTCCTTTTTTTGAAGAGTCTCTATATCTTTAACACGCTTTTTTGGTGTTCCTTGTCCGGAAAAATTTTGTAAAAAACACATACTACACGTCTGTTCAGCACCTTACTCCTTACTATTATATTATATCCTCAAAAATGCCCCGTCATTCGGTGGCGGCGTTTTAAACTTTCAAAAAAACCTTATTACATTTTGCCGAAGAAAAATGATTTTGTCGATTTTGACATACGTGGTCATAGGGCTTTTGGCGCTCCTCGGACTCTTCTACCTCGGGTTGGAAGTCCGTTTTTACCGTGCGCTCGGAAAGGTTCGCGAAGGCTACGCCGATTCAGAACCGCTCCCGAAGGTGAGCATCTTGATTGCGGCCCGAAACGAAGCCGAAGGGCTCCGCGAGACGCTCGAATCGGTTTTGGCGCAGGATTACGCAGGAGAATGGGAAGTCTGGATAGCCGATGACCGTTCTACGGACGACACCCCGAAGATTCTCGCCGAATACGAGGCGAAATTCGACCGACTCCATGTACTTACCATCGATTCCATTCCCGAGGGCGTGAGCCCCAAAAAGCAGGCTCTATCGAAGCTCATCGACGCTTGCAACGGGGAAATTCTCTGTCTCACGGATGCGGACTGCATCGTGCAGCCGTCCTGGATCAAGGGTATCGTCAAGGAATTCGAACCGGGGATTGAGCTTGTCGCCGGGCATTCCTACATCCCCACCGTTCCCGGCAAATCGCCGATTATTATCTGCATGCAAGCAATCGAGACGCTCATTTACCGCATCGCGGGTACTGCGGGGCTCGCCATGCACCTGCCGCTCACGAGTACGGGTAACAACCTCGCCTACCGCAAAAGCTTTTTCAAAAGCGTAAACGGATTCTCGGGAGTCATCAACATCCAGAGCGGCGATGACGACCTGTTGATGCAGAAACTCGCAAGCGACCGTCCTTGGGCCATGCGCTACTGCATCACGCCATCGACGTTTGTGACCACGAACGGCAAGGAAACGCTCAAGGAACTCTGGGAACAACGCAAGCGCTGGGCTTCAAAGACCATCTACTATACCCCGAAAATAGTCTTCGTGCTCTCGATGGTTTTCATGTTCCTCATGATGCTCTGCGTCACCGCAACCCTTTCGATTTTCAGTTATAAAATATTCGTCGCCACCTTGATTGCGTTCCTGTGCAAGAGCGTTGGCGACATGGTTCTCATTATTCGCGGGCTCAAAATATTCAAGCAGGAACACCTTCTCAAATGGTGCATTCCGGTTGAGTTCATCCATGCCCCCTTTACCGTACTGGCCGTTCTGTTCGGACTGTTCGGACGTTTCAAGTGGAAATAAAAATGGCAACGACTAAAACAACAACTAAGGCGACTAAAACCACAGCAACAAAAACCGCCGCAAAAGCAACAAAGACGGCTAAAGCGGCAGTCGAGGGCAAGACCCTCATCATCGCGGAAAAGCCAAGCGTAGCAGCGGACTTAGTCAAGGTTCTCGGAGCAAAATCGTTCAAGAAAGAAACCGCCTATTACGAAAGCGATACGACCATCGTAAGCCATGCGATTGGCCACCTCGTAGGCATAGCCGACCCGAAAGACATTGACGAAAGGTACAAGGCATGGGACATGAAGACTCTCCCCATGCTCCCCGAAAAGTTCCCGCTTGTCGCCCTCCCCACCACTAGAGGCCACCTCTCCGCTTTGGGCAAGCTCATCAAGCGCAAGGACGTGACGACGATTATAAACGCGTGCGATGCGGGCCGCGAAGGTGAACTGATATTCTATTACATCGTAGATTACGTTCTCAAGGGGAACTTCAAGGGCAAGACCTTTAAGAGACTTTGGATGCAGAGCATGACGCCTGCCGCCATCAAGGACGCGTTCGAGCACCTACGCACCGAAGAAGACATGGTGAACTTGAGGAACGCCGCCCTCTGCCGTAGCGAAGCCGACTGGCTCGTGGGCATGAACGGCAGCCGCGGGCTCACCGCCTACAACAGTTCCATGGGCGGGTTCCAGATTACGCCGTGCGGGCGCGTGCAGACCCCGACGCTTGCCATCATCGTCAAGCGCGAAGAAGAACGCAACCGCTTTGTACCGAAAAAGTACTGGACCATCGAGGCCTCGTTCAAGAACAACAGTGCGGTTTACCAAGGCAAGTGGTTCGAGACCGAGAACAAGGACCGCCAAAAGCAAATTTTTGACGAAAAGCGCGTTCAGGAAATCCTCGCCAAATGTAAGGGCAAGAAAGGCACCATCGAAGAAACCACCGCCCCCAGCCAGCAAAAGTGCGGCCAGCTATACGACCTCACCACGCTCCAGCGCGAAGCGAACAACCGCTTCGGGTTTAGCGCCAAGACGACACTTTCCATCGCGCAGAGCCTCTACGAACACTACAAGGCAACCACGTATCCGCGTACCGACAGCCGTTGCCTGCCCGAAGACTACGTGGCCCCGGTGAAGGCGACTTTAGGCAAGATAGAAGGCCCCCTCCAGAAGTTTGCCCAAGAAGCGCTCGAAAAGAATTATGTCAAGCGCACGCCGAAAGTTTTCGACAACTCGAAGATTTCAGACCACTTCGCCATCATCCCGACAGGCGTCGTGCCAAAGGGCCTCTCCGAAGCCGAAGAAAAAATCTACACGATGATTTGCCAGCGCTTTATTGCGGTGTTCTTCCCGCCGGCGCAGTACCTCAACACGACCCGCATCACGACCGTCGAAAAAGAGACGTTCATCACCGAAGGCAAGATTCTCGTGGATCCGGGCTTCAAGGCGATTTACGGCAAGGAATCCGACGAAGATTCGAACATTCCGCAGCTAGACGGCAACTCGGCCAAGACGACCGCACTTGAAGCAAACGAAGACTTCACCAAGCCGCCTGCCCACTACACCGAAAGCACGCTACTTTCGATGATGGAAAGTGCAGGCAAGCTCGTCGAAGACGATGAAATCCGCGACGCCATGAAAGAACGCGGTCTCGGAACGCCGGCCACGCGTGCCGCCATCATTGAAAAACTCGTGAGCGACAAGTATGTTGTCCGCGACGGCAAGGAAATGATTCCGACCGCAAAGGCGTTCGACCTCATCAAGGTTCTCTCCGCCATGAACTGCGAAGCCCTCACCAGCCCGGAACTCACCGGCGAATGGGAATACAAGATGGACCTCATCAGCAAGGGCAAGGAATCGCGCGAAGCGTTCATGAACGGCATCGTTGAGATGACGAAAACCATGGTGAAAAACATCAAGGGGTTCAAGGAAGTCGATACGACAGGCGAAGCGAGCTTCAGCCCGGTGAACGGCAAGAAGGTATTCGAAACCGTAAGCCGCTACACTACCGAAGACGGCATCGTCATCAGGAAGATTATCGGCGGCAAGCACTTGACCGAAAGCGAAATCGTAGAACTCTTGACCAAACGAAAAATTGGCCCCTTGACCGGCTTCCGCAGCAAGAAAGGCGCGGAATTTTCCGCCGTGCTCACCATCAATGACGAAAACAAGATTGAATTCGTCTTTGACGAAAAGCCCGAAGAAATCGAGCTTGGCGAAGTCATCGGCAAATCCCCGGTCGATGGTTCTAATGTCTATGAAACGCTCACCGGTTACGTCTCCGACAGCTTTGTCAAGAAGGAACCGAGCGGAATCACGCTCCCGAAGATTCTCCTTGGCAAGGAAATCCCGCTCGACGAAATCAAGAAACTGCTAGAAGGGCAAAAGACTTCGCTGATTAAGGGTTTCCGCAGCAACAAGACGCACCGCCTGTTCGATGCGTACCTGACTCTCGTCAAGGGAAAACTCAAGTTCGAGTTCCCGCCGCGCGAGTTCAAGCCAAGACGATTTGTGAAGAAGTAGGAAGTAGACAGTAGGCGGTAGGAAGGACTGCGTCATCCTGGAGGGAGCGCAATACATGCGCATAAAGATTCTGTTTATCATTGCATTTCTCGGGGCGTTTTCGGCAGCTATTGCCGAAGACTTGTTCGAAAGGCAATTTACCCCGATAAATTCATTAACGGAATCCTTACTGCTAAAGTCCAAACCCCAAATCAGCTCCTTAAGCGATACGGCAACCGCTCTTTCTGCCACGAGTTCATCTTCGACAACTCTCGCAAATAGTTCTGCCGCCCAAGCAAAAAGCAAACCGAATCCGTACAACCTGCCCGACGCCCTCATGCCGCTATGGGATTCGATGACCTTGCGCCAGAAAGCCGCACAAATGATTATGGTGTTCCTCACGACATCGCAGTTCATCATCGAGAACGAAATAGGCGGAGTCCTCATTACGGGCAAGCATCTTAGCAATACGGAAAGCTACCAGAAAAAATTATCAGAAATCAACGACAGCCTCCGAATTCCGCTTTTTGTCGCCACGGACCAAGAAGGCGGAATCGTCAACCGTCTGCGTTCGCATTCCACCCAATGGAACAGCTTGCCTAGCGCCCGCGAAATGCGAATCATGGATACCGCCAAAATCCATTCGTTATCGAATAAAATCGGGCGTGCTCTCAAAGAAATCAAAATCAACATGAACTTGGCGCCAGTCCTCGACCCGTCCAAGGATCACCGCAACACCAACTCGTTCATGGAAGAAAGCAGGCGTTCTTGGGGATACGATACGACAAACGCATACAAAGTCCGTTCATTTGTCAAAGGCATGCGCGAAAGCGGAATCATCTGCGTTTCCAAGCACTTCCCCGGATACGATTCCTGGACTAACAGCGACTTGCAAATCGCCATCAGTGCCTCGCCCCTCGAAAAAATACAGAAGAACATCCTCTTTTTCAGGACGCTTGCCAACGACATTCCCGTTACGATGATGTCTAGCGTTCGCTTCTTGCGCATTTCGAGCCGACCCGCCGTTTTCGACAGGAACATCGTCAAAATCGCCCGCGAAAAGACGCCGGACATGGTCGTGCTGACAGACGACCTCTGGGGCACTTCGCTACGCGCCTGGGCCAGCGGCAAGGACCACATTCCCCCGCGCAAGAGCTACCCCGACAAGGATTTCAAACGCCTCATCACCGCGATTATCGATGCAGGCAACGACATCCTAATGATTTCTTATACGTCCAAGGCCAAGGACATGCTCGACATCATGATGGAGCTCAGCGAAAAGAGTTCCAAGTACAAGCGCCGCATCGAAGAATCCGCCGCCCGCATTTTGAAGCTAAAGTATAAAGCCGGATTGTTGAAGTAGGAAGTTGGTGCGCGTCACTTATTTTTCTTTTGGTTCACCACGTATTTCAAAACGCCTTCCTCGCCCACTTTTGCAAGAGCAAGTTTCAAGATTTCGGCGGCGGCCATCGTATCGTCCAGCGCCCGATGGTGATTGAAGTCCGGTAGTCCCAGAGATTCCGTGAGCTTATGCAAACTGTAGCTTGGCTGCCCCGGGAAAACACGCCTCGAAAGTTTGACCGTACAAAGCCTTGGCGGATTGAACTTGATACAGCAGCGTTTCAATTCTGTCGTCATGAACTTGCAATCGAACTGCACGTTGTGCGCAACAAAAATGCGGTCATCCAAAAGTTCCGCCACATGTTCCGCAATCGATGCAAACTGCGGTTGCCCCTGGACCATCTCGTCGCTGATTCCCGTCAGTTCACGGACAAACGGCGTAATCGGATGCCCCGGATCGACCAGTGCATGGTATGTATCGACAATATCGGAACCGTCCATCAAGACGATTCCGACCTCCATAATCCGGTTTAAATCTTTATGACCGCCAGTCGTTTCTAAATCGACTACTGCAAATTTCAGCAACGCAAATTACCTTATCGGAATATCGATATCGAGCGTTTCCATTCCGTCACGTGCCTGCACACGCGCCAGCATGACTTTAGACTTCGGACGCCCATAGACTGGAATTACAAGTAAATTGGAAACCCCGTTAAGTTCGCTCGGAACAGCTTCGGTATCGTAAGCCGTCTTTGTAAAGATGGGATTCTTGCCGCCATCGTACAAGAAGTACGTGAGCTTGCGGGGCATGCCCTTCTTGATTTGCGAAGTCTTCACCTGGAAATAAATGTAGCCGCCCTTCGGCACATTTCTCAAGCTGTCCTTGATTTCTTCTTCCGTCGCGAATTCGGCTTCCATCGCCAAGCGAATGTTCTTGCGCACGCGATCGGGGCTCTCGTACTCGACCATGACGTTGAACTTCGCATCTTCGGGAATGGCACTCTGGCGGATATCCCGAATCTTGGAGTTGTTCTGATAATACTCCCAGCGGCCATTGTCATGCAAGATGACTGTTGCGCCATTGGACGCCGTCGCCATGATATCATCGGCAAAAGCATTTACCGTACAAACAAGAACAAGAGCAACAAAAGCCCTCAAGAGAGTTTTCATTCCAACCATAGATACTCCAGTGTTTGTAATACATCCCATCATTTTCCAAAATATACATTCATATACAACGTTTGGGTGAAATTGTAATGTTAATAACATTGTAAAAAATTTACATTTGTGACGAATCTTACACAACTATGTCTGGAATTATTCGATTTGCGCCAAGCCCCACGGGATATCTCCATGAAGGCCATCTGCTTTCTGCGCTTTACGTATGGGCCGCCGCTGCAAAATGGGATTTGAAGGTCCATCTGCGAATCGAAGACCACGACCAGAGCAGGGCGCGCCCCGCCTATATCGAGGGAATCCGCGAAGACCTCGCGTGGCTCGGATTCCGGTACGATTCCGAAAGCATCCAAAGCGGGCGTTCCGCCATTTACGAAGCGGCTCTCCAAAAGCTCAAAGCGAAATCGCTGGTATATCCCTGCTATTGCAGTCGAAAGCAGCTCCAAGACGAGAACCCCAAGAGCGAGACTGGAGAAGTCATTTATCAGGGGAAATGCTATTATAGACGAGAGACGAAAGACGAGAGACGAAAGTCGAGAGAATTTTCAGCATCCGATATAGCAAACGCACCTCGTCATTTTGAACAAAGTGAAGGATCCAGTGAAGTTCAATGTTGCAGTTCCGCGCCTCATAGTCTTCGCTTCGTCGTTTCAGACAAAGTAATTCATTGGCACGATTTGCGGCTCGGAGATTTCCACGAGAATCCGAAACTCCAGTGCGGCGACTTCCCTATCCGCGACCGCGAAGGCCAATGGACATACCAGTTCGCCGTCTGCGTTGACGACATCGACGAAAACATCACGCACATTGTACGCGGCGAGGACATCCGCAGCTCCACGGCCCGCCAAATCGCTTTGATGGAAGCGCTCGGACGCACCGAACGCCCTATTTACCTACACCACCCGCTCATCGTCGATGAAAACAACAAGAAGCTATCCAAGCGAGAACTCGCCCACAGCCTAAGACAGGATAAAGAAGCCGGCATCACCCCCGAAATGCTATTCGGGCGAGTCTGCCACAAGGCCCACCTCACCGAAAGCAATGCGCCCATTTCGCTACAAGAAGCCACGGCTCTAGTCGCCCACACGCTCCCGTCGCTTTAGAAAAGCCTTGAAAAGCTCTCTAAATTCGCGGTTCTGCGAGGCTGAGCCATAAAAAAAATTTATATTCATGACATGGCCTCCACGTCAATGTCAGCTACAATCGGGAAAATTCGCTTAGAAGCAGCCTCCTTCGATAACAAGGACCGTCTGCTCTGTTTTTCGCAAAAGAATAAATTCCAGTCACCACTTTTTTTTGACTACGGGGATCAGTTTTTTGAGAAATGGCAAAACGAGAACAAGCCTCGAGCGCTAGCCTCGTTTTTCCCGGTATCCGCAAAGTACAACGAAGAAATGCAAAAGGCGGATCTTGAAAATTTCCGCCAAGTTCTAAAGTCAAAGGACGAAGATTTCTGCAACCAAGATTTGTACATGGCGACGGGCTTTATCAAGTGGGGCGAGAAATCACTGGCACCCGCGCTGCTCATTCCGCTGAACTACGACTACGAACACGATACGGTAGCCATCTCTACCCGTGCACCCGTAGAAAACATTGCTCTTTCGACACTTGACAGGAACATCCATTTCCCCGTAGCGACGGACTTTTACAAGAACGGGCATTTCGATATCAAGAAGTTTATCGAAGTCCTCGAGAAAAAAATTGCAGAAAAGCCCGAATGGAAGTTCACACGTAATGGATGCTGTATCACGTTCTACAGTACCAACAAGCTCCTCCTCAAAAAGGATTTAGCAAGCGAAAAATGGGCAACAGCCAAGGTCGCAAACAACGTCTTTTTCAACGCCACCATCGGAAACGACGGATTCTTGCCGCAGCCATCCCTTTTTGAAGTCAACACGTACGACCACGTCTTTAATCCGGCGGACCACTACTTCCCATACGTAATGGATTCGCAAACAAACAAAGCGGCCATCGACGCGCTGAACGAGCAAGTCCCCGTCTATGCAATACAAACGCTTCCGGGTTCCGAAAAGGCGAAACTCGGCGTGAATATTGTCGCAGACCTTATCCAGCAGAAAAAGAAAGTTTGCGTCATCAGCCGAAGGACCATTTCCAAACTGAATTTCGAAAACGCATGGAAGCCGCCGTTCCGCTCGTTCCAAGGCCCCGAACGGGAACCGTTACAAAAAGCACTGAACGACGTGCGCACAAAGCTTGTCTCTTACTACGACGTGGTCAACAACCCACTCAAGCCTAGCGGAATTAAGCTTACGGAACTCTTTGACGAAATGGCAAAACTCAAACCCGTCAAGACAAGGTTCCCCAACAACCTATTCAAGAATATCGAGCGCATCCGCTATCCAAAGTACAAGTCGATGCATGCCAGTCTGCAGCAGATGACTCAGCTTTTTTTCAACGAAAATGGAATCGAAATCTACAACGCATTCCAGGGAATTAAGCTGCCCGCCATTTCTCAAGACCGGAGAAACATGATTGGCGAAGACCTGGAACACGCCAAGAGCCTTCTTGAAAAGAACAAGCCGTTCTTCGATAGCATCGTAAAATCAAATCTATATCCCTTCGGATACAGGCTCTCGGACGCACAAGAACTCATCGAAACCTTCAAGAAAAATTTCGACCCGGAATTGCCGGGCTTTGAAGAATGGAATCTCCATTCCAGCGGCTGGGTTGCCTACCAGGACAACTTAAACGAACTACCCAATGCAGGCAACCGCTGGTCCAGTTTCCGTCGCATGGGCTCGGACCTCTACACTGAAGACGCCATTGACGAAAACATTCTCGAAGTACGAGATGAATTTGCACGCAGCCTCGGTTCTCCGCTCCGCGGACTGTCCGACCATTACCGCAGACCCAAGCGCATTTTGCTCGCTCTCTTCAAGGAGCCGAAAAATATATCTTCGGACGAAATGTTGCTCGATAATATAAACAAACTTATCGACATCCAGGAAAACAGGCGCAAATACAGGGATTCATCAGTCCTCGCCTTGAGGCTTTTCGGCAAAGACTGGAAATTCGAAAAGACCGACTGGAAAGAGCTTGCGAACAAAATCCAGAGCTATTACTCTTTCCGTTCAAGGAACAAGAACGACGAACAGTACGACCAACTCATCCATATCCTTGAGCAATGGCATCTTTTCAAGCCGTTTGTCAGCGAATTCGAAAACATCCAAAAGAATATCGAATTTTTGCAAAAAGTTTTGCAGTCCATAAGCAAATCGCTTGACTTGAATGATTCCTTGGATACGCAGAATGTCGATTTGTGGAGCAACATGATTGATTCCTGGTCAAAGCACTGGAAAGATCAGGACATCTACTTGCAACTTTGTGAACACATCGGCAACATCGGCGACTCTCAATGCGAAGACCTCGCCGAGTTCGTCAAGGAATCCAAGAACGCAAACAAAGAAATTGCCACGGCGTTTGCCCGTGCTTGGACCAATTGCCAAATGCAGGCCGTCACAACAGAATGTCCCGACCTGTTCACAGCATCTTCAAAAGCACGGAGTAAACAAAGTAACCTGTACAGAGCACTACTGGACAAGTTCTCCAATTCAAACTTCCGTGCAGCACATGAGCTTGTAGAAAAGAACCCCGATTTGCTCCAGAGCATTGCGCTATCACAATCCTACGAGCACGAATCAAGCACTTTTGACGTTACCTTGTTCCTAGACGCAGATTGTACAACAATCGCAGAAGCCATGCCAGGCACCATCCGTTCTAAAAAAATTATCCTGCTTGGCAATCCCTGCGCACCGTCACTGGAAATGCTGCCCATGGACGCCTGCAACATGGACGTGTCCCAGCAATCCGTATTTTATAAGGACAGCATGCTTTCGGCAGCGCTTCGCAAAGGCATCCCGACAAGAGTTATCGGTTTTACAACTCAGTATGCAGATCCTTCGCTATTCCATTTTGCGAACAAGAACATTTACAACAACGAAATAGCTCAATTCCCGAATTCGTATCTGCATACAAGTTCATTGCAGACCATCAAGATTGTCCGCAACAAAGCCAAGGCTATCGCAGAACAGGCAATACGCCATTCCATCAAGAACCCAAGCCAGACGCTCGGCATCGTTACGTTCAACCAAGCGCTCAGCAGTGAAATCAGGGATGAACTCAAAAAGCTTTTGGAAAGCAATCCCGATTCGTCAAAGTTCTTTACACGCGGCAATCTACAAAACAGGTTTTACATCAAGACCGTCGAACGAGCTGTAGATTTATACCGCGATGTCATTTTTGTTTGCCCAGATATTGACGGGGCGACCGCCACTGCGGGGAACCGCAAGCTTTCTATTTGTACAACGCTTGCAAAGCAAAAACTGAATCTATTCATATCCGAAGAAGATTCCGACAAGTTAGCAAATTCAAAGCCTGGACTTTTCTTGGATTGGGTCAACCAGCTCAAGTCTAAAGAACCCGTCAAAGCAGACGAAACCCATATCGAATCCGTATTGGACGAACAAATTCACCAGGTATTAAAAAAGGATTCTATCCCATTCAAGGAGTTTCTCGCACAAGGCGGCATTCCAATTGGACCTGTCGTCGTAGATGCGAACAATCCCAAACGGTTCCTTGTTTTTATTGAAACGGATTGCTCTAGTGGACTTTATAAGGAGTCTGTCGAAGACCGCGAATACATCCGTCCGAACACGCTTTCTAGATTGGGCTGGAAGATTTTGAACATGTGGCTTCCGCTATGGAACATCACCAATGCGGACGAAACAGAAAACCTCGTGACGACAATCGCGATTGAACAAAGCGTCGCACCGCCACCCCAAGAAGAAGGCGAAGCAAGCGACGATGAAGACGATTCACAGGATTTATCGCTAAGAATAGAGCCCTACATCGTAACGCACATGCCTATAGAAGGGACTCAAGACGATTTGCCGATTCTGGAACTTTCGACAGACAAACTTATCCAACAATTGAAGTTCTATGTCGATAACGAATCGCCTATCCACAGCGAGCTTCTGTTGCAGAGGGTTCTGGAACTGCACCATATCGAGCGCGTCGGTCCGAAGATGGAAGACGTGTTGAACGAGACTATCAAGCAGGCGCTGCACGAGAAGCAATTCGTCAAGACGGGGCCGTTCTTCTACTCGCTCACGAACAAAGAAATCAAAGCCAGGGATCGCTCCAAAAGGCCGGACAACGAACGCAAAATTGCGTACGTCTCGCCCGAAGAACGCGCGCTACTGACAAAGACCGACGACTTCAGCATAAAGCAGGCCCTCGGACTATTGTAAATTAGACGAGAGATTGTCATGCCGGCCTCAGTGCCGGCATCGGTTATTCTGTATAAACAACAGACCCCGACATCCCGGAATAAATCCGGGACAGGCTCTGGCCGGGGTGACAGGTGAAGCGCAAGGCCGGGGTGACAAGACAAAAAGAACCGTGACTGGATCCTTCACATTCGTTCAGGATGACGACAAGGCGAATGCCGGGGTGACAGTAAAAGAAGTCTAAACGACGAAAAAAATTTAGCGGATTTTTACGACAAACGCGGGAATGTTGTACGCAGAAAGTTCGCGGGCCTTGTCCTCGGCCACCTTGCGCTTGCTCCATCCACCAGCACGCAGCTTGTAGAACGGCGTATCAAAAACGACCTGAATCGTATAACCCGTGCTCGCAGAAAGCTGAGCTTTACGCCTCTGTGCCGCATCAAAATCGCCTACAGCTTCGAACTGGAGCATATAGAAGCCATCGGACTTGTCATTCTTGGCAGCAACCTTAGCAGGGATGCTCGACGACGTATCGCGGAGCGAAGAACTGAGAGAGGGCTTGTACTCGTTTCCACGGAAAAGAGAATCTAAATCCGTTGGAGAAGCGGCCCACGCCAAAGCAAACAAAGAGGCAATAATTAAAAACTTTCGCATGCTATGAAATATAGAAAAAGCTAAGGATAAATGTGTAAACTGACCCCGGCATCCCGTCCCCATTCGCGGATCATGACCACATAAGCACAAATGTGCTAAGTGGTCAAAGAGAATAAATCCGGGACAGGCTCTGGCCGGGGTGACAAGACAAAAGAACCGTGACTGGATCCTTCACATTCGTTCAGGATGACAACAAGGCGAATGCCGGGGTGACAAGACAAAAAGAACCTTGACTGGATCCTTCACATTCGTTCGGGATGATGACAAGGCGAATGCCGGGGTGACAGGTGATGCTGGATTGCGATACAAAAAAGCCTCCCGAATGGGAGGCTTTTTAAATTCTATCGAAGTCGATTACTTGCTATTTTCGATATTCATGTTGCCAATAACCTTCGTGTTATGGCGGACACCCCACATCTCGGTCTTGTCGTTCTTGTTCTTCTTACCGAAGTTAGCAAGCTGGACGTAAGTCTTCAACTTGGCAACGTAGGCTCCAGAACCCACGAGGCGATCCTTGTTGGACTTCATGTTCCATACGATGAAGAAGTTCTTCGGCTTATCAACGCAGTTCTTGCCTTCGAAGAAGTACTTGCCATTTTCTTTCTTGTTCATGGCGTCATCGCAGTAGATGCGGCCCTTCTTGGTCACAACATGAGAACCGAGGTTCGTGAAGAACTGGAGTTCGTAGTTGAAGAAGACAGAAGCATAGTTGTTACCGATTGCAGCCTGCGTCGTCGTATCCTGAACAATCAAGGCGCTCATATCGCTCTTGACGAACCAGCCATGCGGCACAAAGCCGTAATTGGCAAGATTCGGATCAACAGAGGCATCCTTATTGATCATAGCCTTCTTGAAGTCGCTTTCATCCTTATAGGCATCGAAGGTGAATGCTTCGATATCCGGAAGCTTAGCGTATTCAGACGGTGTGAGCGGAATACTTCCGATAGCATCCGGCATAAGTCTTACAGCGTAATCTTTCACGGCACCCGTAATCAAAGCCCACGGAGACGGAACACGGACGCTCGGGTCCGAATCGTAGGCCGGAGCAATGTTCCAATTGTATTCATCAGCAGGACGGAGCCCTTCGGCACCCGGCATAGAATCTGTAACAGCCTTATAGTTAGATTGGTCCATGACAAGACCAGTGCCATTGATACCCCTAAAGTGGATGTAGTCACCCGCCTGCGGGAATTCAGAAGCCTGGCTGTAAAGGATGGTCTGGTTAGAATCGAGCTGTCTTCCATAAGACACACCCGAAGCAATCGGAATGTACTCTACAAAATGATGTTCCTTAGCGGCATTAATGTAGAAGGAGAACACGTTATCTCCCTGCTGAGCACCTTCACTCGTCTTCTCGACGTTTTCAGAGAACTTAATCTTCAGCTGAGCGGTCGAACCCTTGGCGGTGTCGGTAACGGCCCTTGCAGAGATGATAATCGGGGCAATACGGTCGAGAAGGACGCCCGAGTATTCCGAAGTCACAACCACTCCACGAGCCGAGTATGTAGCCCAAGACTTAACCTTAGCCGAGCCATCAGTATAAGTCTTCACATCCTTGGAAAGTTTCTTACCACCAAGAGTAATTCTCGGGATACAGGTGGAATCCGTCTTAGCACCCTTAGCAGTACCGCAAGCAGCACCCTTCACGACTTCATCATGTTCAAAGAGCACGGAATCCTTGTCACTTTCCCAGAACACAGCAACCTTATCCGGGAGAGAGTCCTTATGGAATTCACGATGGTAGTAAACGACCACGGAGTCGCCAATACCGTCGAGGTATTCCTTTTCGGGACTGAAGTACGGAGGCGGAACATTTATAGTAGCCTCGGACGGTGCGCCATGGACGTCAAAGATGTCTGCAAACAGCGGATACGGAACCGGCGGTTCAGTGAACTGCATATTGTCATAAGTTGCCTGCATGAGTGCTGGGCTCGGGCCAACAACATGAAGCGTAGCGGTGCCCTTGCAAGCAGGACCTTCGCCCACTCTGCAATATTCCTTGGAGGACTGAATCGTAACCTTGGCGCGACCATTCACGACTTCACCGCCAGCAATGATTCTTACCCCATCAGAGGTCTTGGAACCCTGCGTAAGCTTGAAGTTGCAATCCGTGCACGGAGAATCGTCACCATTAAGGGCAACCACATAGAATTCATAGGCAGAACCCTTCATGCGGACCGGATCGGAATCCTTGTCTCCCGTCACAACCTTGAACGTAGTTTCGGAATCCACGAACACGAGACGCGGCACGAAGAACTTGATTTCGGCCTTGCGAGCGCTGCCGTTCACATTGACATGAACCGTTTCGACAGCTTTGGTATCCATTTCATCGAACGGAATCGTCACGTAAATGGTATCGATACCACCATCACCGACAGTGCGCTTCGAAGTCGGGCTGAACGGCGTAAGCTTGCCACCCTTCATGGCAAAGAACTGGGCCTTGGGGTTGTCCACCTGCAAGCTGTATTCAGAACCAGGAGCCATTTGCATTTCAAGAGGATCTTTACAATCCGCAGCGTTACTGCACGGATCAATCATCGGAGCGACATAGAGCGGAATCATCTGGTCGATGTCCGGAGTGCCATCTTCCTTCAACTGGGAAGCCATGGCCTGAGACTTGAACAAATACGGGAGGCTGAGGTTGCCGTTTTCATCAACGGTAACGGCTTCGCGGTTAGCGACTGCGAGAGAACCCTTGATGTTGATTTCGATGGGCTTCTGGTCAGTACCAATCTTGATGATAAGGAAGTACTTACCGCTCGGCAATGCAGCCTTGAGCTTATCCTCATTGATAATCGGAGTGGACGGTTCAGAAACGTCAATACCACCATCATACGGTTTCGGGTTTGCAGCGAAATCGTCGGCACTATACTTTGTCTTGGTCGGATCCTGTCCGCTCTTGTCCGTCGAGAAGATATAGGTAATCGGTTCGGTAATGTCCTTACCGCACTTGAGTTCTTCTCCGCCACCGCCCAAAGCGGCACCGCAAGAACCACCACCGGACTTCTTGTAGCAGATTTTGAAGATGTTATCACCTTTTTCAATGAAGGCCTTTGTATCCTGCTTACCTTCAGGAATAATACCGGTCGTCTGTTCGATGAACATGTTCGTCTTGATGTGGACGTTACTCATCGTCGTACGACGGTCGCAGAAGTAGATATCGATGTCATAGGACTTGCCGACTTCGGCATTCGGCATGAACTTATCCAAATCGACATAGCCCGGAGCGGCAAGGTGAGTACCACCAAGGTCCACAGCAAGCTTGTTATCAATAAAGACCCAAATATCGTCGTCACCACGGAAGCTGAACTTCAAGCCGTTTCTGAAACGGAAGTTAGCATGAGATTCAAAGCAGAAATGCTGGTTACGGCCGCCCTTTGTAAGAGCCTTACTGTCATCATCTCCAGAGGTCCAACGATAAGTAGAAGCGGTTGCTGTACCCGGATTTTCTGTACCTCCAGTATATCTCGGCCATCCTTCTGGAGAGGGCAGACCTTCGCAGCCCCAGGCCCAACCATCACCGACCCAGGTAACACCGAGCTTTCTCGAAATCTGGGTAGCAATAGCGTTAGTACCAATTGTAAATTCGGAACCGGCAGCAAACAAACCATCGCAGTCAACGCCGCCATCCCAGCCAGGGCCATTACACATCAAATCGCTCTTCGGAACGCCTTCTTTTTCGTCAATCGTACGAAGGCCGAGCGGAGTCGTTGACGGTTCCTGGTCACCGCAGAAATAGACCGGACCTTCAGCCTTGCGCTTGGTTTCAGCAGCAGGCAGACGTTCAGACATCATCTTGTCTGCATCAGGCTCTTTTTCGGCCGGATAGAAACCACCCGGAACAGTAGCACCGGGACTCTGGTAGTAATCCGATTCAAATTCAAACTTGCCATCGGCCGCCTGTTCAAAAGGCATGTTGAAGCAATACTGTTCGTTGACACCCTGCGTAAAGTTAAACATAGCGGCAAAAGCTTCATCAGCCTGAGCACCGAAGCACTTCTTACCCGTAGAAGTCAACTTCATCTTCTTGGTCTTCGGGTCAAGCGTAGATTCCACCATTCCTTTGGTCACGCCAATACAGGGCATTTCAGCCGTAGCCGAAGAAAGCACCTGGAACTTAGCACTTGGCGAATAGCAAGCGTTAGCGTGAGCCTGCTCAGGAGTCTGCCCAGCATTCCAGTCCGGGTTGCAAGTAAATGCACCATGCAAGCTAGCATCGGTATCGTAAATTATAGCAGCCAAGTCATAACCACACTTGCCCGTCACATCAGGGCGTTTTACGTACCAGCCCTGGTTTGAGCTGGGGAGTTTCTGAGATTCTTCGGCATCAGCCACGAAATAAAGCGCTTTGTTATAGCCCGGTTCAGTCGAATAAATTTCAAACAACCCTTCCAAAGCAATGGGCGTGGCAGCACCTTCTTCCCAGGCGCCGTTCATACCGATAGCGTCTTCCATCTTGGGATCATCGTTTCTGTGAATGACAACACTTTCCGGGAATTTTTCATCAATATAACGCCTGTAGTACCAACCGCAGTTTGCACCATCATTGTACAACGCAACTTCTTTTGTCTTGCCACTGGCATCGGTTTCACTGATGTAAGGTTCAGCACTCTTCCAAGTCGTATTGTTAGGCAAGAAGATGTAGAAGTCATAAACCTTCGGTTCTTCGTAGGTGATATAAGTCTTGCCAGACTTCTTGATATCCGGATGGTCCTGAATCCAGACTTCGCCACCATCGACCCAAGATTTATTACCCGTTTCAAACGTACTGCAAGAGAAACTTGCGGTACGGGTGTCATTGGTCCTTATGCCAAACTGTGTAGGCATTACGCACTTCTGTTGGCAGGTGTTGTCAGCAACGCTGTTAATAAAGAAACGGTCATCGTTATTCGTACCCACAGCCTTCGCATCGCTGAAATCAATGGTAGCCCATCCATTTTCGTCAGGAACGCCCATCGCATGTGCAGAACCACCAATCACGACGTAAGCTCTGGTCCAACTATCTGGAACTTTGAAGTGAATCTTGGGCGAGCACACCGTATTATCCTGACGACGTAAATCAGCCCATGCTCCCTGTGCCCCAATCAGGAGCAGAACCAGCATAATCGCAAAACTTTGCAAAGCTCTATTACTTTTTTTCATATTTTTCATCCATTTAGGTTCTTAATCCACTGAGGCATAACAAAAAGACCGGCCTTCTTGATAAGCCACACCTGCACGAAATCTACTTTTTTTAGGGAAAAAAGGGAGATTTTTCTTCCAAAGAATTGTGAAAAAAAGTTTATGTAAGCCAATCCACCAACCAATTCACAAATTCTCAACATGTTTATAAATTTAATTTTACAATAGGTGTATCATAAGAAATAATCGCAAAAAATGATTTGATTTTCGTCACATAAATCTAGATTTTCAATAGAAGAAAAATGACCCCGAGGTGACGGAAAAAAATTATGGAAGACGAAACCATCATGAGCAACGACAATACCATCCAATTCGACCAGATGGTGGTACATCCGCATTTGATTGTCCTGTATCCGCAGAATCAGTTTGCGCAGATTCCGCTCGAAAGGGGAACTGTCGTTCTCGGGCGCGGACAAGATGCCGACATCCGCTTCGAAGACGAGCTTGTAAGCCGGAGGCATTGCGCCCTTTCCTTTGACGGAGGGAGTGTCACGGTCGAAGACCTCGGCAGCACCAACGGCACCTTTGTCGATGGAAACTTTGTGCACAAGCAGATTCTCGATTCCGACAACAGGCTCCAGATTGGCAGGATGGTATTGAAGGTCGCCTACAAGGATCCGAGCGAAGAGGCGTTCAGCCGCGAACTTTACGAAGCGGCGACAAAGGACCCGCTTACCGGGATTTTAAACCGCCAGGCATTTGCAGAACGTTCCGCCGGTGAACTTGTCTATGCCCGCCGCAACGACACGTTCATCAACATCGTGATGATTGACATCGACAATTTCAAGCAAGTCAACGACACGTGGGGGCATCAGTGCGGAGACCTTGTCTTAAAGGAAATCGCACGGTTGCTGAGCGACGAAAAGCGGGATTCCGACTTGCTTGCCCGCTACGGCGGCGAAGAATTTTTGCTGCTGATGAACGGGATTACGCCCGAGGACGCAAAGAAGCGGGCCGAAAAGTTGCGCATCGCTATAGCGCACCACATTTTCTCGTGGATGGACACGAGGATTCCTGTGACGATTTCGCTCGGGATTTCGTCGCGAAAGGGGGCTGACGTGTCGCAAATTGCGGACCTCATCGCCGAAAGCGACAAACTGTTGTATGTCGCCAAAGGAAACGGGAAGAATCAGGTGGCTGTTTAGATTGGTACCGTGTCTGTTATTGGTGCCGTGTAAGGTGACCCCGGAATAAATCCGGGGTGACAATGTGATTAGTGCCGTGTCTGTTATTGGTGCCGTGCAAGCGGGGGCTCCTAAGACCTATAACCTAACACCTACTTCCTAAAAAACATAGTTCCAAGGAACTTGCATAGGCTTGTACCTTTTTCTATATTTGCGCGCCGATGAGTGAATTTTACTCCAAGCGCCTTAATTCCTTTGGCACAGCAAGCATCCCGAAATTGGTGTTGCAGTTTTCCGTTCCCGCCATCATCAGCATGTGTGTGAACGCCCTCTACAATATAGTGGATCGATATTATGTGGGGCAAGGAGTCGGAAGTTTAGGAATTGCAGGTATTACGCTCTGCTTTCCGATTTGCCTGTTCATCATGGCGCTTTCGATGATGGTAGGCGTTGGCGGCAACACGCTCTTCGCCATCCGCCTTGGGCAAAAGAAATACCTCCAGGCAAGCATCATCCTCAACAACTCTTTTTCGCTGCTAATTATCATGGCGGTTCTCGCCTTCACGTTCGGCGAAATTTTCATGACGCCGCTCCTCAAGCTGTTCGGGGCAAGCGAGCAGACGCTCCCCGTTGCCGAAAGTTACATGCGCATTTTGCTTTGCGGAGCCGTTTTCCAGACGATAGCCCCCGGCATGAACCACTTTATCCGTTCGATGGGTCACCCAAAGACAGCCATGTTCCGCGAAATTGTAGGCGCGGTCAGCAATATCATTTTGGACTGGCTGTTCATCATGAAATTCCATTGGGGAATCGAAGGGGCGGCCTGGGCTACCATTTGTTCACAACTAATCGCAAGCGCATTGATAACGCAGTTTTTCGTGAAGAAATCCTCGCCCATCAAGATTCGCTTACGCCACATGAAGCTGCGTCTCCCCTACGTTCGAAAAATCTACATCTTGGGCCTCCCGCCATCCGTGATGCAAATTTGCAACAGTCTCATGAACGCTATTCTGGCCTGGAGCCTCACGACTTACGGCAACATAAGCCTTAAGCCCACCGGAACGCTTTCGGGCGGAGACATAGCTATTTCCGCTTTTGGCATCATCAACAGCGTCGTATCCATCATTGTGCTCCCGCTCATGGGTTTTGTCCACGGTACGCAGCCCATCATCGGCTATAATTATGGCGCCAGGCTCAACAGCCGCGTCAAACAGACTCTCAAGTTTTCAATTATTTATGCGGGCTCGTTCATGGCAATCTGCTGGGTCGCCGTGATGTTGAAGGCCGAAGCATTCGTCGCCCCCTTTGCCCCCGGAGACCTCGAATTACAAGAAACCTCCGCCTGGGCCATGCGGATTTTCACCGCCGCATTCTTCATGATACCGTTCGGCATGCTGGCTGGCAACTTTTTCCAGGGAACCGGAAAAGCTCTCAGAGCGATGTTCCTCAACGCTTGCCGTCAGGTGATTCTCCTGATTCCCTTCTTGCTGATTCTGCCACACTTCTTTGAACTGAAGGGTGTGTTCATGGCGCAGCCCATTGCCGACACCGGAGCGGCCATCATCGGCATGGCGATGCTGATGCACGAACTGAAAAAACTGAAATAAAAGACGGCATATTTTTACGAGAATGCCGCCGAGATGACGTATTTTTACGAGAATGCCGCCGTGGCGTCGGGTTACTTTTTTTCCAGGATGTTCAGGGCTTTTTCGATGATGGTTGGGGAAAGTTTGAAGATGTCGCTGAGGGTCTGCACGCGGTCGGCAGGGTCGATTTTCGTCATTTTCGAGCCGGTGGCGTTGCGCACGACAAGGTTCCCTTTCTGGTAGTAATACTGGACGCCCTTTTCGCGGTCGAGGCGGTTCAGTACGGGGTACGTCATCATTTCGCGGTAGAAACTTTCGTTCCAGTGATGCTTGAATTCTTCGACGGAGACGCCTTCGACGGGGTATTCGAAGCGGAGTTTCATGGGGGCGCCTGCGCCGCCGGTCCAGAGTTCCATGGATTCTAGCGTCGGACGCACGAGACGAACGCAGTTCGGGGAAAGCGGAAAAAATGCTTCGCCAGTGCCAAACGGCTGCGGGAGTGGCATAGGGAGCGGGTCGAAAATCAGGTAACCGGGGTCGAGAAGGTAGGAATTAGACGAGAGACGAGAGACGAGAGACGAGAGAGGTGACCCCGGCACGGAGGTCGGGGTGACATTCGTAGAAAAAAGTTGCCCGGGGGTGACAACGCTGTCGTCAGGGTCAGGAAGAATCAGCGCGCAGTGGATGTTGCGTTCTTTGCGCTTGTGTCCCATGACAAGACGCGGCTTGAAGCCCATGTCGGTCAGCGCCTGGTAGAGGTGCCACGTCATGCTGAAACAGGTGCCGCCGCCCATCCAGGAATCGATATCGTTCTGGTCACTGTCGTCAAGTTTGCGCGCGCCGGTGGCGCTCCCCGTCTGTTCAAGGCGGATGATTTTTGTCAAATTTTCGTAGGTGATGTTCGAAATCTGGTTGCAGAGATCGACGACCTTTTTCATGTTCTCGGGAGACATTGTCGCACCTAATCCATTTCGGCAGGAAAGCCGCCGAGCATGTCGCAGATTTCAGGGCCGATGACGCCATTTTGAATGGCGATGGAAAGGAGTCGCTGTTCGATTTCCTGCGGCGGGAAGCGAAGACCGACCGTTCCAACCGGAGTCGCGATACCCTCGCTTTCAAAATTCGCGCGTTCCGCAAGAGTCGCAGATTTTGCCTCTTGCACGAGAAGTTCTGCAAGCGCGGCGTGCAATGCCAGTGACGTGTCGATGTACTTGAGGTGTGTTGGTTCTTCGAGAATAAAGTTCAGCGGACCTTTGGCGTTGAGCACTTTTTCGGCAGGAATTGCCTCGCCATATTCGTCCTCGACGCCCATGTTCGCAAGGACAGCCTTTGTCGAAAGGAGCGATTTTTTAAGTTCGGGAGCGTTCAAAGCGCCGGCAACCCCCGTCGCCGTCACGACGAAATCGGCCTTTTCAATCAAGGCTGCGACAGCCGCATAGTCATGGCAATCGACAACTTCTACGCCGTTTTGCAAAAGCACCGCCGAAAAATCGCCCGCCGGCATGGAATTTGCGGTTTTTTCAGGATTCGCCGCATTTTTTGCATTTTCGGACTGCGCGGACTGTTCAGATTGCGCGCGTTTCAAATCCGTCACTACGGTAACACAGCAACCGCGACGCACGCCCTGAAGCGCAATTCCCGAACCGACCTTGCCACTTCCGAAAACCAATAGTTTCTTGCCTTCAAAATTGCCACCAAAGCCCAACTTTTCAAGCGCCCTAAAATAGCCGTCTCCAGTGCCCAAGGAAGTCTCAATCCGCTTCACGATGCCGCTATCGGCGACAAAAACCGGCTTTTTCGCGTCCTTGTAGTACTGCACGCCCGAACGGGTGAGTTCCACAAAGCCAATTTTCGGGTGAAGCCCCGCAAAAGGCCCAGCGCAATCGAGCACCAAATCGACAAATTCACCCCGGGACTCCGCTTCGAGCATTTCCGCAGGCGTCACGACCGACACGCCCCACTCCCCCATGAAATCGACAACATCGGGGTCGTTCATTCCCGAAAGCCCCACAAGAAGTTCCGCCCCGCCAGCCACGAGAGCGCGGTACTGCGTCATGGTATTGCGGTAAATCGGAGTCGCCACAAGCACGCGGAGCCCTTCGAACGGGCGCGTTTCGCTCCATTCGCTTTGGAGCGCCACAAGTGCGGGATATTCGTTTTTTTCGTAAACTTCGTCCAGAACGGAGGAGAAAATCGACAGCAAATCCATGAAGATAAATATAGTTAGTTGGGTACCTTTAGTTACTATTTAGTAGTTACTAGTTACTAGATATTTCGGAGTTAGTTGAGGTTAGTTGGTTAATGTTGACTGGTTGATGTTTAAATTAGGAATTTGGATTTGAGGTTGTCATGCCTGCCTCCGAGCAGGCATCTCCTATTTTTCCGAACAGCATTATACTTTTCAGAAAAGCCATCACTTAGTTTCGTCTTATGTTCAAAAGTTCTTCTATACAAATCATTAGTTACGCCTGTATAAAAGACGGTTTTGTATTTATTCGTCAATATGTAAACGTAATAGTTATTGTTCATTGTTTCTCCTAAAAGGGGATTCCCACCTAAAGGTGGCCATGCGCACTAAGGAGCAGAGCTCCAAGTGCTGTCCGCCCGATCAAGTCGGGAATGACAAAAAGGAATTGCTATAGAAAGGGATTCCCGCTTATTTAACACGCTTTTTTCAGGGAAACGGATCAAAATTTTATGATAAATAAATCTTACAAAAGGGAGATTCCCACCTAAAGGTGGCCATGCGCACTAAGGAGCAGAGCTCCAAGTGCTGTCCGCCCCATCAAGTGGGGAATGACAATGCAAAAACATCTTCAAAAGGAGATTCCCGGTCAAGCCGGGAATGACAATGTAAACACATCTTCAAAAAGGGAGATTCCCGGTCAAGCCGGGAATGACAGGGCAAATTTTCCCTGTTGCATTACTATACAACAAAAAGAAATTTTCGAAGGGACTGTTCATTATATATGGAGTTAGATTAGTTTCGGGGTTAAACCATTTTTGCATAATGCAAAACAAATAAGGTGTGGATATATGAACAATAAAAAAATTTCTATTGCCGCCGCAGCAACTGGATTGTTTATGGTTGGCACAGCTTTTGCTCAAACGGCCGAAATCGGCACTTGGGCAGGTTTCCGCAAGGGTGCAGCGTCTTTCACGTTCGATGATGGCGCACCGAGCCACGTGACCGACGCTGGTCCGATGTTCAAGAAGTATGGCTACAAGGCTACCTTCAACCTGGTGGTGAACTGGAACCCCAACTGGAGCGGATTCCAGGGTCTGGCCGACGAAGGGCACGAAATCGCA